>JAFEHU010000023.1 GCA_017848435.1 Burkholderiaceae bacterium | reverse complement strand
TTTTCTACGCAACGTTCATCGGCGTAGAGTGAGTCGGCCCCTAAGGCGAGGCAGAGATGCGTAGCTGATGGGAAACAGGTCAATATTCCTGTACCGATGTGTAGTGCGATGTGGGGACGGAGAAGGTTAGCTCAGCCAACTGTTGGATATGTTGGTTCAAGCCTGTAGTCGTGCCTGGTAGGTAAATCCGCCGGGCTTAGATGAGGGGTGATAACGAGGCGGCTTGCCGCTGAAGTGAGTGATACCCTGCTTCCAGGAAAAGCCACTAAGCTCCAGCTACACACGACCGTACCGCAAACCGACACTGGTGCGCGAGATGAGTATTCTAAGGCGCTTGAGAGAACTCAGGAGAAGGAACTCGGCAAATTGACACCGTAACTTCGGAAGAAGGTGTGCCTTTAGTAGGTGAAGGGATTTACTCCTGGAGCCCAATGAGGTTGCAAAAAATCGGTGGCTGCGACTGTTTATTAAAAACACAGCACTCTGCAAACACGAAAGTGGACGTATAGGGTGTGACGCCTGCCCGGTGCTGGAAGATTAAATGATGGGGTGCAAGCTCTTGATTGAAGTCCCAGTAAACGGCGGCCGTAACTATAACGGTCCTAAGGTAGCGAAATTCCTTGTCGGGTAAGTTCCGACCTGCACGAATGGCGTAACGATGGCCACACTGTCTCCTCCTGAGACTCAGCGAAGTTGAAATGTTTGTGATGATGCAATCTCCCCGCGGAAAGACGGAAAGACCCCATGAACCTTTACTGTAGCTTTGTATTGGACTTTGAACAGATCTGTGTAGGATAGGTGGGAGGCTTTGAAGCAGGGTCGCTAGATCTTGTGGAGCCGACGTTGAAATACCACCCTGGTGTGTTTGAGGTTCTAACCTAGGTCCATTATCTGGATCGGGGACAGTGCATGGTAGGCAGTTTGACTGGGGCGGTCTCCTCCCAAAGCGTAACGGAGGAGTTCGAAGGTACGCTAGTTACGGTCGGACATCGTGACGATAGTGCAATGGCATAAGCGTGCTTAACTGCGAGACTGACAAGTCGAGCAGATGCGAAAGCAGGACATAGTGATCCGGTGGTTCTGTATGGAAGGGCCATCGCTCAACGGATAAAAGGTACTCTGGGGATAACAGGCTGATACCGCCCAAGAGTTCATATCGACGGCGGTGTTTGGCACCTCGATGTCGGCTCATCTCATCCTGGGGCTGTAGCCGGTCCCAAGGGTATGGCTGTTCGCCATTTAAAGAGGTACGTGAGCTGGGTTTAAAACGTCGTGAGACAGTTTGGTCCCTATCTTCCGTGGGCGCTGCAGATTTGAGGAAGCCTGCTCCTAGTACGAGAGGACCGGAGTGGACACACCTCTGGTGTATCGGTTGTCACGCCAGTGGCATTGCCGAGTAGCTAAGTGTGGAAGAGATAACCGCTGAAAGCATCTAAGCGGGAAACTCGTTTCAAGATGAGATCTGCCGGGGCCTTGAGCCCCCTAAAGAGTCGTTCAAGACCAGGACGTTGATAGGTCAGGTGTGGAAGCGCAGTAATGCGTTAAGCTAACTGATACTAATTGCTCGTGCGGCTTGACCCTATAACTTTGATGAATGTCAAAGAAGTTATGCCAAGTTGACGCATTCAAATATACAAGCTGATTTACTCTATGAATTCGTTGTCTTGACCCAGTCAAGATGACAAACAGTTATGCCTGATGACCATAGCGAGGTGGTCCCACTCCTTCCCATACCGAACAGGACAGTGAAACGCCTCTGCGCCGATGATAGTGCGGGTTCCCGTGTGAAAGTAGGTCATCGTCAGGCTATTACAACCAAGCAAACGCCCCGGTCAGCGATCGGGGCGTTTTGTTTTGGGTGCTTCACTTCTGTGTTGCCGTTCTGGCAATACCCATCCCCCCGCTATCGTATTTGTTGTGTTATTGGTTGAACACCGTGTCTCCGTGCGTGCGCAGAGCGCCTGACCGCTCCAGGCTCAGCAGCAACTCGGCCAGCCACGATGTGATCGGCACTTTGCTGAAGTGGCGTTCGTGCAATTGCGTGACGTAGCGTGTTTGCAAAGCCCAGGCCTCTAAATCCTTTCGGGCGACCTGCTGCAGCTCCAACAGTTTGAATTTCAGCAATACCTTGCCGGCGTGCAGCGCATGCTTGTCGGGGTTGTTCACAAACCCTTCCAGTCGCTTCCGGGCAATTGACAGCGCGTTCGGCACATTGCCGAATGCCGCGCCATGGCCGGGGATGATGCTGCGCGGACGCAGGGATTCGATCAGGTCCAATGTTTGGGCGACTTCAGCAAAACCTGGTTCGTTTTCCAGTTCAGGAAACACGACGCCAAAGCCGTTTTCCCACAGTGCATCGCCTGAAATAAGCACGCCGTAGTCGGGCTGAAACAGGATGACCGCGTCTGGGTCATGGCCTGGGGCGCTGTGGACTTGCCAAGACCAATCGCCCAGTTCGAGCGAGTCGCCATTTCGCAGCAGCGTGTCGTAGCGGAACGGGGGGCACTGTTGCCCTGTTGGCGCATAACCCAGGGTCACAGGGTCCCACTGACGCACATGCTCTGCGAGGCCGTGGGGGATACTGGTGGCCAACTGTGGGTAAGTGCTTTGCAGCAGCGCATTGCCGCCGCAATGGTCGCTGTGCAAGTGGGTGTTCACCAACCTGTCCAGCTTGCGTGGCCCCAGGGCCTGTTGAACCAGGGCCGCAGTTTGTGGGGCATGTGTAGCGTAGCCGGTGTCGACCAAGGCGGTACCGTGGCGGCCCATGCTGACGATGTTGTTTGACGACAGCCAGCCGCGTTCCAGTACGGTCACGCCGGGTGGAAGTTCTGGTGTGTTGTGCATGGGAATGGCATCTCAAGGGAATGTTCAAGTATTGCCGTCGCCAGCCGGCTTGTTGCAGGTCGGCGCGAGGGAGGCGTGCAGTGCCGCTTCGGCATCGGCGAAGGGGGCATGAAACAGCATGTCAATCAAAGCGCCTTCGCGCTGCTCGATCAGGTGGAGGAAGTGGTTGGCACCACCGGGCTGTTTTGCAAGGGTGGCAAAGGTGTCAAAACCCGATTCCAGAAACTGCTGGAGCATGCCCATGCCTGCAGCATTGGCTGGTCTTCGCATCATCTTCAGCAGGGTGCGCAGGCCGGGCGTGCGGGTAAGGCGTGCCAAGTCGTTGCCGATGGTCAGTACGGTTTGAAGCTGAAGGCGCCGCTTGTCTTGCTGTTCGACTTTGCGCCATGTTGTCAGGTAACGCGTGGCTTCTGACCCCGAAAAGTGGGCATCGTTGGTCAAGGCCAGGTATTCATAGGCCATTGCCTGGTCAAGCTGCTCCGTCAGTGCATGCAGTTCTGCCAACGCACACGCGGTGGTCACTAGTGCAGCGGGAAACAGCTTCTGAAGGGTGTTGGCAACCCGTGAGAACTGGGCGTCACGGTCTGCGAAATCACGGTCGGCATACAGCTCTTCCAGGAAGAATTTTGCCGCTGCAGTGTACGCCGGGTCGCGCAGTACATCGGCATACGTGCCACTGAAGCGTCGGCTTTGCAGCGACTTGATCTGCGAAACGGCTTGGGCCATGGCCGGTTTGTGGGCGCGCTCTTCGCGCAAGCGAGCCACCACGCCAAGTGCGTTGTGGATGGTGTCGGTGGGCGGGTTGGCCTTGGGCATACAAGGGATTCTGCCCATGTCAGCTAGACGACACGCTCTAGCGGCATGGCTCGTGACAATGCGATAGTCAAATCATGCAAAGAAGAACCTTACTCAAACTGGGTGTTGGCAGCGCCGTTGCCATGAGCCTGGCGGGGTTGGCCGTGGCGCAATGGGACTCACCGCTGAGCCAGGGGCGGTTGTCGGCGGCCTCGCGCACGATTTTTCGCAGCGTGGGTGCGGCGATTCTGGACGGCTGCATTCCGGCGGCTGCACCAGCCCGGGCGGCCGCGCTTGACGGCATGGTGCAGCGGGTGGAGGTGCTGATTGGCGGCTTGCCTGGCGCCACACAGGACGAACTGGCCGAGCTGCTGTCCATCGTTTCACTGGCGGTGGGCCGCGTGGCGGTGTTTGGTCTGTTCACGCCGTTTGAAGAGGCCTCTGTGGCCCAGTTGCAGGACCACCTGCAGGCCATGCGCACCTCCAGCCTTGGCTTGCGCCAACAGGTCTACCACGCCTTCCGCGAAATCGTGAACGGTGCCTATTTTGCCGACAGCAGCAGCTGGGCCCTGATGGGCTACAGCGGCCCGGTCAAGTTGTAAAGACATTCCCATGAGTTCATTTCCTGACCCGATCCGCGAGGGGTTGAAACGCGGCTGGACCGTGCGGGGTGGCCCGCACGGCGCCTTGCCTGCCCGCATCGACTGCGATGTGGCGATTGTCGGTACCGGTGCCGGTGCCGGTGTCACGGCCGAGGTGCTGACCAAGGCTGGCTTGCGCGTGGTGCTGGTGGAAGAAGGCCCGTTGCGCAGCAGCAGCGACTTCAAGCAACTGGAAAGCGTCGCTTACCCCGACCTGTACCAGGAAAGTGCCGGCCGCAAGACCAAGGACAAGGCCATCACCATATTGCAAGGCCGCTGTGTGGGCGGCTCCACCACGGTGAACTGGACCAGCTCTTTCCGCACGCCAGGCGACACCTTGCAGTACTGGCAGTCGCATTTCGGGCTGGACAGCTATTCGCATGAACAACTCGGGCCGTACTTCGCCCAGGCCGAGAAGCGGCTCGGCATCGCCCCGTGGACGCTGGCGCCGAACGAGAACAACGAGGCCTTGCGCCGGGGGGCCAGCCGCATCAACGTGTCGAGCGCCGTGATCCCGCGCAACGTCAAGGGCTGCGCCAATCTGGGTTCGTGTGGCATGGGCTGCCCGATCAACGCCAAGCAGTCGATGCTGGTGACCACCATTCCCGCCGCGCTCAATGCCGGTGCGCAACTGCTGGTGGAGACACGGGCCGAGCGCTTCGAGCTGGCTGGGCAGCAGGTCAGTGGCTTGCTGGTTCGGCCGGTCAGTGCCAACGGCACACCGGTGGGTTCGGCCGGCACCCGCATCGTGGCCAAACACTATGTGCTCGCGGCCGGTGCCATCAATTCGCCGGCGGTGTTGATGCGCACAGAAGCACCTGACCCGCACCGCCGCCTGGGCACCCGCACCTTTTTGCACCCGGTGGTGATGTCGGCGGGTGTCATGCCGCACAAGGTGGAGGGGTGGCAGGGCGCACCGCAGACGGTGTACTCTGACCACTTTCTGAGCACCCACGCGATTGACGGCCCGATGGGCTACAAGCTCGAAGCGCCGCCGATTCACCCCGTGATTTTTGCGTCCACCCTGCCAGGTTATGGCAAAGCGCAAGCCGAGTTGCTGGGCCAGTTGCCGAATGCGCAGGTGCTGCTGGCGTTGCTGCGCGATGGCTTCCATGCCGAATCGACCGGTGGCAAAGTGAGTTTGCGCAAAGACGGGTCACCTGTGCTCGACTACCCGCTGAACCGCTTTGTGATGGAAGGCGCCCGGCGTGCCCTGTTGTCCATGGCCGAGATCCAGTTTGCGGCCGGTGCCCGCCAGGTGCTGCCGGTGCACGAAACCGCCAAACCCTACGCCTCCTGGGCCGAGGCTCAAAAAGGCATTGCCGAGCTGCCCATGCAGCCGCTGCTGACCCGCGTCGTCAGTGCCCACGTGATGGGCGGCTGCGGCATGGGGGGCAGCGAGGCGCTGGGCGTGACCCGGCCCGACGGCCAGCATTGGCAGCTGTCCAACCTGTCGGTGCACGACGGTTCACTGTTCCCCACCAGCATTGGCGCCAACCCGCAGCTGTCGATCTACGGCACGGTGAACCGGCTGGCCCAGGGCCTGGCCAAGCGCCTGACCGGGCGTGACGTGGCGCTGGCCTGAGCATGCTGGCCCAGCTGCAACGCGGCATTTGCGCGGCGCTGCTGGGGTTGGCCACGCTGGTGGCCTGTTGGCTCTGGCCACACGGCCCGCTCTGGGCTGCCGCCGGATTTGTGGGAGTGCTGTTCTTCTACGTCGTTGTGTTTGCCGTCGAATTCACGCTGCTGAATGTGGTCAACCGGGGTTGTGGTGTGCCACTTGCCACGCCGGGGCAATTGCTGCTCGCGGCGGTGCGGGAAACGGTGGTGGCTTTCCAGACATTCGGCTGGCGCCAGCCTTTTCGTTCCGGTCGCACGCCCGACCACCTGCCCGCGCTGGCGCCGGGCCAAACGGGGCCGCGCGGGGTGGTGCTGGTCCATGGGTTTGTGTGCAACCGCGGTTTCTGGAACCCCTGGCTGCCCGCATTGCGCACGCGGGGACACGCCTTCGTGGCCGTCAACCTCGAACCGGTGTTCGGCTCGATTGACGGTTACCTGCGCCAGGTGGACCAGGCGGTTCAGCAGGTGCGCCGGGCCACTGGCCAGCCGCCGCTGCTGGTCTGCCACAGCATGGGCGGGTTGGTGGTGCGGGCCTGGTTGCGGGCGCGTGCCGGTGCGGCCCCTTTGCCTGCCGATGACCTGGCCATCTCAGAGGTGGTGACGCTCGGCTCCCCGCACCATGGCACCTGGTTTGCCCGATTTGGCCACGGCACCAATGGCCGCCAGATGCGTTTGAACAGCCGGTGGCTGACCGAACTGGCGCAAGGCGAGCCGCCGGCGCGCTTTGCGCGTTTCACCTGCTGGTATTCCAACGCCGACAACATCGTGGCACCGCCATCCACCGCCATGCTGGCGGGGGCGGACAACCGCCTGATCACCGGCGCGGGCCATGTGGATCTGGCACACCGGCCGGTCGTTTTCCAGGACGTGTTGGCCCGCCTGGCGGCGTAGCTGCTGGACGGGCGCCAGTTTCTGGCGCCACAATGCCGCTGGGTCTGACCGTTTGTCAGGTATTTGTGCATTGCAGCAAATACTTTTGCTCCTGAATGTATAGCTAAATCGTGAGATTCCACTAAGGCTCAGGCCGAATTTGGCTTGAATTTTGGTAAAGATGGTGCCCAAAAGCCTGTCAACTGTGACCTTTGCCCACCGTTTATGGGTTGTTGAATCTAAGTATTAACCCTATATTGGTTCCCATGGTCCACCCCGCAGCACTCATCAAAGCCTCGCTCAATGCGGGCCGGGAGATGCTGCGCATGCCGGCCAAGCCGCTGGACGAGCCCGTACCGCAGGGCAAGCCGTCGGTGATCGTGCCGATCCGCTCCCTCGGCCCCAGCCACCGCGAACGGATTGCGGCCCACCTGCTGTCGCTGGACCCGTCGGACCGTTACCTGCGCTTTGGCTACGCCGCCAGCGACGTGCAGGTGCAGCACTACGTGGACCACCTCGACTTCGAGCGCGACGAGATTTTTGGCATCTACAACCGCCGGCTGACGCTGATCGCGATGGCCCATCTGGCGTTTTCACCCGACCCGAAGTGCGAGGCCTGTGCCGAATTCGGTGTCTCGGTGCTCAAGACGGCACGTGGCCGGGGGTATGGCGCGCGGCTGTTCGAGCGTGCGGTGATCCACGCCCGCAACGAAAACGTCAACCTGCTGTTCATCCACGCACTGACCGAAAACACGGTGATGCTGAAGATCGCCCGCAATGCCGGTGCGCTGGTGGAGCGCAACGGCCCCGAGTCGGACGCCTACCTGAAACTGCCCCCCGCCGACCTCGACTCCCGCATGACGGAAATCGTCGAAGAGCATTTCGCGCAGACCGACTACCGCCTCAAGGTGCAGGCCAAGCAGTTCTGGGACTTTCTGGCCACGCTGCAGGAAGTGCGCAGCGGGGTGCGCGAAGGCCGCCACAAGTCGGCCGGCTGAGCGCGCGCTGGCCCCCGGGGTGGCATGTCACGCCAATCCGCTATCCTTGTGGTTCATCCACTACCGCACACGCCTGTGTCAGACCCCCATCCGGCGCGCCCTGAACGCGAGCCCCACCAGGACAAACGCAGCTTCCTGCAGAAAGTTGCCGAGTTTCTCCACCCCGGTCCCGACTCCAAAGACGAGCTGATCGAAACCCTCGTCGAAGCGGAAGACAACGACATCATCGGCGCCGAGTCGCGCGCCATGCTCGAAGGCGTGATCCGCATGGCCGACATGACCGCCGGCGACGTGATGGTGCCCGCCACGCGGATGGACCTGATCGATATCGACGCGTCGTACGACGACCTGCTGCATTTGGTGATCGACACCGCGCACTCGCGCTTCCCGGTGTTCGAGCGCGAAAAAGAAAACATCATCGGCACGCTGATGGCGAAAGACCTGCTCAAACTGCAGCGTGCGCCCGAGCTGAACATCCGTGCGCTGCTGCGGCCGGCGGTATTCATTCCCGAGAGCAAAGGCCTGAACGACTTGCTGCGCGAGTTCCGCGGCAACCGCAACCACCTGGCCATCGTCATCGACGAATTCGGCCGCACGGCGGGGCTGATCACCATCGAAGACGTGCTGGAAGAAATCGTCGGTGAGATCGAGGACGAGTTCGACATCGCCGAAGACGATGGCGACATTTTTGGCCTGCCTGACAAAACCTACCGCGTCAGCGGCGACACGCTGATCGAGCGCATGAACGAGGCGTTCTCGGTTGAACTGTCGCACGACGACGTGGACACCATCGGCGGCCTGGTCGCCCACGAAATGGGCCATGTGCCCAAGCGTGGCGAGCACTTCGCGATTGCCGGGCTCAAGTTCACCGTGCTGCACACCAAAGGCGGTGCGGTGAAGTGGTTCAAGGTCGCCCCGGTCACGCCTGCTCCGGCTGCCCCATGACCCGGCGGGCGCCCGCCCTGGTGCTGGCCGCCCTGGGCGGTGGCCTGCACGCGCTGGCGCTGGCTTGGCCGTTCGCCTGGGCGCCGCCCGGCATGTCACCAGGCCAGCCGGTTTGGTGGCTGCAAGTGCTGTCGCTGGTGTTGCTGGCCGGTGTGTTGCAGCGCGCGCCCACCTGGCCGCAGGCGGCCTTGCGCGGCTGGGTGTTTGCGCTGGCCATGCTCACCGGCACCTTCTGGTGGTTGTACATCTCCATGCACACCTATGGCGGACTGGCTGCGCCGTTGACAGTGGCGGCGGTGGTCGGGCTGGCGGGGTTTCTGGCCGTGTACTACGGCGTGGCAGGTGGGGTGTACGGCGCGCTGTGTGCCAAGCGGCGTGTCCACCCGGTGTGGGCAGCAGTGCTGTTCGCAGCCCTCTGGACGCTGGCCGAACTGCTGCGTGGCCATTGGTTCACTGGTTTCCCCTGGGGGGCCAGCGGCTATGCGCACCTGGACGGGCCGCTGGCTGCCTGGCCACGCTACGTGGGGGTGTACGGCACCGGCGCGGTGGCCGCGTTGCTCTCGGCCAGCGTGCTGGCGCTGCTGGGCGCGCTGGCGCAACCGCGCGGTTGGTGGGCACCTGCGCTGACCGTGCTCACGCTCGGCGTTGTGTCCTGGTGTTTGCCCGGCCCGGCAGAGCCGCTCGCGCGCACTGGCTCCATCGTCGCAGGCCCGCCACCGGGCAGTGCGGGCTGGCTCGACGTGACGCTGCTGCAAGGCAACATCCCGCAAGACGAGAAATTCCAACCCGGCAAAGGCGTGCCCGACGCGTTGCACTGGTACGGCCAGCAGCTGATGGCCGTTGACACTTCTCTCGTCGTGGGTCCGGAAACGGCGGTGCCGCTGCTGCCGGGCGATCTGCCGCCCGGTTACTGGGACATGCTGCAGAACCGTTTTGCCAAGGGCGATGGCGCCGCGCTGCTGGGCATCCCACTGGGCAACCTGGAGGCGGGTTACACCAACTCGGTGATCGGCCTCAAGCCGGGGCAACCGGCGGTGTACGAATACGCCAAACACCACCTGGTGCCGTTTGGCGAGTTCATTCCGTTGGGCTTTCGCTGGTTTACCGAACTGATGCACATCCCGCTGGGCGACTTCAACCGTGGTGCGGTCGGCCAGCCGTCGTTCGACTGGCAAGGCCAGCGGCTCGCCCCGAACATCTGCTACGAAGATTTGTTCGGCGAAGAGCTGGGCGCGCGCTTTCGCAACCCGGCCACGGCGCCCACCATCTTTGTCAATGTGAGCAACATTGGCTGGTTTGGCAACAGCGTGGCGATTGACCAGCACCTGCACATCTCGCGCATGCGCGCGCGCGAGTTCGAGCGGCCGTTTGTGCGCGCCACCAACACTGGCGCCACGGTCGTGATTGACCACCTCGGCCGTGTCACCTACGCCTTGCCCCGCTTGACACGCGGGGTGCTGGTGGGCACCGTAGAGGGGCGTACCGTCACCACGCCGTTTGCCTGGTGGGTGTCGCGTTTCGGCTTGGTGCCGCTGTGGCTGCTGGCCTTGGGGTTGGTGGCGGCGGCTGTCCTGGTACGGGGTTTGCGTCTGCCACGCTGACCCGGTTTTCTCACCCTCAAGGAGTTTTGCCATGCGCATTTTCAAGCTTGAACAATGGTTGGTCGGCCTGGCGTTCGCGCTGCTGGCCACAGTGGCGGCGGCACAGGCGGCCAAACCCACGGTGGTGGTGCTGGCCACTGGCGGCACCATCGCCGGTGCCGGGGCTTCGGCGCTGAACAGCGCCACCTATGCGGCCGCCAAGGTGCCGGTCGACAAGCTGCTGGTCGGCCTGCCCGAGCTGGCCAATGTGGCCACCGTCAAAGGCGAGCAGGTGTTCCAGATCGCCTCTGAGAGCTTCACCAACGAGCAACTGCTGACGCTGGCACGCCGCGTCTCGGCGCTGGTCAAGCAGGCCGACGTGGACGGCATCGTGGTGACCCACGGCACCGACACGCTGGAAGAAACCGCGTACTTCCTGAACCTCGTCATCCGCACCAGCAAGCCCATCGTGGTGGTGGGCTCGATGCGGCCGGGCACCGCGCTGTCGGCCGACGGCGCGCTGAACCTCTACGACGCGGTGGTGGTCGCCGCCAGCAAGGACGCGGCCGGCAAGGGCGTGCTGGTGACGATGAACGACGAGATCCAGAGCGGCCGCGACGTGTCTAAAAACGTCAACATCAAGACCGATTCGTTCAAGAGCCAATGGGGCCCGCTGGGCATGGTGGTGGAGGGCAAAAACTACTGGTTCCGCGCGCCGGTGAAGCGCCACACGGCCGGCTCGGAATTCAACATCGACGACATCACCACGCTGGCGCCGGTGGAGGTGGTCTACAGCTACGGCAACGTGCCGCGCACCGCGTTTGACGCGGTGGGCAAGTCGGGCATCAAGGCGCTGGTGCACGGCGGGCCGGGCAACGGTTCGGTGGCGGACCGCATCGTGCCGGTGCTGCAGGAGCTGCGCAGCCAGGGTGTGCACATCATCCGCTCGTCCCGCGTGCCCGACGGTTTTGTGCTGCGCAACGCCGAACAGCCCGACGACAAGTACGACTGGGTGGCCGCGCACGACCTGCGGCCCCAAAAGGCCCGCATCCTGGCCGCCGTGGCCCTGACCAAGACCAGCGACACCAAGGAACTGCAGCGCATTTTCTGGGAATACTGAGCCACAGCCCGCCCCGGGTGGGGGTGCGGGGAAGCCCCGTAAAATCAAGGGTTTGCACGCGCTGCCAGCTTTTCTGGTGCGCGTGGCTGACTTCACACCACCCACCATGCTCACCTTTCAGCAGATCATCCTGACCTTGCAGTCCTATTGGGACCGGCAAGGCTGTGCCCTCTTGCAGCCCTACGACATGGAGGTCGGCGCGGGCACGTCCCACACCGCCACTTTCCTGCGCGCCTTGGGCCCCGAGCCCTGGAAAGCCGCCTACGTGCAGCCCAGCCGCCGCCCCAAGGACGGCCGCTATGGCGAAAACCCCAACCGCCTGCAGCACTACTACCAGTACCAGGTGGTGCTCAAGCCCGCGCCAAGCAACATCCTGGAGCTGTACCTGGGCAGCCTGGAAGCGCTGGGTTTCGATTTGAAGAAAAACGACATCCGCTTTGTGGAAGACGACTGGGAGAACCCCACGCTGGGCGCCTGGGGCCTGGGCTGGGAGGTCTGGCTCAACGGCATGGAGGTGACGCAGTTCACCTACTTCCAGCAGGTCGGCGGCATCGACTGCAAGCCCATCACCGGCGAGATCACCTACGGCCTGGAGCGCCTGGCCATGTACTTGCAGGGCGTGGACAACGTCTACAACCTGAAATGGACCGACACGCTGAGCTATGGCGACGTTTACCTGCAAAACGAGAAAGAGCAGAGCGCCTACAACTTCGAACACAGCGACGCCGACTCCCTGTTCACCGCCTTCGCCGCCCACGAGAAGCAGGCCAAGTACCTGATGGAGCAGCAACTCGCCTTGCCGGCCTACGAGCAGGTGCTGAAGTGCGCGCACAGTTTCAACCTGCTGGACGCCCGCGGCGCCATCAGCGTGACCGAACGCGCCGCCTACATTGGCCGCATCCGCAACCTGGCCCGCGCCGTGGCGCAGAGCTACTACGACAGCCGCGAACGCCTCGGTTTCCCGATGGCGCCGCGCGAGTGGGTCGACCAGATGACGAAGAAGGCCGCCTAAGCCATGACCACGCACAACCTCCTGGTGGAACTCTTCGTTGAAGAACTGCCGCCCAAAGCCCTCAAGAAACTCGGTGACGCCTTCGCCGGCGTGTTGTTCGACCAGCTCAAGGCCCAGGGCCTGACCGGTGCCGACGCCGCCCTCACCCCCTTTGCCTCGCCGCGCCGGCTGGCCGCGCACATCACCGCCGTGGCGGCCCAGGCCGCTGACAAGGCCCAGTCGCAAAAACTGATGCCTGTGAGCGTGGGGCTGGATGCCGCAGGCAACGCCACGCCGGCGCTGCTGAAGAAGCTGCAGGCCCTGGGTGCCGACGCGTCCGCCGTGGCGGGCCTGAAGCGCGCGCCCGACGGCAAGGCCGAAGCGCTGTTCTACGACAGCACGGTGCAGGGCGCCACGCTGGCCGAGGGCCTGCAGAAGGCGCTGGCCGAGGCCATTGCCAAGCTGCCCATCCCCAAGGTCATGAGCTACCAGCTGGAAACCGGCTGCGCGCTGCCCGGCTGGAGCAGCGTGAGCTTCGTGCGCCCGGCCCATGGCCTGGTGGCGCTGCATGGCCGCACCGTGGTGCCGGTGGAGGCCCTGGGCCTGAAGGCCGGCAACACCACACAAGGCCACCGTTTTGAAGCGGCGGTGTCCCCGGTGGTGTTGCAAGACGCCGACGGCTATGCCGCCACACTGGCCAAAGACGGTGCGGTGATTGCGAGCTTTGCCGAGCGCCGTGCCGAGATCGTGCGCCAGCTGGCCGCCGCCGCCGCGAAGGTGGGCGGTGGTGCCAAAGCCATTGAAGACGACGCCCTGCTCGACGAGGTGACCGCGCTCGTCGAGCGCCCCAACGTGCTCATCTGCGAGTTCGAGAAGCAGTTCCTCGACGTGCCACAGGAATGCCTGATCCTGACAATGAAGGCCAACCAGAAGTACTTCCCACTGCTGGACGCCGCCGGCAAGCTCACCAACCAGTTCCTGGTCGTGAGCAACATCCGGCCCGATGACGCCAGCTTTGTGATTGGTGGCAACGAACGCGTGGTGCGCCCCCGC
Source organism: Burkholderiaceae bacterium (assembly GCA_017848435.1). Classification (GTDB taxonomy): domain Bacteria; phylum Pseudomonadota; class Gammaproteobacteria; order Burkholderiales; family Burkholderiaceae_C; genus PCRC01. The sequence goes on along the minus strand of JAFEHU010000023.1, from coordinate 19,130 downwards.
CTGGCCGACGCCAAGTTCTTCTTCGACCAGGACCGCAAGAAAACCCTGGCTTCGCGTGTCGACGGGCTGGGCAAGGTCGTGTACCACAACAAGCTGGGCACGCAGGGCGAACGCGTGACCCGGGTGCGCGCCATTGCCCAGGCGATTGCCGCGCAGCTGGGCGACGCCACGTTGGTGGCGCAGGCCGACCAGGCCGCCCAACTGGCCAAGACCGACCTGGTGACCGACATGGTGGGCGAGTTCCCCGAGCTGCAAGGCACCATGGGCGGCTACTACGCGCTCAACGACGGCCTGCCCGAGGCGGTGGCCCACGCGATTGAAGACCATTACAAGCCGCGCTTTGCCGGCGACAGCCTGCCCCGCAATCGCGTGGGTGTGGTGGTGGCCCTGGCCGACAAGCTGGAGACGCTGGTCGGCATGTTTGGCATTGGCAACCTGCCCACCGGCGACAAGGACCCGTTCGCGCTGCGCCGCCACGCGCTGGGCGTAATCCGCATGCTGACCGAACAAGACCTGGCGCTGGACCTGGCCGGCCTGCTGGCCAGCGCCGTGCCCGCGTTCGGCGACAAGATCACAGATGCTTCCGCAGCGCTGGCCGACTTCGTTTACGACCGCCTCGCCGGCAGCCTGCGTGAGCAGGGCTTCAGCGCGCAGGAAGTGGACGCGGTGCTGGCCTTGCGCCCGCAGCGCCTGGGTGACGTGGCCAAACGCCTCGCCGCCGTGCGTGCCTTTGCCGCGCTGCCCGAGGCGCCCGCGTTGGCAGCCGCCAACAAGCGCATTGGCAACATCCTCAAGAAGGCCGATGCGGTTGACGCCCATGTGAACCCCCAGCTGCTGGTAGAGCCGGCCGAGGTGGCTTTGCACAAGGCGGTGCTGCAGGTCACGCCGCAGGCCCGCGCCCAGTTCGACGCGGGCGACTACGCCACCTCGCTGCAAACGCTGGCCGCGCTGCGCGCCACGGTAGACGCCTTCTTCGACGACGTGATGGTCAATGCCGAGGCCATGGACGTGCGGCTCAACCGCCTGGGCCTCTTGGCCATGCTCCACGCGGAAATGAACCGCGTCGCCGACCTGTCCAAACTCGCGGCCTGAAACCCATGAAGCTCGTCATCCTCGACCGCGACGGCACGGTCAACGTCGACAGCGACGAGTTCATCAAGTCGCCCGAAGAGTGGATGCCGATCGACGGTTCGCTGGAGGCCATCGCCCGGCTCAACCACGCGGGTTGGCACGTGGTGGTGGCGTCCAACCAGTCGGGCCTGGGCCGGGGCTTGTTTGACGTGGTGGCGCTCAACGCCATCCACGCCAAGATGCACAAGGCGCTGGCCGCCGCCGGGGGCCGCATTGACGCGGTGTTTTACTGCCCACACTCGCCGGCCGAAGGCGAAATAGCCTGCAGCTGCCGCAAGCCCTTGCCGGGGCTGTTTCTCCAGATTGGCGAGCGTTATGGCATCGAGCTGGCGGGCCTGCCCGCCACCGGCGACAGCCTGCGCGACCTGCAAGCCGCCGCCGCTGCCGGCTGCGAACCGCACCTGGTGCTGACCGGCAAAAGCGCCCACCTGCGCGGCCAGCCGCTGCCACCCGACTACCCCGCCGGCACACGCACCCACGACAACCTCGCCGCGTTTGCCGACTTCATCCTCACCCGCGAAGCGCAGGCCCACACGCCTGTGCCCGACGCCACCGCCTGAAACGCCCGCCATGCCTTTGATCCGCTCGGTTTTGCACCTGCTCTGGATGACCGTGACCGTCATCCCCTGGTCGTTCTACATGCTGGCCTCGTCGCTGGTGGTCAACAGCACCACGCTGTATTGGCAGTGCGTCATGTGGTTGCGCATGGCCACCTCGGGCGGCACCGCCATCCTGGGCATCCAGAACCGCGTTACCGGCATGGAGAACCTGCCCCTTGGCGAAAAAAGTCCGGCCATTTTGCTGGTCAAACACCAGTCCACCTGGGAAACCTTTGCCATGCCGACGCTGATGCCCCATCCGTTGGCCTACGTGTTCAAGAAAGAGCTGATCTACGTGCCATTTTTCGGCTGGGCCATGGGCCGGCTGGACATGATCCACATCGACCGTAGCCAGCGCGCACAGGCTTTCAACAAGCTGGTGGAGCAGGGCAAACGCCTGTTGGCGCAGGGCGTGTGGGTCATCATGTTCCCCGAAGGCACACGCATCCCGCGTGGCCAGAAAGGCACCTACAAGCTCGGCGGCACCCGGTTGGCGGTGGCCACCGGCGCGCCGGTCATTCCAATTGCCGTGACCTCTGCCAAGTGCTGGCCGCGCAAGGCCTTCATCAAGCGGCCCGGCGTGGTGGACTTTTCCATCGGCAAGCCCATCTCCAGCGTCGGCCGCGAGCCCGAAGAGTTGATGGCCGAGGTGGAAGCCTGGATCGAGGCCGAGATGCGCCGGCTCGACCCCGACGCCTACCGCTGAGCTGCGCGCCGCGCCATGCGCCACCTGCTCCAGCTGGCCTTCGACTTTCTCACCGCAGGCCCGGCCACACCGGCGCCACGGCCCGCCAGAAGCCGAAAAACGCCTCCACCGGGCACGCCAACGGCAAATTTGAAGCCAAATCGGCCTCAAGCCTTAGTGGAATCTGGCGATTCAGCTATTGAAAACATAGCAACTCCCCAGCCGCCCAGCCTGCACCACCACCCACGCGCCAACCGCGAGGCGGTGTTGGGGGGCACCCCTGTGGCCTACCAGTTCCGCCGCGCCCGCCGCCGCACGATTGGTTTCACCATCACCGCCGAGGGGCTGGTCGTCAGCGCGCCCCAGCGCGTGCCGCTTTACGAGGTGGACGCCGCGTTGCAAGAGAAGTCCGGCTGGATCGTGCGCAAGCTGGCCGAGATGCAGGGCCGCCAGCATGCCGCAGTGGAGGCCCGGGTGGACTGGCGCCATGGCACCGTGTTGCCCTACCTCGGGCAGCCGCTGACCGTGCTGCTGGACCCGGCGTTGCCCCAAGGCACGGCGCGGTGTGTGGAGGCCGAAGGTGCGCGCGCACTGCACCTGGGGTTGCCAGAGAACGCCACGCCCGCGCAGATGTGCAAGGCGGTGCAAAGCTGGTTGCAACAACAGGCCCGCCAGCGGTTTGACGACCGGCTGCGTCATTACGCCCCCCAGCTCGGCGTGCAATGGCGCCAACTCGCCCTGAGCAACGCCACCACCCGCTGGGGCAGTGCCAGCAGCAGCGGCAACATCCGCCTCAACTGGCGGCTGGTGCACTGCCGCCCGGAGGTGATTGACTATGTGGTGGTGCACGAACTCAGCCACCTCCGCGTGATGGACCACAGCCCACGTTTCTGGGCCACGGTCGGCAGCGTGATGCCGGACTACGCGGCGCTGCGGGGGGAGCTCAAGACCGCCACCGTGCCGCGCTGGGACTGAAGTCTGCCGTCAAACCGCGCTGAAACGGTAAACACCGTCCGCGTCCCGCACCCGGGTCAACTCGCCCCGGTACCAGAGCGCATGCAAGTGGGCGACCGCTTCGCCCAGTGCAAAGGTGATCTGGTGCACGTCCAGCTGGCGCCGGAACATGATGGGCACGATGTCGTGGCCGCTGTGGGGCTTCTGCTGGCAGGCTTCCAGCACCTCGGCCAGCCGGTCGCGGTGGTGGTCGTGCAGCTGGCGGATGCGGGCGTGCAGGCCACGGAAAGGCTTGCCGTGCGAGGGCAGGGTCAGCGTGTCGGCGGGCAATGGGGCGAACTTGTCGATGGAGTCCAGAAACAGCTTCAGGGGGTTGGACTCGGGCTCGGTGTCGTAGGTGCTGACGTTGGTGGAGATGCGTGGCAGCATCATGTCGCCACCGATCAAGACCTTCAGGTCTTCGCAGTACAGGGAAATGTGTTCCGGCGCGTGGCCATACCCACTGATGCAGCGCCAGTTGCGCCCGCCCATGTGCAGCGTGTCGCCGTCCATCATGCGCGCATAGCGCTCTGGCATGGCGGGCACCATGTTGGGGTAGTAGCCGGTGCGGCCGCGAATCGTTTGCAGCGCCGCGTCGTCCAGCAGGCCGTGTGATGCAAAAAACCGTGCCGCCATGTCACCGCCAAAGCCGGTGGTGGTGGTGCCCAGCCGCGCGGCGTTGTAGTCGGTGGCGCTCATCCACAGCGGTGCGTTCCAGCGCGCGCACAGCCAGTGCGCCAGGCCCACATGGTCAGGGTGCATGTGGGTCACCACCACGCGCAGGATGGGCAGACCCTCCAGCTCATTCGCAAAAATCTGTTCCCACTGCGCCTTGGTTTCGTCGCGGGTGATGCAGCAGTCCACCACGCACCAGCCGGGGCGGCCGTCCACCTCGTCGCGCAGCAGCCAGAGGTTGATGTGGTCCAGCGCAAACGGCAGGCCCATGCGCACCCACTTGACGCCAGGCGCGACCTGCAGCGTGCTGCCCAGCGCGGGCAGGGTGTCGCCGTGCGGGTAGTGGAGTTCGTGTTCGAGGGAATTCATGCGGACCCTGATCTTGACGTTGACGTAAACGTCATATGTAATCCGGCCATTGTAGGGACGGCAGCGCATCCGTGCTGTCGCGTCCGCAGACACTTCCATCCACACCATGGCCACCACTTACACCATCAGCGACCTTGCCCGTGAGTTTGACCTCACCACCCGCGCCATCCGTTTCTACGAAGACATGGGCCTGCTGCAACCCCAGCGCGAGGGGGCCAGTGGCCGCAACCGCATTTACTCGGCGCGTGACCGCACCCGGCTCAAACTGACGCTGCGGGCCAAGCGGCTGGGGCTGAGCCTGTCCGAGGCCAAAGACATCCTTGACATGTACGACAGCCCGCGCGACACCGGCGGGCAGCTGAAGAAATTCCTCAGCGTGCTGGCGGGCCACCGCCTGGAGCTGGAGGCGCAAATGACCGACCTGCAGGCCAACCTCGACGAGGTCAAGGCCCACGAGAAAGAGGCCCGCGCCGTGCTGGCCCGCCTGGAAAAAGCCAAGCCCGCCGCCGCAGTCAAGTAGTTTTACGTAATTGACGTTTACGTAAACGTCAATTAGACTCTCGCCTGTTTTTACCCCGCCTGCACCGCTCCGCCATGCCCGACACCACGGCCCTGTACCAACGCATTGAAACCAGCTTCCTCCGCCAAGGGATGATGCGGCACCTCGGTGCGCGCCTGCTGCGCGTCGCACCGGGCGAATGCGACATTGCGCTGCCATACACCGACAAGGTGACGCAGCAGCAGGGCGGTTTCCACGGCGGCGCCATGGCCGCGCTGGCCGACATCGTGGGTGGCTATGCCGGCCTGACGGTGGTGCCCGAAGGCATGGAGGTGACCACGGTCGAGTTCAAGGTCAATTTCCTCGCGGCCTTTCAGAGCGGCGACATCGTCGGGCGCGGGCGCGTGGTGCGCGGTGGCAAGCGCATCGTGGTGACCACCGCCGAGGTGGTGCACATCGCGGCAGATGGGCAAGAAACGCCTTGCGCGGTGATGCAGCAAACGCTGATGCCTGTGCCTAAAAATTACTAAGACAAGCCTTCAGGAGACACCCTCATGACCGAACTGCCCGGCCTCAACTTCCAGCTCGGCGAAGACATCGACGCACTGCGCGACGCGGTGCGCGACTTTGCCCAGGCCGAGATCGCCCCCCGTGCCGCCGAGATCGACCGCAGCGACCAGTTCCCGATGGACCTGTGGCGCAAGATGGGTGACCTGGGCGTGCTGGGCATCACCGTGAGCGAGGAATACGGCGGCGCCAACATGGGCTACCTGGCCCACATGATCGCGATGGAGGAAATCTCTCGCGCCTCGGCCTCGGTGGGCCTGAGCTACGGTGCCCACAGCAATTTGTGCGTGAACCAGATCAAGCGCAACGGCAACGACGAACAGCGCGCCAAATACCTGCCCAAGCTGGTGTCGGGCGAGCATGTGGGCGCGCTGGCCATGAGCGAGCCGGGTGCCGGTTCGGACGTCATCAGCATGAAGCTGAAGGCCGAAGACAAAGGCGGCTACTACCTGCTCAACGGCAGCAAGATGTGGATCACCAACGGCCCGGACGCCGACACCATGGTGGTCTATGCCAAGACCGAGCCCGAGCTGGGCGCACGTGGCGTCACCGCCTTCATCGTCGAAAAAGGCATGAAGGGCTTTTCCACCGCGCAAAAGCTCGACAAGCTGGGCATGCGCGGCAGCCACACCGGCGAGATGGTGTTCCAGGACGTGGAAGTGCCGGCGCAGAACATCCTGGGCGGCCTGAACGGTGGCGCCAAGGTGCTGATGAGCGGGCTCGATTACGAGCGCGCGGTGCTGGCCGCAGGCCCCATCGGCATCATGCAGGCGGTGATGGACAACGTGGTCCCCTACATCCACGACCGCAAGCAGTTCGGCCAAAGCATTGGCGAATTCCAGCTGATCCAGGGCAAGGTCGCCGACATGTACACCGTGCTGCAGGCCGGCCGCGCCTTCTGCTACACCATTGGCAAGAACCTCGACATACTGGGCGCTGGCCACGTGCGCCAGGTGCGCAAGGACTGCGCCTCGGTCATTTTGTGGTGTGCCGAGGAAGCCACCAAAATGGCCGGCAACGGCATCCAGATCTTTGGTGGCAACGGCTACATCAACGAATACCCGCTGGGCCGGCTGTGGCGCGACGCCAAGCTGTACGAGATCGGCGCCGGCACCAGCGAAATCCGCCGCATGCTGATCGGCCGAGAGTTGTTTGCCGAAACCTGCTGACGCCACCCGTCCCACCAGATTCGCGACAATACGTACCATGTCATCCAATCTTCAAGACCTCTTTGCCCACAACCGCGCCTGGGCCGCCCAAATGGAGCGCGAACGGCCCGGCTTTTTCACCAGCCTGAAAGCCCAGCAAAAACCCAAGTACATGTGGATTGGTTGCTCTGACAGCCGGGTCCCGGCCAACCAGATCACGGGCCTGGAGCCGGGCGAGGTGTTTGTGCACCGCAACGTGGCCAACGTGGTGGTGCCAACCGACCTGAACTGCCTGTCTACGGTGCAGTACGCGGTGGACATGCTCAAGATCGAGCACCTGATGGTGGTGGGCCACTACGGTTGCGGCGGGGTGCTGGCAGCGCTCAATGGCGTGCGGGTGGGTTTGGCCGACAACTGGATCCGCCACATCCAGGACGTCCGTGACCGGCACCGCGCGCTGTTGGATGGCCTGGAAGGCGAGCGCAAGGGCGACGCGCTGGTTGAGCTCAACGCGATTGAGCAGGTGGTGAATGTGGCCCAAACCACCGTGCTGCAAGATGCCTGGGCCCGTGGCCAGTCCGTCACCTTGCACGGTTGGGTGTATGGCCTGAACGACGGCCTGATCCAGGACCTGAAGATGACGGTGGATGGCAACCAGAGCCTGGAGGTCGCTTACCGCGCTGCGATTGCGGGTGTGTCTCAGGGCCGTGGCGGTTAAGCCGCAGACGCTGACATGTTCCCCCAGAAGCTCGACTCCACCATCGCCTACGACATTGCCAAGGCGATGATCGACGGCTTCAACCGCCACTACCGTTTGTTCCGCACCGAATCGGCCCGCGCCAAGCACCGGTTCGAGACCGCCGACTGGCATGGGCAACAGCGCGCGCAGCGTGAACGCATCGAGTTCTACGACCTGCGGGTGAAGGAGTGTTCCACCCGGCTGGAGCGCGAGTTCAAGGGCGGCGACCAGCCCATGGAGGTGTGGCAGCAGGTCAAGCTGCACTACATCGGCCTGCTGGTGAACCACCACCAGCCAGAGCTGGCCGAGACCTTTTTCAACTCGGTCACCACCAAGATCCTGCACCGCAGCTACTTCCACAACGACTTCATCTTCGTGCGGCCCGCCGTCAGCACCGAGTACATCGAGAACGCCGAGCCCACCGCCCGCCCCACCTACCGCGCTTACTACCCGACGCGTGACAACCTGCACGCCACGGTGACGCAACTGATCCGCGACTTTGACCTGCGGCGTGAATTTGACGATCTCGACCGTGACGTGGGCTTTGTGCTGGAGGCCATGCAAGGCCGCTACGACCACGTCAAGCTGCGCGCCAATTTTCAGTTCCAGGTGCTCAGTGGCCTGTTCTTCCGGAACAAGGGCGCCTACGTGGTTGGCAAGATCATCAACGGCTTCAACGAGGTGCCGTTTGCCTTGCCCATCCTGTACAACAAGGCCGGCAAGCTGGTGATCGACACCGCGCTGTTTGGCGAGGAAGACCTGCTGATCCTGTTCAGCTTTGCCCGCGCCTACTTCATGGTGGAGATGGAAATCCCGTCCGCCTACGTGCAGTTCCTGCGCAGCATGATGCCGCGCAAACCGCGCGCCGAGATGTACAGCGCCCTCGGCCTGGCGAAGCAGGGCAAGACCCTGTTCTACCGCGACTTCCTCAACCACCAGCGCCACAGCAGCGACAAGTTCCGCATCGCCCCCGGTATCAAGGGCATGGTGATGCTGGTGTTTGACTTGCCGTCGTTCCCGTACGTGTTCAAGGTCATCAAGGACTATTACCCGCCGCAGAAAGACACCACGCGCGAGATCATCAAGAGCAAGTATTTGCTGGTCAAGCAGCACGACCGGGTGGGCCGCATGGCCGACACGCTGGAGTACAGCGACGTGGCTTTCCCGCGCGACCGTTTTGAAGACGAGCTGATCGCCGAGATCGAGAAGTTCGCGCCCAGCCAGCTGGAGATTTCCGACCGCGACGGCGACGGCCATGTGGAGGTCATCCTGAAACACGTCTACATCGAGCGCCGCATGATCCCGCTCAACATCTACCTGCAGGAAGCCTTTGACGCCCAGGACGACCCGCGCGCGCAAGAGCAGGTGGAACGGGGCGTGGTGGAGTACGGCAACGCCATCAAAGACCTGGTGTCGGCCAACATCTTCCCGGGCGACATGCTGTGGAAGAACTTTGGCATCACCCGCAACGGCAAGGTCGTGTTCTATGACTACGACGAGATCGAGTACATCACCGACTGCATCTTCCGCAAGGTGCCCGCGCCGCGCAACGAAGAAGACGAAATGAGCGGCGAGATCTGGTACAGCGTCGGCCCGAAAGACGTGTTTCCGGAAACCTTTGGGCCTTTCCTGCTCGGCAACCCGCGCGTGCGCGAGGTGTTCATGCGCCACCACGCCGACCTGCTCGACGTGGCCTTCTGGCAGGGCCACAAAGACCGCATCCAGGCCGGCCATGTGCACGACGTGTTCCCGTACGAGCGCGACATCCGCTTCGTGAACCGCTACATCCGCCACAGCCTGACCTCGTCGCCCGCCGAGTTGACCGGCAGCTGAACCATGGGCAGCATGCGTGACGCTTGGGAGTACGCCAGCTTCGTGGTCACCGCGCTGGGCCTGCCGGTGGCCATCCTGTTCTTCATGTGGGAGCAGCGCAAGGAGCGCAACAACGAAGAGGAAGCGGCCTACCAGCTGCTGTCCGACGCGTACAACGACTTCCTGAAGACCGTGCTGGCCCACCCCGATTTGCGCTTGCGCACCGACGAACCGTTGCCCAACCCAACGCCAGAGCAGAACGAACGCATCCTGGTGATTTACGAGATGCTGATTTCGCTGTTTGAGCGCGCCTACATCGTGGCCTGGGAAGAGAACATGAACGAGGTCGAGAAGCGCCGCTGGAACAGCTGGGACGACTTCATGCGCGAGTGGTGCCGCCGCGAGCGCTTTTTCCATGCCCTCCCGCTGTTGCTGCGCGGCGAAGACCCGCAGTTCCAGTCGTATATCCGCCGCATTGCCGAAGAAGAACGCGGCAGCCTTGTCCAACTCACTTGAAGGAAACAACCATGTCTGACAGCATCGTCATCACCGGTGCCGCCCGCACGCCCATGGGCGGCTTTCAGGGCGACTTCGCCAGCCTCGCCGCGCACGACCTGGGTGGCGCTGCCATCAAGGCCGCCGTCGAGCGCGCCGGCATTTCGCCCGACGTGGTGGGCGAGGTGCTGTTTGGCAACTGCCTGATGGCCGGCCAGGGCCAGGCGCCAGCGCGCCAGGCCGCGTTCAAGGGTGGCCTGCCCAAGGGAGCGGGCGCCGTCACGCTGAGCAAGATGTGTGGCTCCGGCATGCGTGCCGCCATGTTCGCGCACGACATGCTGCTGGCGGGCAGCCACGACGTCATCGTGGCGGGTGGCATGGAGAGCATGACCAACGCGCCCCACCTGCTGCCCAAGGGCCGCAGCGGCATCCGCATCGGCCACGACCGGGTGATGGACCACATGATGCTCGACGGCCTGGAAGACGCCTACGAAGCCGGCCGCTCCATGGGCACCTTTGGCGAAGACTGCGCCGCCAAGTACAGCTTCACCCGCGAGCAGCAGGACGCGTTCGCGATGGCGAGCGTGCAGCGCGCGCAAACCGCCACCACCTCCGGCGCGTTTGCCGCCGAAATCACCCCCGTTGCGGTGAAAACCCGCGCCGGTGAGAGCGTGATTTCCATCGACGAAGGCCCAGGCAAGATCAAGGTCGACAAAATCCCGTCGCTGCGCGCCGCCTTCAAGAAAGACGGCACCATCACCGCCGCGTCCAGCTCGTCCATCAACGACGGCGCGGCCGCGCTGGTCATGATGAAAGCTTCCACCGCGCAACAGCTCGGCAGCACGCCGATCGCCCGCGTCGTCGCCCACACCACCCATGCGCAGGAGCCGAACTGGTTTGCCACCGCACCGGTCGGCGCCACGCAAAAGCTGCTCGCCAAAACCGGCTGGACTGTGGCCGACGTGGACCTGTGGGAAATCAACGAAGCCTTCGCCGTGGTGCCCATGGCCCTGATGACAGAGCTGAACATCCCCCACGAGAAGGTCAACGTCAACGGCGGCGCCTGCGCCTTGGGCCACCCGATCGGCGCCAGCGGCGCGCGCATTCTGGTCACATTGATCTACGCACTCAAGGCCCGTGGCCTGAAGAAGGGTGTTGCCACGCTCTGCATCGGCGGTGGCGAAGCGACCGCTATGGCGATCGAATTGCTATAAATTAAATAACTGTACCGCAAGGTTTCACTAAGGCTGGAAGCATAAATGTTGTTAAATTCCGACCAGGAAGCCGTCCGCGATGCCGTTCGGGCCTTTGCGCAGCAGGAACTGTGGCCCCACGCCCCGCGCTGGGACCGTGAGCGCCATTTCCCGAAAGACGCCCACCAGGGCCTGGCCGCGCTCGGCGCCTACGGCATCTGTGTGCCCGAGGAATACGGCGGCGCCAACCTCGACTACGTGACGCTGGCCGTGGTGCTGGAAGAAATTGCCGCTGGCGACGGCGGCACCAGCACCGCCATCAGCGTCACCAACTGCCCGGTCAACGCCATCCTGATGCGCTACGGCACGCCCGCGCAAAAGAAGCAGTGGCTCACACCGCTGGCCCAGGGCCAGATGCTGGGCATTTTCTGCCTGACCGAGCCACAGGTGGGCAGCGATGCCTCAGGCCTGAAAACCACCGCGGTGAAAGACGGCGACGGTTATGTGTTGAACGGCGTCAAGCAGTTCATCACCAGCGGCAAAAACGGGCAGGTCGCCATCGTCATTGCCGTCACCGACAAGGGCGCCGGCAAAAAGGGCATGAGCGCCTTCATCGTGCCCACCAGCGCGCCCGGCTACGTGGTCGCACGGCTGGAAGACAAACTCGGCCAGCACAGCAGCGACACCGCGCAGATCAACTTCGACGACTGCCGCATCCCGGCCGAGAATTTGATTGGCGCCGAAGGCGAGGGCTACAAAATCGCCCTCGGTGGGCTGGAAGGCGGCCGCATCGGCATTGCGTCGCAAAGCATTGGCATGGCGCGCAGCGCGTTTGAGTTCGCGCTTGACTATGCCAAGCAGCGCACCAGCTTCGGCACCGCCATCTTCAACCACCAGGCGGTCGGCTTCCGGCTGGCCGAATGCGCCACGAAGATCGAGGCCGCGCGCCAGCTCACCTGGCACGCCGCCGCCATGCGCGACGCTGGCCTGCCCTGCCTGAAAGAAGCCGCCATGGCCAAGCTGTTCGCCAGCGAAATGGCCGAGGAAGTCTGCACCGCTGCCATCCAGACGCTGGGTGGCTACGGCTATGTGAACGACTTCCCGGTCGAGCGCATCTACCGCGACGTGCGGGTCTGCCAGATCTACGAAGGCACCAGCGACGTGCAGAAAATCCTGATCCAGCGCGCGCTGGCCTGACGAAAGCCCCCCATGCCCATCATCAAAGGTTTCCGCGCACTGGTGGACGAGGCGCTCGCCGAAGTCAAAACCTACAGCATCGACGAAGTCCTGCACGTGCTGAACGAGCCCAAGGTGCAGATCGTCGACATCCGCGACCCGCGCGAGCTCGCCAATGGCTTGCTGCCTGGCGCCTTCCATGCGCCGCGCGGCATGCTGGAGTTCTGGGTTGACCCGGAGTCCCCGTACTTCAAACCGATTTTTGCCAACGAGGCGACCGAGTTCATCCTGTACTGCGGCGGCGGCTGGCGCAGCGCGCTGGCCGCCAAGGCCCTGCAGGACATGGGCATGGCCAATGTGGCCCACATGGACGGCGGCTTTGCCGAATGGTCCAAGCTGGGTTGCCCGGTCGAGACACTGGAAGCGCGCAAGGCGAAGAAGGGATGAAGCCCGGCAGCCCTGCCGTCTGCGCCTGTGGCGGCACCCACCGCAGTGCGCCCGCCGCGCAAGCGCCCCGCAGCCATGCGCAGTGCTGTGGCCGCTACATCGAGGGCAGCCCGCTGCAGGTGGCGCCCGACGCCGAATCGCTGATGCGCTCGCGTTACACCGCCTACGTGCGCGAAGACGCCGCCTACCTGCGCGCCACCTGGCACGCCAGCCGCCGGCCCGCCACCCTGAACTTCGAGCCCGGCTGCAAATGGCTGGGGCTGGAGGTGCGCGACCACACGGTGCTGGACGACAGCCACGCCGAAGTCGAGTTCGTCGCCCGCATGCGCAGCGCCAGCGGCCAGGCCAGCCGCCTGCACGAGCGCAGCCGTTTCGTGCGCGAAGACGGCCGCTGGTACTACGTGGATGGCGAGCTGCGCTGACATGCCCTTCGACGCGATCCTGTTCGACTGCGACGGTGTGCTGGTCGACAGCGAGCCCATCACCAACGGTGTGCTGCGCGACATGCTGGAAGAAAGCGGCTGGTCTCTCACGCCGGCCGAGTGCGTGCGCATCTTTGTGGGCAAGGCCATCCGCGACGAACGGGCCCTGATTGAGGCGCGCACCGGCCAACCCCTGACCGAGGCATGGATGGCCCGTTTCTACGCCCGGCGCAACGAACGGCTGCTGGCCGAGCTGCAGGCCATTCCCGGCGCCGTGGCCAGCGTGGCCACATTGCACGCCAGCCTGGGTGGGCGGCTCGCCTGTGCCTCCGGCGCGGACCTGGCCAAAGTGCTGCTGCAGCTGGACATGGTGGGCCTGTCGCGTTATTTCGGCCGGGCCGTTTTCAGTGGCCACGACTTGCCGCGCTCCAAACCCGCACCCGATGTTTACCTGGCTGCAGCCGCGCACCTGGCCATACCGCCAGCGCAGTGTCTGGTGGTGGAAGACACGCCCACTGGGGTGACTGCGGGCGTGGCCGCCGGGGCCACGGTCTGGGCTTATTGCCCCGATCCTGCGCAGGGCGGGGCGCTGTTGGCGGCGGGGGCGCAGCGGCTGTTTGCCGACATGGCGCTGTTGCCCGCGCTGGTGGCAGAGGCCTGATTCAGTCGAACGGCCGCAGCAACGGCGTGGGCGTGGTGGGCACACCCTGGTCCTGCGCCGCCTGGTGCTGCACGTGCAGGGCTCGCTGGTAGGCGGGACGCTGCTGCAGCGCGGCCCAATAACGGCGCACCGCCTCTGGAAACTGTGATTCCAGACCCAGGTAATGGCCCAGCATCAGCGCATAACCCAGCGACACATCGGCCGCAGTGAAGCGGCCGGCACAGGCAAAGTCCTGCTGTTCCAGCGCCGCAGCCAGCCAGCGCAGCCGCGCCAGAAACCAACGGGCATAACCGTCGGCCACGGCGGGCAGGCGTTGCGCGGGCGTCTCAAAGTGCCGGTAACGCAGCACCAGCGTCTGTGGAAAAGTCAGCGTGGCTTCGCCTTGGTGCAGCGCGTTCAGGTAGGCGCCATAGGCCGGGTCGGCGGGGGCCACGTCCAGCGCGCCATCGCCATGGCGGGCGGCCAGGTACTGGCAGATGGCCGCCGATTCGGTCATGCGCACCGCGCCGTCTTCCAGCAGCGGCACCGTGCCCAGCGGGTTGTCGGCGAGGAAGGATTTGGCCAGTGCACGCGGCGGAAAGGGCAGCATGCGCAACTGGTAGGGCGCCCCCAGCTCTTCCAGCAGCCACAGCGGGCGGAACGAGCGGGCACTGACGCAATGGTGCAGGACGAGGGTGGTCATGCCACGAGTCTAGGCGCAACGGCGGCACAGATGCTGCCGCTGCGACCACCGATGGCGTCAGACCGCGATGAACACCGACTTGGTTTCCAGGTAGGCATCAAGCGACGCGCGGCCCATGTCGCGGCCGATGCCCGACTGCTTGTAGCCGCCGAACGGCATCGCCGGATCGAGCACGCTGTGGCAGTTGACCCAGACCGTGCCGGCCTTGATCTTCGGGATCAGGCGGTGCACCTTCGAGAGGTTGTTCGACCAGATGCTGGCGCCCAGGCCGTACGGGGAGTCGTTGGCCCAGGCGGCCACTTCGTCCAGGCTGTCGTAGGGCATGGCGGTGAGCACCGGGCCGAAAATCTCCTCCTGAACCACGCGCTTGCTGTGGTCCACGTCGGCGAGCACCGTGGGCTGCACGTAGTAGCCTTTGCCGGCATGGCGGGCGCCGCCCGCCACCACCTTGGCGCCCTGCGAGCGGCCAATGTCGATGTAGTTGCAGACGCGGTCCAGCTGCTCCTGCGACACCAGCGGCCCCATCTGCGCACCGGCATCGAACCCATGGCCGAGCGTCATGCTGCTGGCGATTTTGCCGATCTCGCTGACCACGTTGTCGAACATCTTCTTCTGCACATACAGGCGCGAACCGGCACAGCAGACCTGGCCATGGTTGAAAAAGATCGCGTTGGCCGCGCCGGCCGCAGCCTCGGCGGGGTTGCAGTCGTCGAGCACGATCACCGGCGACTTGCCACCCAGCTCCAGCGTGAAGCGCGTCATGTTGTCGACCGATGCGTGGCCGATGATCTTGCCCACTTCGGTGGAGCCGGTGAAGCTGATCTTGTCGACCAGCGGATGGCGCGTCAGCGGCGCGCCGGCGTCCAGGCCGTCGCCGGTCACGATGTTCACGACACCGGGCGGGAAGCCGGCTTCGTTGATGAGCTCGCCCAGGTAGAGCGCGGTCAGCGGTGTCTGCTCGGCCGGCTTGAGCACCACGGTGCAGCCGGCCGCCAGCGCCGGGCCGAGCTTCCAGGTGGCCACCAGCAGCGGGAAGTTCCACGGCACGATGGCGGCCACCACACCCACGGCTTCGCGCCGCGTGTAAGAGATGAATTCCGCTTGCGGTGCGAAGGGCACCGAGACGGCGTTGGTCGAGCCTTCGATCTTGGTGGCCCAGCCCGCCATGTAGCGCAGGAAGTCGATGGTCAGCGCGATGTCCACGGCGCGCGCGATGCCGGCCGACTTGCCGTTGTCAACCGATTCGATCTCGGCCAGCGCCTGCGCGTGGTCTTCCACCAGGTCTGCCAGCTTCAGCATCAGGCGCTGGCGCTCGGCCGGCCGTATCGTCGACCAGGGGCCGGTGTCGAAAGCCTTGCGTGCGGCCCGCACCGCGCGGTCCACATCCTCGGCGTTGGCGGCGGCCACCTGCGTGATCACTTCTTCGGTGGCGGGATTCAGCGTGGCGAACGTGGCGCCGCTGGCTGCGGGCACCCATTGGCCGTCAATCAGCAGGCGATGCTCGCGCTGGGTGAGGAAATTGGCCGCGCGCTCCGAGAGCAGGTGGCGGATGGTGGACAGGTCCATGGGGGTCTCCTTCGTGGCAAAGCGCCTGGTAAAAGGCTGCACGATAAGAGGCCGCACCGGCCCCGTCGAGACCGGGTGAACACTGTGCCGCCGCGTTACACCTGCAGCGGCCCGCCTTATGCAACGGGTTGCCTAAGGGCGCTCTGCAGAATGTCCCGACGCCTCGGCCTGGCCCCATTCCCGCAGGCGGCGGTACAGCAGCCCGCGCGACACGCCCAATGCACGCGCTGCGCGTGACACGTTGCCGTTCGCCTTGGCCAGCGCCTGCTCGATGGTCTGGCGGCTGGCGTCCTGCAGTGACTGCGGCGCAGCCGGCTGTAACGCCGCGTCGTCTGTGGTGGCCGGCGTTTCAGGGCTGGCGGTGGCTGTGGTTGTGTCGGTCGGTGCCGGCGTGCCCAGTGACACCATGGCGCCGCTGATGCCATCGGCTGTCAGCAGCTTTGCGGTGACCCAGACGCCCAGGCCGTTGCTGGCCCGGTGCATGCGCGCGTTGCCGGTGGCCGCTGCTGCCAGGAGGTGTTCGAAGCTGCAGCCCAGCAATTCCTCAATGTGCGGCGGGCCGGCGTGGCGCAGCTCCGCACGCATCAGCAGCCGGTCGGCGGCGGTGTTCATCCAGGCGACATGGCCGTCCTCGTTCACGGCCACCAGCGCTTCCAGCGGTGTGCCGAACAGCGTGGGGTTGACCTGTAGCCGGAGCAGGATGGGGCTGCGCGAGCAGGCGATCAGCAGCCGGTTTTCTATGCCGGTGGCGTACATGCCCACCAGCGCTGGCACGTCAAATGGCAGCTCGGCGTTTTCGATCGAGATGTCCAGCACAGCGGCCAGCGAACCCGAGGCCTCGCGGATCGGGGCGGCCGCGCAGTACATGCCTTTGATGTTCTGGAAGAAGTGTTCAGCACCATGCACCGCGCAGGCGCTGCCGGTCCGTACGACGATGCCGGGGGCCGAGGTGCCCACCTCGTCTTCACCGAGGTTGACACCGATACGGGTGACCAGCGGTGTCAACGCGACGTTGCTGAGTGAACTCGGGCTGGCGTCGATGACGATGCCCTGCGCGTCGGTCAGGATGAAGCAGCAGCCACTGCCGTGGATCGCCTGCTCCAGTTCGCGCAATACCGGCTGCGCCGATTCCAGCAAGGTGCGGTTGCGCGCCAGGGCGTGGTGGGTGCGGCTGGCGGTGACGGGGCTGAAGGTGGCCTGCTCGGCGGGTTCACGGCGGGCGCGCAGGCAACGCGTCCACGACTGGATCACGGCCTCCGACACCAGGCCCGACGGCCGCTCGCCCTGCTCGAAATAGCGTTCCCGCGCCAACTCAATGCGCTGCTGTGGTGTGACAAAAAAGGGGCCGGAAGGGGGCGCGGTTCTGATCTGCATGGCGGCTGGCGTGTCGAAGCGTGCGAAGCGGCGATTGTTGTGTCGGAACGGAACGGTTTTTTGTGGGGGAAAACCCGATGTATGGCGCCAGCGCGCGAATCGCGACATTACCTACCGTGCCGCCACCGGATTGCCCGGCGCTGGCCACAACACAACGAGGAGCGAGACACATGACAACATCCACTACAGCCGCCCGTGCGGGGTTGCTGGTCGCGGCGGGGTTGCTGGCTGCGGTTGCCGCCGGTGCTTTGGCCGACACGAAGACAACAAAGGGGTCGCCCCAGCACATTGCCGCCGTCACCCAGAAAATCGATGGCGCTTTTGTGCAGGCCAATGCGGCCAAGACGCAGGATTGGCCGGCGATTGGCCTGGACTACGCTGAAACCCGCTTCAGCAAGCTCGACCAGATCAACACCGGCAACGCCAAGGACCTTGGCCTGGTGTGGTCGTACAACCTTGAATCGACACGCGGTGTGGAAGCCACGCCGCTGGTGGTCGACGGCGTGATGTACGTCAGTGCCTCATGGAGCGTGGTGCATGCCATCGACGTGCGCACCGGCAAACGCATCTGGACCTTCGATCCGCAGGTCGCCAGGGCCGACGGCTACAAGGGCTGCTGCGACGTGGTCAACCGCGGCGTCGCGCTGCACAAGGGCAAGGTGTACGTGGGTGCCTACGACGGCCGCCTGATCGCGCTCGACGCTGCAACCGGCAGGAAGGTCTGGGAAAAAGACACCATCGTCGACCGGAAATACTCCTACACCAGCACCGGCGCGCCGCGCATCTTCAATGGCAAGGTCATCATCGGCAACGGTGGCGCGGAATTTGGTGTGCGCGGCTACATCACGGCCTACGACGCCGAAACCGGTGAGCAGAAATGGCGCTGGTTCACGGTGCCGGGCGACCCGAGCAAGCCGTTCGAAGACGAGTCCATGGCCAAGGCGGCCAAGACCTGGGACCCGAGCGGCAAGTACTGGGAAGCCGGTGGTGGCGGCACCGCCTGGAACTCCATGGTGTTCGACCCCAAGCTCAACCTGATGTACGTGGGCACGGGCAACGGCTCGCCCTGGGCCCACAGCAAGCGCAGCCCGGGCGGCGGCGACAACCTGTACCTGGGCTCCATCGTGGCGCTCAACCCCGACACCGGCAAGTACGTCTGGCACTACCAGGAAACTCCCGGCGACAACTGGGACTACACCTCGGTGCAGGATTTGATCCTGGCCGACCTGAAGATCAATGGCAAGCTGCGCCAGGTGGTGATGCATGCACCGAAGAACGGCTTCTTCTTCGTGATCGACCGCACCAACGGTAAATTCATCTCGGCGAAGAACTTCGTCGACGTGAACTGGGCCACTGGCTACGACAAGAATGGCCGGCCGATCGAAGTGGCGGGCGCGCGTGACCGCGAGAAGCCGTTCGACACCGTGCCCGGACCCTTTGGTGGGCACAACTGGCACAACATGTCGTTCAACCCGCAAACCGGGCTGGCCTACATTCCAGCGCAGAACGTGCCGGTCACGCTGGCCGACGACAAGACCTGGAAGAAGTTCGGCTCCAACGTGCCCGGCCAGCCGATGAGCGGCAACGGCTGGAACACCGGCATGCAGATCAATGCCCAGCCACCGACCAGCAAGCCTTTCGGCCGGCTGATTGCCTGGGACCCGATCCAGCAGAAGGAAGTCTGGCGCCAGGAGCATGTGGCACCGTGGAACGGCGGCACGCTCACCACCGCCGGCAACCTGGTTTTCCAGGGCACGGCTGATGGGCGTTTCGTGGTCTACAACGCCAAGACCGGCGAGAAGCTGTGGGAAACCCCCACCGGCACCGGTGTGGTGGCCGCGCCCAGCACCTATGTGGTCGATGGCAAGCAGTACGTCTCCATCGCCGTGGGGTGGGG
>JAFEHU010000064.1 GCA_017848435.1 Burkholderiaceae bacterium | reverse complement strand
GAACACCCGCAGTGGCCATGCCTTTGGCAACCGGATGGTTCGCCGCATGCTCCGCTCCCTGTTCCCCTCTGAGACACGGCTGAAGGACCCGATGACGGGTCTGCGTGTGATGAACTCCGCCGTGGCCGACAGCTACGCCCTCACCTGTACCGGGTTCGAAGTGGAGGTGGACATCTCGGCCTTCTGCCTGGATCACCAGATGATGGTGAGCGAAACCCCCATCGACTACTTTGAGCGCCCGACAGGCTCAGTCAGCAAGCTCAACACCTGGCGCGACGGCTGGCGTGTGACGGCCAACATGGTCAAGATGTGCCGCCACTACCGTCCGCTGCAGTTTTTCAGCATCCTGGCCGGCGTCTTTGCCCTGATGGGCTTGATGGCTGGTGTTCCACCGGTCATCGACTACATCCGAAGCGACTACGTTTATCGCGTGCCGCTGGCGATCCTGGCCACCGGCCTGGAGCTGGTGGCCTTCATCCTTTTTTGCTGCGGCCTGGTGCTCGATTCCATGTCTGATACCGCCAAGCGCCACATCGAGCGTGAATTCGCACGCGCCAAGCGCCTGGGTGGCCGCATTCACCAGCCTTTGGCTTCTCCTCCATGAAACCTCATTCCACACCCATGGCGACACCTCTCAGTGGCTCTGGGCTGCCCGCTCCCACCTCGCGCGTGGCCTCCGTACCATCGACAGCGCCCGTTCCTGAGCTGTCTGTCCGCACCCAGCTCAGTCCATTGCCCAAAACTGTTCAGTGGCAGTACGACATCATCCAGCACTACTTCGATTTGTCGCCGGCTGAAGCGGTCCTCGACATTGGGACCGACCCGGACCCCAGGCACGCCGCCGACAACCCTTTGCTCGCTCACCACTTTGGCCCGCGCCTGGCGTGCAGCGGTCCTGTTGCACCCGCTTCTGGCTGGAAAGATCGCTTCCCCTACACCCCGTTTCACGTGTTTCAGGATGGCCGGATTCCGGTACAGGACAAAAGCTTTGACGTGGTGATTTGCCGCAATGTATTGGAGCACCTGGGTGACAAAAGCCGCCAGGTCGAACTCATCGCCGAGTGCGTTCGCATCGCCCGGCGTGGCGTCTTGATCACCACACAGAACCGGTGGGACCCTGTGGACGAAGTCACTGGCCTGCCGTTGCTGCACTGGCTGCCGCGACAGGTCTACAGCAGCATTCTCAACCGGCTGCCCAAGTCCTACCAGGTAGACAACACAAACCGGTTCGGCCTTCGGCACCTCGGTGACGGTGAGTTGCACGCCATGGCCCTTGACGCTGTGTGCAGCTTCAAAAAAGACCAAGCGATGCCGTTTTGGCTGGAGACCCACAGGGTGTCCCTGCGGACCGACATTCACCTCGTGTTCAGCAAGCCGCTGAAGATGACCTACGGCCGGCCTGGCAAGGGCATGCACATCGTGGACACCGACTTGGCGCCGCTTTGAATGAAGGTTGTCGTGGTCTCGCTCAAGCCCTGGGCGGAACACTGTGCAAAGCGTACCAAACAAGTCGTTCAAGCAAGCTGTTGAAATGCTCAACAGAATTCGGCTATCCGATTTTCGTGATTGAAACGGGTTCATAGCTCACCGTTTTCGATCATGCGGATCAGTGTTGAAATATCGACGCCGTAGTTCTTTTCCGGCTTTTCCGAATCGGTTGATTTTGGGATATAGGGCTTCGGCTCGGGAGCCGGTTTCGGCACCATGCGAGCCAATGATTCCCCTATCTCGAAGTTCTTGAAGTTACCGGGTAGTCCGTACATCATGACCGGCTCCGGTTCCACCTGCCGGCGCTCCTTGCGCTCGAACTTTGGCCGCGACAGCTTGTGTTTATGAGCGCCCTCGGCGAACAGAATCTTGGCTCGAAGCGCCTCGAACGAGTAACCACGGCCAAGACGATTCATGAAGCGAATCAGGCTGTTTAGACTCTCGGTGTAGGCGTTGGTGACGGGATGATTGAAGTAATTGAGGATCGGCATTGTCCAGTTACCCCACGCCCGCTCGATGTCGGCAAAGGCGTCTGCAATCTCGGACGGAATGCTCTTCTGCCACTGGATGAACTTGGCTTGTGCCTCGTCTGGTGACGCGGCATCGTAGATGCCGAAGAACTGCTCCTTGAGTCGGTAGGCTTCACCAAGCTCCGGGTAGTTCTT
>JAFEHU010000030.1 GCA_017848435.1 Burkholderiaceae bacterium | reverse complement strand
AGCAAACCCGCCACGTCAGGCAGACCACCTGCGCCACCACCGACGCCTGGCAGGCCACCGCCCAGCAACTCGGTGAGCGGTGCGAGCAAACCCGCCACGTCAGGCAGACCACCTGCGCCACCACCGACGCCTGGCAGACCACCGCCCAGCAACTCGGTGAGCGGTGCGAGCAAGCCTGCGGCATCAGGCACACCACCGGCTGGCAGGGCCGCAGTGCCTACGGGCAAGCCACCGAGCAAGCCGCCGGCACCGGGCACTGCGGGCAAACCAGGCAGACCAACAACCGGCAGGATCAGTCCGTTTGGCGCGGTCAAACCGCCGCCCAGCAAGTTGTCCAGCGCACCGGTATTCCCAGCCAAACCACCTGTGCCGACAACCGGATCAAGCGCACCGCCCGTCAAGCCACTGACGGCGTCCAGAAGACCTTGGTCAAGCAGACCCGAATCGGGGCCCAGCAAGCCACCAACCAGCGGAAGGCCATCACCCAAAGCTGGCAGTCCACCGACTCCGGCACCGCCAGGCAGACCAGGAAGCCCGCCACCATCACCAGGCAAGCCAGGCAGTCCACCGTTCACAGGCAGGATAAGGCCATCTTGACCGGTCAGTGCGCCAGCCAACAGGTTGTCGACAGCACCAGTATCCCCCACCAGGCCACCAGAAGCAACGACAGCACTCAGTGCACCGCCAACCAAGCCGTTGACCGTATCGAGCAGACCCTGGTTCAGCAAACCAAAGCCCGAACCCGTACCGCCCGACGGACCACTTGGGTCAGCAGTAGGACCAGTAGAACCAGTGGGGCCAGTTGGGTCAGCGGTAGGACCGGTTGCGCCAGTGGGGCCAGTAGCACCAGTGGGGCCAGTTGGGTCAGCGGTAGGACCGGTAGAGCCAGTTGGGATGGCGGGACCAGTGGGGCCTGTCGGAACAGTGGGGCCAGTGGGGCCCGTTGGGACAGCAGGGCCTGTCGGATCGGTTGTTGTTGGGCCAGTGGGGCCAGTCGGGATAGCAGGACCTGTACCGCCACTGGCACCGTCGTTGCCATCGTCGCTGTTGTTCAACAGGCCAGCCAAGCCAGCCAAGCCAAGCAAGCCCAGTGCAGCCAAGCCCAGCCCGTCACCAGCAGTACCCGCTGCGCCTTTTTTCTTGACAGCAACAGACGCTGCATCAGCCGCGTCTGGGGCTGCAATGAACAAGTCGCCGGAAACAACATCTACGGTCACTTGCTCAACGCCAGGAGCAAGGGTTTTAACGCCAATAACCGCGTCCGTGCCACCGGAAAACACGCCATTCAAAGGGGTTTTGTTTGCGCCAGGACCAGGGAAGGTCACATTGGCAGAGCCGTCTTTGGGCACAACAACCCGATCACCAGCCAGCAACTGTTGCGTGCTGTCCACTGCAATGCGGGAACCACCCCGAACAATTTCTACACCATTCGTTGCGCCGGTGATAACACCCAGGCCACTTGGGGCTGGCGCTGTCGCCGCAGCAGCTGCAGGCGCAGCCTGAGCCAGCAACGTGACGTCACCAGCGTCCAAAGGACCAGTCGATAGCGCGGACTGAACTGCGGTGTCTTGAGATGCGATCATAAAAATCCCTTTGAAAAGCTGGAGATTGAGTAATTACTATGCCTAGATTATAGATATCGTATCGGCGAGGGGGAAACTTTAATGCTTTCGTATAGCCACCAACCCCATATCTGGCGTGACATAGTTCATGAAAGTCGTCACAGATTCGGAAGCAGGCCGTAAACAAGCATCCCGAATCGCCTCGGCCCTGCGGGCATGCAACAATTCCCCGCGGAACGCAACCGACAGGGTCCAAATGAACAGTTCACATTCCACCAGCAGGCCTACAGTCGGCCTGTGCATGATTGTTAAAAATGAGCGCGACGTTATTGAACGTTGCATGACCAAGGTGGCCCCCATCATTGACACATGGACCATCGTCGACACGGGATCCAACGACGAAACACAAGAAATAATTCGTGCGACAGCAAAGTCCCTCGGCATAGAAGGCCACTTGCACGAGCGGCCCTGGGTCAATTTTGGACACAACAGAACAGAGGCCATTCAGCTGGCCCGGGAGCACAGCGACTACCTGTTTTTCATCGATGCCGATGAGATTCTTGAACTGCCGAGCGGTTACAAACTCCCTTACCTTGACAAAGACGCGTATGCGGTGACCATGGCCAGCGGTGACCTCCGTTACAGCCGCACCTGCCTGGCATCCACCCAACTGCCACTGAAATACACCGGGGTCATGCATGAGTACCTGGACCCTGGCAAGCCGATTGAGCCGGAATTACTCAACGGCGTACACGTCTGGTTTACCTCCGAAGGTGCCCGCAGTAAAAATCCGCGCAAGTACCATGATGACGCACGCGTTCTGGAAGAGGGCCTCAAGCTTGAACCCGATAACCTGCGTTATTGGTATTACTTGGCGCAATGCTGGCGCGAGGCCGGTGAGATCGACAAGGCCATTCAGATTTACCAGCACCGGGCGGCATTGCGCGGGTGGGCAGAGGAAGACTGGCACGCGATGTACCAGGTTGCCAGACTGATGGACCGGGCCGGGTACCCAGACGGCTCCGTCATCAACGCGTATTTAAAGGC
Source organism: Burkholderiaceae bacterium (assembly GCA_017848435.1). Taxonomy (GTDB): domain Bacteria; phylum Pseudomonadota; class Gammaproteobacteria; order Burkholderiales; family Burkholderiaceae_C; genus PCRC01. The sequence continues at coordinate 30,675 of JAFEHU010000030.1, read as the reverse complement.
TTTTGACTACCGCCCCAGCAGGGCCGAACCTTTGGTATGGCTTGCATGCTACCTGAGGCACAAGAACAGATGGCCATCCGCCAAGGCAATTCTCCTGGAGGCCGTCAAAATACCGGTCAGCAAAGACCGTCTTTTTGTTGAGATTGACTGCTACGGCTGGCGCCGTACCGATGAGTTTGCCCTGGCGCTTTACCATTTGGGAGACAAAGCCAATGCCCAAAGACTCTGGGAATCTTTGCTGAAACCTGGGCAGCTGCCGAACGACCAAGCCGACAGAATCAAAAAGAATCTGGGATTTTGTTGATTCAAAATTCAATACACGCCCGGAAACGGGCGTGTATTGACAATTAAGCTGCAGTCAACAGACCGCCCAGAATTGACTCAAAGGGCAATGCGGGGCCGCTTGCAGACGATGTGGAGGAAAGCGGCGCGACAGGGCTTTGAACCTGGCCAGAGCCGGAAACGTTGTCCAGCAAATTAAGTACGGGTACCAAGCTGTTGCTGGGCGTGCTCTCACCGGTGAGACTGTTGCCCGTGTTGCCTGCAGGCGCAATACCGCCTGCAACGCCACCAAAACTGCCCAATACGCCCGTCAGTGGCTCCAGCAAACCGCCTGCGCCAGTACTTTGAACGCCTCCCAACAGGCCCGAGCCGTTGAGCAGGTTGTTCAGGCCATCGGACACAAAGTCGACCTGCAGATTGAGCGGATTGATCAGCGTCTGCGTTGTACCCGAACCGAGCAAAGTATCCACAACGGGCATGATGGGCGCCTGAACAAGACCGGTCACGTCTGTGCCCAGCACATCCACGCTGTCGAGGGAATTGGGGCTATTGGCAAAAAACTCGACCCCCACCAGCGGTGCCACCAGCCCGTTGACGGCGTCTGTTACCGAATAAACCAAACCATCCACAGGCGCCAACGAGCCACCCAACCCGCCCAAAGCATCTGCAGCACCATTGTTACCACCCACGCCGCCTGGATTAGCCAGAGCGTCTGTGAGGTTGTCGACCACGATCGCTGTCGGCGTCAGAAAGCCCAGGCCAGGGTCAGCCGGGGGGGGATCCGTGACAGGCGGTTGCGTCACCGGCGGCTCTGTTACGGGGGGTTGTGTCACTGGGGGTTGTGTCACCGGCGGCTCAGTCGGCGTCGGATCATCACCCCCACCACTGCCCAACGCAGCTGCAGCCAACCCCAGAAGTGCCAGAGGCAGCAGGCCATAGCCCTCTTCGCCGGCTTGCCCTTTCTTTCGGACCGCGAGCGACGATTCAATTTGAGACAGGTCGGGTGGTGCCACGATGAAGTCACCGGCCTCCAGCTCGACCAGAACCTGCGTGACCCCTCCGCCAATGGGCTTTGCGCCAATCACGGCCTGGGTGCCTCCGGCAAACACGCCCTCCAAAGGCGTCTGGTTCGCGGCAGAAGCAGGAAAATCAACCTTGGCCGTACCGCCATCGGGAACAATGACTTTGTCACCCACCTGGAGCGCCACCGGACCTTGCACAGGCACCCGGGCACCCGCACGAACAATCTCGACACCCGGCGAAGCACCGGAAAGAACACCCAAAGGAGAAACAGGCCCCGCAGCAGCAACCGCCGCCTCCGGTGCTACTGTCGCCTGCGCCAACAACACCCCATCCATCTCGGATGCGATAAATTCTTTAGCATTCGTTTCTTGGGTGGTATTCATGGCGGTCCTTAATACATGCGCTAAAAGTAATAGCTAAAGTATACGTTTGTTGATTTGACGCTATACCGACACCCAGCGCACGCTGGCGATGCATTCGTGACTTTTTTGCCAAAGAGCGGCAAGGCCGCGCAACTGTTCGATTATGGTTTTCCCGTAGGCGGACTGATTTTTTGGCGGAAGGCCAGCAGCTCACCCACAATGCCACGCCTGAAAACCATCACGCACACGACGAAAATCACGCCGATGATGACAGTCACCCAGGAGCCGACCTTGTCCGCGAGTTGGGTTTGAAGCAGCACGATGGTGGCCGCGCCCACCACGGGGCCAAAAACTGTGCCCAAGCCCCCCAAAAGTGTCATCAACACCACCTCGCCAGACATGTGCCAGTGAACGTCGGTCAGCGATGCCAACTGGAAAACCAGTGCCTTGGTGGCGCCAGCAGTACCCGCCAGAGAGGCCGACAGCACAAAAGCCAGCAACTTGTAACGGTCGACGTTGTAACCAAGCGAAATCGCACGAGGCTCGTTTTCGCGAATGGCTTTCAGCACCTGGCCGAACGGCGAATGGACAGTGCGGTAGATCAGGGTAAAGCCCAACAAGAAGACAGCGAAGACGAAAAAATACATCGCCAGGTTGTCCGACAGGTCAAACACGCCAAACAGCTTGCCACGCGGCACGCCTTGCAGCCCATCCTCACCGCCGGTGAACGGCATCTGCAGTGCCACGAAAAACACGAGCTGCGCCAAGGCCAGCGTGATCATCGCGAAATAAATGCCGGCGCGGCGAATGGCCACGGCACCGAAGGCCGCGCCCAGCACAGCCGCAGTCAGGGTACCCGCCAAGATGCCCGCTTCTGGCGACCACCCCTGGGCCTTGCACAGGTACGCGCACACATAGGCCGAGCCGCCAAAAAAGGCGGCATGGCCAAACGACAACAATCCGGCAAAACCCAGCAAGAGGTTGAATGCACAGGCAAACAGAGCGAAGCAGAGAATCTGCATCAACAGGGTTGGGTAGAACAGGAAAGGCGCCACCACCCCGCCAACGATCAGGCCAGAAAACAGCAGCAGCGTGCGGCGGGACGAAGAAGTAACAGCTTGCGACGTTGTCATGTTGATTCTTTCAAGCCTGCTTGCCAAACAACCCGGCTGGGCGCAGCAAGAGCACGACCACCATGATGACGAAAATGACCACGGCAGACGCTTCCGGGTAAAACACTTTGGTCAAGCCCTCGACGATGCCGAGCGCCAGCCCGGTCACGATGGAGCCGAGGATGGACCCCATACCGCCAATCACCACGACCGCAAACACCACAATGATCAGATTGGAGCCCATCAGCGGATTCACTTGAACGATGGGCGCAGCCAACACACCGGCAAATGCCGCCAGCGCAACACCTGCACCGTACGTCGCGGTCACCATCAGCGGCACATTGATGCCCAGCGCCTGAACGAGCTGGGGCCGCTCTGTGGCCGCCCGCAAAGTGGCGCCGAGCCGGGTGCGCTCGATCAAGAACCAGGTCACAAAACACACACTCAGTGCCGCCACAACCACCCAGGCACGGTAGATTGGCATGTACATGAAGCCCAGATTGACACCTCCCTGCAGAATTTCGGGCACTTCATACGAGCTGCCGGAAATGCCGTAAAAATGGCGGAACACGCCTTCGGCGATCAGCGCCAGACCGAAGGTAAGCAACAGGCCATAAAGGTGGTCCAATTTGTAGAGGTGGCGCAGCAGGAGGCGCTCAATCACCACGCCCAACACACCCACCACGAGGGGCGATACCACCAGTGCCACCCAATAATTCAGGCCGAATTGCGTCAGGCCGATCCAGGCCACAAATGCGCCCACCATGTACAGCGCACCATGGGAAAAGTTGATGATGTTCAGCAAGCCAAAGATGATGGCCAAGCCCAGACTCAACACCGCATAAAACGACCCATTGATCAGCCCCAGCAACAGCTGGCCGAACAGCGCCTGGGACGAGACACCGAAAATTTCCATCACAACTCCTGAACGGGCTGGGCATCAGACAGGTGGCCCCCTCGTGACCACCTGCCCGTCATCCGCAGATTACTTCTTGACCAGCGCGCACTTGGACGCCGACAGCGGCTGGAAGGCTTCGGCTGCCGGAATCAGGGCGCGCACATGGTAGTAATCCCAAGGCGTTTTCGATTCAGCTGGCTTTTTGACCTGCAGCAGGTACATGTCGTGGACCATGCGGCCGTCATCACGGATGGTGCCGTTCTTGGCAAAGAAGTCGTTGACCGGCGTTTTCTTCATCTGCGCCATCACCTTTTGGGTGTCGTCACTGTTCACCGCCTTGACCGCCTTCAGGTAATGCAGGATGGACGAGTACTGGCCCGCCTGCACCATCGTGGGCATGCGCTTGTGCTTCTCGAAGAAACGCTTGGACCAAGCCCGCGTGTCGTCGTTCAGATCCCAGTAAAACCCTTCGGTCAGGTACATGTTCTGGGTGGTCTTGAGGCCAAGCGAATGCACGTCGGTGATGAACATCAGCAAGCCGGCCAGCGACTGCTTCTCTGTGATACCGAACTCCGCCGCCTGCTTGATCGAGTTGATGGTATCGCCGCCGGCATTGGCCAGGCCAATGATTTGCGCACCCGACGATTGGGCCTTCAGCAGGAAAGACGAGAAGTCCGAACCCGGAAAGGGGTGGCGCACCGAGCCCACCACCTCACCGCCATTGGCCTTGACCACATCACCGGCGTCTTTTTCCAGTGAATGGCCGAAGGCGTAATCGGCGGTCAGGAAAAACCACTTTTTCCCGCCCTGCTTCACCACCGCCTTGGCTGTGCCGTTGGCCACCGCATAGGTGTCGTAGGTCCAGTGCACCGTCACGTCGTTGCAGTCTTCGTTGGTGATGCGGGCAGAAGCCGCGCCCGACACGAGCGCGATGCGGTTTTTCTCTTTGGCGATCTTCATGACCGCCAAAGCGGCAGAGGTGGTCACCAGCTCGGTGACGGCATCGACCTTGTCGCGTTCGATCCATTCGCGTGCCTTGTTGGCCGAGATGTCGCCTTTGTTCTGGTGGTCGGCCGACACCATTTCAATTTTGAAGGCCGGCTTTTCCTTGGCAATGAAGTCGTCAATCGCCATTTGCGTGGCAACCACCGTGCCTTGGCCCGCCACATCGGAGTACAGACCGGAGAGGTCGGTCAGCACACCGATCTTGACCACGCCATCCGACACCTGCGCCTGCGCAGCGCCCATGGTAGCCAGCGCAATACCCACGGCATGCATGAGAGGTTTGAGTTTCATCGGAGTCTCCTTGTGTTGATGAACAAAAATGAGTCAGACACCGAGCAGCTGGTGCAGCATGTCGGTACTGGAAGGCAATTCTTCACGGGTCACGGTAGCCACCACACGGCCATGCTCCAGCACGATGTGCCGGTCAGCCAGCGGCGCGGCAAAGCGGAAGTTCTGCTCCACCAGAATGATGGTGTAGCCACGCTGCTTCAGCAAGCCAATCACCTCACCCAGCTTCTTGACAATCACCGGCGCCAAGCCTTCGGTGATCTCGTCCAGCAACAGCAGCTTGGCGCCGGTGCGCAGGATGCGCGCCATCGCCAGCATCTGCTGCTCACCGCCCGACAAACGCATGCCCGGGCTGGTGCGGCGCTCGTACAGGTTGGGAAACATGTCGTAGATTTCTTCAAGCGACATGCCACCAGGGGCCACCTGTGGCGGCAGCATCAGGTTCTCTTCGGTGTTCAACCCCGAGAAAATGCCGCGCTCTTCCGGGCAGTAGCCCATGCCGAGGCGGGCAATTTTGTGCGGCGGCATCGGGATCAGGTCCTGCCCGTCGTACACCAGGGTGCCCGTGCGCCGGCCCACCAGCCCGAGAATGGATTTCAGGGTGGTGGTCCGTCCGCTGCCATTGCGGCCCAGCAGCGTCACCAGTTCGCCATGGCGGATGCTGAGGTTGATGCCGTGCAAGACATGGGATTCGCCATAAAACGCTTGCAGGTCGGCAATGCGCAGCAATTCGTCGCCCGCTGGCTGGGTTTCAGGCATTGCGACACTCATGCTTCCACCCCCACATAGGCTTCCAGAACACGCGGGTCCTTGGACACCGTCTCGTAAGGGCCTTCAGCCAAAATGGCACCGCGCTGCAGCACCGTGATCACGTTGCTCAGCGTTTCCACCACCGACAGGTTGTGCTCCACCATCAGGATGGTGCGGCCCGCCGAGACCTTGCGGATCAGTTCCACCACCCGCCCCACATCTTCGTGGCCCATGCCCTGCGTGGGTTCGTCCAGCAGCATCAGCTCGGGCTCCAGCGCCAGCGTGGTGGCAATTTCCAGCGCGCGTTTGCGCCCGTACGGCAATTCCATCGTGATGGCATCAATGTAGCCCCCCAGGTCCACCGACTCCAGCAGCTCAACGGCGCGGTCGTTCAGCTTGTTCAGCGACGCTTCGGAACGCCAGAAGTGGAAGGAAGTGCCGGTCTTGCGCTGCAACGCCACCCGCACGTTTTCCAGCACCGACAGGTGCGGGAACGTGGCCGAGATCTGGAACGAACGCACCACGCCACGCCGGGCAATCTGGGCTGGCTCTTCGCGGGTGATGTCGGTGCCGTTGAAGCGGATGGTGCCGGCGGTAGGCTGCAGGAACTTGGTCAGCAGGTTGAACACCGTCGTCTTGCCGGCGCCGTTGGGGCCGATCAGCGCATGGATGTGGCCACGCCGCACGCTCAGGTTCACGTCCTGAACGGCCGCGAAGCCCTTGAATTCCTTGGTCAATCCTGTGGTTTGCAGGATGAAGTCGTCATGCATCGTGTGCACCCTTCACTCGATGGCCGAGGCCGAACGCATCTGCTCGCGCAGCACGAATTTCTGGATTTTCCCGGTGGACGTTTTCGGCAACACACCAAAAACGACCTGCTTGGGCACTTTGAAGCGCGCCATGTGCAACCGGCAAAAATCGATGATGTCGGCCTCAACCGGCACCACCCCTTCGCGCAGTTCCACAAACGCACAAGGCACCTCGCCCCACTTCGCGTCGGGCTTGGCCACGACCGCCGCCACCAGCACCGCCGGGTGGCGGTAAAGCACCTCTTCCACCTCGACGCTGGAGATGTTTTCGCCACCCGAAATGATGACATCCTTGCTGCGGTCCTTGATCTTGACGTAGCCGTCGGGGAACATCACGGCCAGGTCACCGGTATGGAACCAGCCACCAGCGAACGCCTCCTGTGTGGCGGCAGGGTTCTTCAGGTAGCCCTTCATCACGATGTTGCCGCGGAAGACGATCTCGCCAATGGTTTCTCCGTCGGCGGGCACAGGCAACATGGTTTCCGGGTCAACCACGGTCACCGCCTCCTGCAGCGGGTAGGCCACGCCCTGGCGGGCGTTCAGGCGCGCGCGCTCTTCGATCGGCAGGCCCGCCCAGTCTTCCTGCTTAGCGCAGACTGCGGCCGGGCCATAGACCTCGGTCAGGCCGTAGACGTGGGTGATGTCGATGCCAATGCGCTCACAGCCTTCGATGATGGCGGCCGGTGGTGCGGCGCCCGCGATCAGGCCCTCTACACGGTGGGTGATGCCCTCGCGCAGGCTGGCGGGTGCATTGACCAGCAGGCCGTAGACGATGGGTGCACCACACATGTGGGTGACGCGGTGCTCGCGCACCAGCGGAAAGATCAGCGCCGGGTCCACCCGGCGCAGGCAGATGCTGGTGCCCGCCTGCAAGGCCATGGTCCAGGGGAAACACCAGCCGTTGCAGTGGAACATCGGCAGCGTCCACAGGTAAACCGCGTGCCGGGGCATTTCCCAGGTCACCACATTGGACACCGCGTTCAGGTAGGCGCCCCGGTGGTGCGTCACCACCCCCTTGGGGTTGCCCGTGGTGCCGGAGGTGTAGTTCAGGGCGATGGCATCCCACTCGTCTGCAGGCAATGCCCAGGCAAATTCTGGGTCGCCTTGCTGCAAAAAAGCCTCGTAACCGATCTCGCCGACCAGTTCACCGCCTGGGTGCAAGGCATCGTCCACATCCACCACGGCGGGGCGTGGCCCCGTCATCAGCGCCAGCGCACGGGTGACGGTGCCAGAAAATTCGCGGTCGGTCAGCAACACCTTGGCGCCGCCGTGGTCGAGCATGAAGGCAATGGCCTCGGGGTCAAGGCGGGTGTTCAAGGTGTTGAGCACCGCACCGACCATGGGCACCCCAAAGTGCGCCTCGAACATGGCAGGGGTGTTTGGCAACATGGCCGCCACGGTGTCGCCCAGCCCTACGCCACGCTGCGCCAGCGCACTGGCCAGCTGGCGACAGCGGCGGTAGGTGTGTGCCCAGGTTTGCTGCAGGCCACCATGGACCAGCGCAATGCGCTCCGGGTAAACACGCGCCGAGCGCTCAAGAAAACTCAAAGGCGACAAGGCGACATGGTTCGCGGCGTTGCGATCGAGTCCCTGGTCATAGGCATTGACGCGCATTCGAAAATTGTCTCCATCCATTTACTGCGGCCCTTGGCGAGCAACATGCACAATACCGCAGCCAGCGGCGTTGCAACAACAAGTTCAAACCAGTGTAGCGAAGAACTGTGTATCCGCGACCACGCAAAGACCCGTAGTTCTACCCTGAGCGGACTGGCATGATGTCGCTCTTTGACATTGCGCCGAGCCAGCCACACCATGACCGACACTTTGCCCGACACGGCAGCCCCCGCAGCAGCGGCGCCCCCCACCGCCAGTCCCGCGCCCGACGCCACACGCCCCTCCAGCGGCCGCGCCAAGCGGCACCCACGCCCGTCGCGGCGAACGGCGGCCGCGCCGCCCCGCAACCACCACCCGGTGCTGGAACAGCTGGCCACGCTCTACCCGGGCCTGTTTGGCCAGGTGTTCCTGCCGCTCAAGCGCGGCATTTTCCAGGACTTGTTGACGGCACATCCCGATGTGTTGGTGCGCGACACACTGAAGGTGGCGCTGGCGCTGCACACCCGCTCCACACGCTACCTCGCGTCGGTGGCCAATGGCCTGCCGCGCCACGACCTGCAGGGCGTGGCGGTGGAAGCCATGGCGCCCGAGCATGTGCACCAGGCGTTGCTGGAGGTGTTTCGCCGGCGCCAGGCGCGCGCCAACACAGACCTGACGCCCGAACTGCGCAGCCGCATAGCGCAAGCGTTTGAAGCGTCTGGCTTGTCGAAAGAAGACTACGCCACGCGGGTGCTCAGCAAGGACGACGCTGCCAACGCGGTCCTGGACGAAGCCTTGGCCGAAGCCGCTGCCGGCATGGCCAAAGACGAGGCGCTGCGGCGTGCTTTCGCGCTGAGCGGTCTGGATGTGGCGGGATTTGCCGGCATGTACGGCATGGCGCCTGACGCGGTGGCGCAGAGCCTGGACCGGGCCCAGCGCCGCCAGGCGACGCCGGCAGAAGGCGCGCAGTAACGCGAGGCATTGGGTGGTGCGGCTGGCGGGGATCGAACCCACGACCCTTGGCTTCGGAGGCCAATACTCTATCCACTGAGCTACAGCCGCATGCTGTCGAGGACGCGATTCTACTCGGCGCCCTTGCAGCAGCACGCGCTGCCATGCACACAAGCACGCGAACCAGTGCGTTTGGCCATTTCGCGTTGAGCCCCGGCTATAATCCCGGGCTGATTTCCAGCCCCATTGACCCGAGGATTCCATGAGCGCCCACGACCACGAAGAAGCCCACACCGGCCCGATCAAAACCCCCAAGCAACTGCTGGTGGCTGTTTTCTTTTCTTTTGTCGTGCCGGTGTTCGTGATCATCGGTCTGGTGTACGCCGTGACTGCCAACAACAAGCCCGCAGCGGGCATCAGCGACGCTGAAATGAAGACCACCATCGCGAGCCGCATCCAGAAGGTGGGCGCGGTTGAAATCCGCGACGCCAACCGGCCACTGAAGGCGGGCGAAGAAGTGTTCAAGGCCCAGTGCGCCGCCTGCCACACCACAGGCGTGGCCAATGCCCCGAAGGTGGGCGACGCAGGTGCCTGGGGCCCGCGCATCAAGAACGGCTATGACGCTTTGCTGACTTCGGCCCTCAAGGGCAAGGGCGCCATGGGCGCACAGGGCGGCGGTGACTTTGACGACGTGGAAATTGGCCGCGCCGTGGTCTACATGGCCAACACCGGTGGTGGCAAATTCCCCGAGCCACAGAAGCTTGCTGCCAAATAAGGCGCTTTACCCCCTTGAAAAACCGGCCTGGCGCCGGTTTTTTGCTTTTTAAGAGTCAAAAAAGCTTTTGGCCTTAGTGAAACCTGGTGATTCAGCTACTTTTTTGATAGTGAATCTGCCAACCGCTTTTGCGGGCTGGGCACGTAGCCGTAGCGGGCAGGCAACTCAGACGACAGCACCGATTCAACGTCCCACTGGCCTTGGGCCAGCGCATCGGCCACCTGCGCCACGTCCAGTGTGTGCACCAGGCCAAAGGCGGTGGTGACCGGGCCGTCAGGGGTGTTGGGGTCGGTGAGCTGGGCTTCCAGGTAGGCATGGCCCTGCTCGTCCACCAGACAGCGGCGGTACTGTGCGGCCTGGCCGGTGTGGGTGGTGAGGGACCCATCGCTGGCAATGCGCCAAATCCACGGCGTGGCCTGCAGCTCAACGAACACCCGCTGCGGCCCGTTCTGGAAGTACCACTGGCCGGCGTCGTCGCACAGGTAGTTGCGGCCAATGAAGTCGATCAGTTTCTCGTGCTGCAGCAGCGAGCCCTTGGCATGCGGCAGGCCGCTGGCAAAGTGGCCGGCCGCCTGGGTGCGGTCGTCGCGCATGTACCAGTGGCCGCGCGCGTCGAGCCCGAGCCAGCCGTAGCAATGCGGCACCTGCGGCCACTTGGCCATGGCCTGGCGAACAATGTCATCCATAACGCGGCACCGGTGTGTCTTGCTGTGTGGCCACATGGCCGCCGAGCCAGCCACTGACCGCTTCGGGCATGGCCAGCACATGGCCGGGCCAGCGCCCCTGCGCAAACCCCACGTGGCCGCCGTGTGCGGGCTGCCACAGCGTGACCTGCGCGCTGACTTCCGCCGCTGTGGGCAGCGACGCGGCGGGCACGAACGGGTCGTTGCGGGCATTGAGCAGCAAGGCCGGAATGCGGATGCGCCGCAGATGGGGCTTGGCGGACGCGCGGCGCCAGTAGTCTTCGGCGTCGCGGAAGCCATGCACCGGACCGGTGAACACATTGTCGAACGCGTACAGGTCGCTGGCGGCGCGCATCGCGTCGCGCGAAAACAGGCCAGGGTGTTGGGCCAGCTTGGCCAGCGTTTTGGGCTTCATGCTGTTCAGGAACATGCGGTTGTACACCAGCCGGTTGAAGCCGCGGCCAATGGCGTGCCCACCAGCCGCCAAGTCCAGCGGCGAACACACGGCGGCCACAGCGGTGGCCACCTGCGCAGCGGTGTCGCCGGCTTCGGCGGCCCAGCGCATCAGCGCGTTGCCGCCGAGGGACACACCGACCACCAGCAGCGGGCCGCCACCGTGCTGGTCTTGCCAGGTGCGGAAACGCTGCAGGATCCAGCCGATTTCTTCAAAGTCACCGGAATGGTAGGCGCGCGGCGCGAGGTTGAGTTCGCCGCTGCAGCCCCGGAAATGCGGCACGGCAAAAGCCCAGCCGCGCTGGCGGGCCAGGTCGGCAAAGGCCTGCGAGTAGTGGCTCCGGGACGAGCCTTCGAGGCCGTGGAACTGGACGAGCAACGGCCTGGTTTTCTCAGGCGCAGCGGCTGCGTCCTGCAGCCAGTCCACGTCGATGAAGTCCTGGTCGGGGGTGGTCCAGCGTTCGCGCGTGAAACGCGCCGCAGCACCGCTGCTGCGGCGCGAGAACAGCGCCGGCCAGAGGGTCTGGGTCTGGCCGCCGGGCAGCCAGCGGGGCGCGGTGTGGTGGTCCATCAGTGCAGGGTGGACGGAAACTCGGCACCGTCGTGCAAATCGTGCGGGGTGCCAGGGCTGGTGTGGTGGGCGACCATGCGCCAGCCTTGCGCGGTCTTGTGGTACACGTTGGTGGCGATCACATAGGCCTCGCGCGGGCCTTCGTCGGTCATGATTTCGACCCGCTCCAGCACGCTGTGAACGGCGCTTGCGACCGACTGCACCTTGCGCGTGCGCTCGGGGTAGGCGCGGATGCTGCCGTTGGCAAACATGGCCTCAAAAGCGGCGCGGATCGACGCCAGGCCCACCAGGCGTGGACCGCCGGGGTGGATGCAGACCACGTCGTCCTCGTCGGCCCAACAGCCCATCAGGTGTTCGGTGTCGCCGGTTTGCAGCGCCTGGTAGAAGGCGTTCTCGGTGTCGTCGGCGGTGCCGCCAACAATGGCGGCCTGGAGTTTGGCTTTGGACATGGGCGTGCTTCTCGGTGTGCGGCTGGCCATTGTGCCGTGAATGGGGCCCATGGCGTGGCGCGCGTGGTGCGTCAGCCGGGCGTGGCCCGGGCGCCCAGCCAATCGCGCACGGTCTGGTCCACATCGCCCTGCAGTGCGCGCCACACGGTCTCGGGTGCCGCAACGTGGATGCCGGGCGGCGCCTGTTGCAGTGCGCTCATGGCAAACGCCGCCACACGGGATGCCCGCACCGGTTGCTCGCTCTGCGGCACCATGTAGCCAAACACCGACAGCATGCCGCCCGCCACCTTCTCGAACAGGTTGCGCCGGCCGTCGGGCGCGGCGGGTTTGCGGGCGGTACGCACCAGCAGCAAGCGCTCAAAACCCAATGCAGCCACGGCCTGTTCGTCCAGGTTGGCCAGCCCACGCTTCACCGCCTCGGGCAACCGCCCCTGGGCGTGGGGCAGCACCACCGCCAGGGTGTGCACGCCCGAAGCGCGCAGCCAGGTGGCCAGCGGCAGCAGGTCGGCCGGCCGAGGCATCCACAGGGCGCGCTCCCGGTCGTAATACAGGCGCGGGGTGTCAAACACCACCAGCGCCACGTCGGCCTGCAGGTCGGGCCATTGGCGCGGCGCGGCGCACTCGGGCAACACGGTGGTGCCGACGTTGCGCAGGCCCATGGTGAAAGGCTCGCGCACCAGCACTTGGGTGTGGCGGTAACGCTGCGAGGCCACCAGCCGGGTCAGCAGTTCGGTGCCCAGCACGCCGGCGCCACCAGCCACCACCAGCAAGGGCTGGGCTGGCGCGCGGCCAGGGGTGGCCGGGCGGCTGGCCGCCTGCAATGCGTCCAGCGGGGTCAGGTGGTGCGTTGGGCGCATGCGATTTACTACGGTATTGATAGCTGAACCAGCAGGTTTGACTAAGGCTTGCCACCGATTTGACTATAAGTTCGGGCTGGCGAGCCCTTTCGGGGCTTTCCGGGGCTTGCTGCGCGGCGGTTTCGTGCACACTGTGGGCCTTGCCATTGAAGCGCCGCCCCATGGAACCCGCCCCGCACCCACTGCGCATTCTCCACCTGGAAGACAACCCGACCGACCACGAACTGGTGCGCCTGGCGCTGCAGCGCGACGGTTTTCCGGTGGTGCTGACCTGGGTGGACAACTTTGAGTCGCTGGCCCGCCAGCTCGGTTCGACGCGGTTTGACGCGGTGCTGGCCGACTACCGGCTGCCCGACTGCTCGGCCCTGGACGCGATGCGGTTGACCCGCAGCTGCGACCCGACCACGCCGTTCATCATCGTCTCGGGCGCAGTGGGCGAGACGGCCGCCATCCAGCTGCTGCACGAGGGCGCCAACGACTACGTGCTGAAAGACGGCCTGCACCGGCTCAAGCCGGCGCTGCAGCGGGCGATCGAAGCACACCAGAACCTGCTGGCCAAGCAGCAGGCCGACATTCGCCTGCAGGAATCGCAGCAGCGCATTGCCGAACTGGCACGCCACCTGCAAACCAGCATCGAGGCCGAGCGCACCACCATCGCCCGCGAGATCCACGACGAAATTGGCAGCGTGCTGACCGCGCTGAAGTTCGATTTGTCGTGGATCAGCCGGCATTCGACCGACGAGCGCATCACCAGCCGGGCCTTCAGTTCGCTGGAGACCATTGACCAGGCGATCCAGTCGACCCAGCGCATCATGGTCAACCTGCGTCCCGCCGTGCTGGACCAGGGGCTGGTGCACGCCATTGAGTGGCTGGCGCGCAGCTTCGAGAAGCGCACCGGCATCAAAACCGTGTTCCACACCACCCACAGCCAGATCAAGCTGCCCGACGAGGTGCAGCAGGTGGCTTACCGTACCGCGCAGGAAGCGCTTACTAACGTGTCCAAACACGCGGGCGCCACCGAGGTCTCGCTCTACATGACGCCCGACACCGGCGTCTTGTCGCTGGAGATCAGCGACAACGGCAAGGGCCTGGACGACGACGACCTGGCCAAGCCCAAGTCCTTCGGCATTCGCGGCCTGCACGAGCGCGCCCGCACCGTCGGTGGCTGGGTGGACGTGAGCACCAACCACCAGGGCACCGCCATCATTTTGTCGGTGCCCCTCACCGATCCAGGCCTCTACCCCGACTCTGCCGACACCAAGGAGCTGCCGTGATCCGTGTGGTGCTGTGCGACGACCACGCCCTGGTGCGCCGGGGCATCCGCGACACGCTGACCGAGGCGGTCGATTTGCGCGTGGTCGGCGAAGCGGCCGACTACGGCGAGCTGCGCGAGGTGCTGCGCAACACCACCTGCGACGTGCTGCTGCTGGACATCAACCTGCCCGGCCGCGACGGGCTGGACGTGCTGACCACCCTCAAGGCCGAAGGCATGCCGATCAAGGTGCTGATGGTCTCGATGTACCCGGAAGACCAGTACGCCATCCGCAGCCTGCGGGCGGGCGCCTCCGGCTACGTCAACAAGGCCGGCGACCCGATGCTGCTGATCAACGCGGTGCGCACCGTGGCCGCCGGGCGCAAGTACGTCACGCCTGAAATTGCCCAGATGCTGGTCGACAGCCTGACCCACGAACCCACCCAGGCCCTGCACAACACCCTGTCTGACCGGGAAATGCAGACGCTGCTGAAGATTGCCTCGGGCAAGCGCCTGTCCGACATCGCCGAAGAGCTGATGCTCAGCCCCAAAACCGTCAGTGTGTACCGCGCCCGGGTGCTGGAAAAGCTCAAGCTCGCCAACAACGCCGAGCTGACCGTTTACGCCATCCGCAGCGGGCTGGTGTAAGTCCCTACGTTTCCCCTACAGCACCGCCACACAGGGCGGTACTTGGCGTTGGGCCCGTCAAATCCTGCTGAAACTTGAGTTGGCAGCGCATCGGTTGTAGGAATTTACCTGACACGCCATCCCAATTTCCGGGACACGATTTACAGAGCGCACCGCACTCAAGGCATCGTCTGCCCGCCGCACAATTCATTCACGCCAGCAAACAAACTGTTACCAGCAAGCCGGCAAGTTTGAACCCCACAGTGCGACGGAGAAAACCATGAAGCAAGACGACCAGATCCTCGACGACATCCGCGAAACCAACATGTCGTACCTGATGCTCGCGCAAAACCTGATTCGCCAGGACAAGGTCAACGCCCTGTTCCGCTTGGGTGTGTCGGAGCAAACCGCCGACCTGATCGCCAGCCTGTCGCCCGCCCAGCTCATGAAAGTCGCCTCGCTCAACACCCTGCTGTGCCGCTTCCGCATGGACGACAGCAACGTCTGGAACCTGCTGACCCAGAGCAACCTGGGCAAATCGGCCAGCACCCAGACCGCCCGCCTGCACGCCAACATCCTGATGGCCGGGAATTTCAAAGAAGCCATGTAACCGGCTTTTCTGAACAGGCACCAGACACCTTCTTTCATTACCGCACTGGGGCAACACCATGATCGTCAAAAGCATTCTCAACGAAACACGGCAAATCGAACGCGCCGTGACCCTGATCCAGCTCGGTGCCCGCCTGCAAGTGCTGGAAACCGAAACCAGCCTGTCCTACGAACGCCTGCTGCGCCTGTACAAGGAAGTGTCCGGCAAGTCACCATCCAAAGGCCAACTGCCTTTCTCCACCGACTGGTTCCTGACCTGGCAACCCAACATCCACGCGTCGCTGTTCCTCAACATCCACGAATACATCTCCAAAACCAGCGCACTGGAAGAGATTGACTCCGTCATCAAGGCCTACAGCCTGTATTCAGAACAAATGCTGGCCTGCGACGTCGAGCCGCTGCTCTCCGTGACCCGCGCCTGGCGCCTGATGAAGTTTGTGGACAACGGCATGCTGACCATGACCCGCTGCACCCACTGCGGTGGCCTGTTCGTCAGCGAGCCCTACGAGAACGCCAAGCACTACGTGTGTGGCCTGTGCAACCCACCGGCACGCGCCGGCAAAGGCCAAGCCACAGGTTCGATCCACCTGCACTGAACCAGGTCAGTCGCCAGAACTGCCTGGCATGTGCACAAAAAAAGGGGCCCATCTTGCGATGGGCCCCTTTTGTCAATCTGCCTTTTCAGGCCATTCGGCTCACGCCGATCAGCGGTAGCGGAATTCCACGCGGCGGTTCAGGGCGTAACCCTTTTCGCTGGCTTCGGTCGACGCTGGCTTTTCCTTGCCCAAGCTCACTGGCTCCAGCTGGCCGTCAGCCGTGCCCTGCAGGGTCAACGACTTGCGAACCGCTTCGGCACGCTTCTGGCCCAGTGCCAAGTTGTATTCACTGCCACCACGCTGGTCGGTGTGACCTTCCAGCAGCACCTTGCGGTCTGGGTTGGCAATCAGGAATTTGGCATGGGCCGCCACGATGCTCTGGAACTCTGGCTTCACGACAAAACTGTCGTAGTCAAAGTACACGATCGTTGGCACGCCAGGAGGGCCTTGGCCGTCGGTAGGCACCACAGCGCTCACCGCTGCAGGGCGGGCAGTGGCAATGGCTTGCGAGCCAGCGCCGTCATTGCCAGAACCCGTACCAGAGCCTGAGCCCGAACCGGAACGGTTGCCGTAGTAGTAAACCGACACTTCGTCAGGTTTGGCAGGGGTGGAGCTCGTGCAACCGCTGATCAGCAGGCCAAGCAACGTGAGTGCTGTAACTAGTAATTTCATGTCGGAACCATCCTCAGTTTAAATAAATGTTGCCGCAAAACAGCATATACAAAAGTATACGCGCCATACGCCCACTTTCGTAAATGCAGACACCTGATTTTGAAGCCGCTTTCGTACCGTTACTTTTGATTTTCAATGCTTCGGGTGTCAAATTTGCCCGTTTTCACTGACTTTTTAACATGGTGACGTGAAATTCAGCACAGACAAAGCGCTTCCAGACAGTCCCCGATCCTGAATGTTGTCTGTTTCCTACGGCGCAGCGGCAACGCAAACCGTGCATCTCTGTTGCAATGCATAACCCTCAAAAAAGGGCTCGCACGGGCTTCCACGCGCCCGATTTTGCACCACCAAACAGCCGCTGACAGCAACAGGCAAATTGCGGCTTTTTCCCTGCCTTCATTCAACGACCACAGCGACTGCCGGCTGTCAAACTGACTTTTCAAGCCCGTTGTCCAACCCGCCAACGGGGAAGATGCCCGGAAAATGCTCTGGACAACTGGATTTCAGCCGATTTCACTTTTTTGGTGGCCAGGAAATTTGCGCATGTGTGCCCTCAAAGCCCATTCAGAAAACAACGCCCTGCTCAAGCAGTACAGCCCACTGGTACGCCGCCTGGCGAAGCGCATGATGGTGAAACTGCCACCCAGCGTTGAGATCGACGATTTGATTCAGGTGGGCATGCTGGGGCTGACCGAGGCACTCACACGGTTTGAGGAATCGCAAGGGGTTCAGTTTGAAACATTTGCCACACAGCGCATCCGTGGGGCCATGATTGATGAGCTGCGGGAAGTCGACTGGATTTCTCGCCGCTCGCGCCGCAGCCAGAAAGAAATCGACCAGGTGATTCATTTGCTGGAACAGCGCTTGGGACGCCACCCGAGCGAATCTGAAATTGCCGCTCAAATGAAATGCACGCTGGCTGAATTCCAGGACCTGGTGGGCCGGGTGCGCGGCACGCAATTGGTTTACCTGGAAGACCTCACGGCCTCGGCAGACGACGAGGAGGGGTTTCTGGACCGCCACGTCTGCGACCAAGATGCTGACCCGATGTTGCTGTTGCGCAACCGTCGCAAGCAAAGTGCACTGATCGCCGCCATCAATGTGCTGCCAAAACGCGAGCAGTACGTGATGAGCATGTACTACGAGCAGGACATGAACCTGAAAGACATCGCCGCAGTGCTCGGCGTGACCGAGTCACGCGTCTGCCAGCTGCACGGCCAGTCGATCGCCAAGTTGCGCTCCAACCTCAAGGCGCATTGAACCACCCCATGTGCCAGTGTGGTGCCCGTGCACCACACGCACCAACCTAACGGGGTATAGGTGGTCGGAAAGCGCCGAAAATCCATTATTCTGGTGGCGCATGCCAAGCCCATTCCAGTTTGACACCCTAACCACCCGTTCATCGGTGGCTGACACCAGCCCAGCCGACAAACGGCCACACAACGCCGAAAAAGTTGCCGCCATGCGCGCGGCGATTGCGGAAGGCCGCTTCGTGGTCAATGCCTCAGCCATCGCAGACAAACTGGTGGCCACAGACATCCTGTCTGAAACCACCCGGCCTCAGGCGTCCCGGCGCGTCAACTGACGCAGCGCTGCCCAGCAACAAAAAAGCCCGACAACGTCGGGCTTTTTGAGATGCCAAAGAGGTGGCCTCTTATTTCTTCTGACGGTATTTGCGCAGCGCAGCAATCTGGGCTGCCATCACGGCCAATTCCGACTGGGCTTTCGCCAGGTCGAGTTCGCTCTTGGCGTTCTTGACCGCTTCTTCCGCAGCCAGCTTGGCTGCATTGGCTTTCTCGTCGTCCAGATCCTTGCCACGGATTGCGGTGTCGGACAACACCGTCACGTGGTTAGGTTGGACCTCCAGAATGCCGCCGGCCACGAACACGAACTCCTCGCTGCCGTCGGCTTTTTCAATCCGCACCGAACCTGGGCGAATGCGCGTGATCAGCGGTGTGTGGCGCGGGTAGATACCCAATTCGCCCGCTTCACCGGGCAAGGCCACAAACCGGGCCTCGCCCGAGAAGATGGACTCCTCGGCGCTGACAACATCGACGTGGATGGTGTTCATGGCTTAGACCTTTTTGGCCTTCTCGAACGCTTCGTCGATGGTGCCGACCATGTAGAACGACTGCTCTGGCAGGTGGTCGCACTCGCCGGAAACGATCATCTTGAAACCACGGATGGTTTCAGACAGTGGCACATATTTGCCGGGTGAGCCGGTGAACACTTCGGCCACGAAGAATGGCTGGCTCAGGAAACGCTGGATCTTGCGGGCACGTGCCACGGCCAGTTTGTCTTCAGGAGCCAGTTCGTCCATGCCCAGAATGGCGATGATGTCGCGCAATTCCTTGTAACGCTGCAGCGTGTTCTGCACAGCGCGGGCCGTGTTGTAGTGGTCTTCACCCACCACGTTCGGGTCGAGCTGGCGGCTGGTGGAGTCGAGTGGGTCCACAGCAGGGTAGATACCCAGGGCAGCGATGTCACGCGACAGCACCACGGTGGAATCCAAGTGCGCAAAGGTGGTGGCAGGCGATGGATCGGTCAAGTCATCGGCAGGCACGTACACGGCCTGGATGGAGGTGATCGAACCCACTTTGGTGGACGTGATGCGCTCTTGCAGGCGGCCCATTTCTTCGGCCAGCGTGGGCTGGTAACCCACAGCGGAAGGCATACGGCCCAACAGCGCAGACACTTCGGTACCGGCCAGCGTGTAGCGGTAGATGTTGTCCACGAAGAACAGCACGTCCTTGCCTTCGTCACGGAAGGACTCGGCAATCGTCAGACCCGTCAGCGCTACGCGCAGGCGGTTGCCTGGTGGCTCGTTCATCTGGCCGTAGACCATGGCCACTTTCGACTCAGGCAGGTTCTCCAGGTTCACGACGCCGGAGTCGGCCATCTCGTGGTAGAAGTCGTTGCCTTCGCGGGTACGTTCGCCCACACCGGCAAACACCGACAGACCCGAGTGGGCTTTGGCGATGTTGTTGATCAACTCCATCATGTTCACGGTCTTGCCCACGCCAGCGCCGCCGAACAAGCCGACCTTGCCGCCCTTGGCAAACGGGCACACCAAGTCAATCACCTTGATGCCGGTTTCCAGCAGCTCCTGCGAAGGCGACAGTTCGTCGTACGCAGGTGCCTTGCGGTGGATCGACGCCGACAGATCGGCCGACACCGGGCCACGCTCGTCAATCGGGCTGCCGAGCACGTCCATGATGCGACCCAGCGTGGCTTTGCCCACCGGTACCGTGATGGGGTTGTTGGTGTTGTACACCATATTGCCGCGGCGCAGACCGTCGGACGAACCCAGCGCAATCGTGCGCACAATGCCGTCACCGAGCTGCTGCTGGACTTCCAGCGTCAGTGCCGAGCCGTCCATTTTCAGCGCGTCATAGATTTTGGGCATCTTGTCGCGCGGGAACTCAACGTCCACCACGGCGCCGATACATTGAACAATCTTGCCTTGAACTTGCATATTCGTCTGAGCCATTTTTTGCCCCTAAATTAAACCGTATCCGTGGACAGCGTTAAACCGCTGCAGCACCCGCCACGATCTCCGAAAGTTCTTTCGTGATCGCCGCCTGGCGTGTTTTGTTGTAAACCAGCTTGAGTTCGCCAATCACGTTGCCCGCGTTGTCGGTGGCAGACTTCATGGCCACCATGCGTGCAGACTGTTCGGACGCCATGTTTTCGGCCACAGCCTGGTACACCAACGCCTCTACGTAGCGGATCAGCAAGTCGTCAATGACGGCCTGCGCATCGGGTTCGTAGATGTAATCCCAGCCATGCTCGCCGCCACTGGCTTTGGACTCGGCTTCGAGTTTGGCAGCCGACAACGGCAGCAACTGCTCCAGCGTCGGGTCCTGCTTCATCGTGTTGATGAACTTGGTGTAGCTCAGGTAGACCGCACTCACCTCGCCCCGGATGTACGCATCGAGCAGCACCTTGACAGGGCCAATCAATTTGTCCAAATGCGGCGTGTCACCCAGTTGCGTGACATGCGACACCACTTTGGCGCCGACCCGGTTCAGGAAGCCCAGGCCCTTGTTGCCAATCGCGACAGCCTGTGCCGACACGCCTGCGTCCTGCAACTCACGCAGTTTGTGCGTGACCGTGCGCAGCACGTTGGTGTTCATGCCGCCACACAGGCCCTTGTCGGTCGTGACCACGATGAAGCCAACGGATTTGGCATCGTTCGTTTTCATGAACGCGTGCGTGTATTCCGGATTGGCCTTACCGAGGTTGGCCGCGATGTTGCGCACCTTGTCGCTGTACGGACGGGCGGCGCGCATGCGCTCCTGCGCCTTGCGCATTTTTGACGCGGCCACCATTTCCATGGCTTTGGTGATCTTCTTGGTGTTTTCCACCGACTTGATCTTGCCGCGTATTTCCTTGCCTGCTGCCATTGCTGCTCCTTGCTAATTGCTGTACTTCAGCGTCTCAGGCAAAAGAGGTTTTGAAAGCGGTGATGGCGGTCGCCAATTCAGCTTCAGCGCCTTGGCAGGCTTTCTTGAATGCTTGAACTTCGGCGCTGTCCTTCTCGGCATCGACCTTCTTGACGTTCCACTTGGCACCTTTTTCGTCCATAGTTTTGAGCATGGCAGCGTGCTTGTCTTTCAGGTACGCGTGCAGACCCGCTTCGAAGGGCAGCACTTTCTTGATCTCGACGTCGTCCAGGTAACCCTTGTTCACGGCGAACAACGTTGCAGCCATCAGCGAAATAGGTTGCGGGCTGTACTGGGCCTGCTTGAGCAGTTCTGTCACGCGGGCACCGCGTTCCAGTTGCTTGCGGGTGGACTCGTCCAGATCCGAGGCAAACTGCGCAAACGCAGCCAGTTCGCGGTACTGGGCCAAGTCGGTACGGATACCGCCGGACAGGCTCTTGATCAGGTTGGTCTGGGCCGCACCACCGACGCGCGACACCGAGATACCGGCGTTGATGGCGGGGCGGATACCGGCGTTGAACAGGCTGGTTTCCAGGAAGATCTGGCCGTCGGTGATCGAGATCACATTGGTCGGCACGAAAGCGGACACGTCGCCGGCCTGCGTTTCGATGATGGGCAGTGCGGTCAACGAACCGGTCTTGCCTTTGACTTCACCCTTGGTGAAGGCTTCGACGTAGTCGGCGTTGACGCGGGCGGCACGCTCCAGCAGACGGCTGTGGAGGTAGAACACGTCGCCAGGGTAGGCTTCACGGCCTGGCGGACGGCGCAGCAGCAGCGAGACCTGGCGGTAGGCCACGGCTTGCTTGGACAGGTCGTCGTACACGATCAGCGCGTCTTCGCCGCGGTCGCGGAAGTACTCGCCCATGGTGCAGCCGGAGTAGGCCGAGACGAACTGCATGGCAGCCGATTCAGAAGCGGAAGCGGCCACGACGATGGTGTATTCCATCGCGCCGGCTTGTTCCAGCGCGCGCACCACGTTCTTGATCGACGAAGCCTTCTGGCCGATCGCAACGTAGACGCAGGTCATGTTCTGACCCTTCTGGTTGATGATCGCGTCGATCGCCACGGCGGTCTTGCCGGTCTGGCGGTCGCCAATGATCAGCTCGCGCTGGCCACGGCCCACGGGCACCATGGAGTCGATCGACTTCAGACCGGTCTGCACCGGCTGGTCCACCGATTTACGGGCGATCACGCCTGGAGCGACCTTTTCGATCACGTCGGTCATCTTGGCGTTGATCGGTCCCTTGCCGTCGATCGGCTGACCCAGCGCGTTGACCACACGGCCAATCAGCTCAGGGCCGACCGGCACTTCCAGAATGCGGCCAGTGCACTTGACGGTGTCGCCTTCGGAGATGTGCTCGTATTCACCCAAGATCACCGAACCGACCGAGTCACGCTCGAGGTTCAGCGCCAGGCCGAATGTGGGCGTGCCATCGGCAGTGGGAGGAAACTCCAACATTTCACCCTGCATCACATCGGACAAGCCGTGGATGCGAACGATACCGTCGGTCACGGAAACAACCGTGCCCTGGTTGCGGATGTCGGCGCTGGCAGACAGCCCCTCAATCCGGCTCTTGATCAGCTCAGAAATCTCTGCGGGATTGAGTTGCATGACTCTTTCCTTCTTTCTTTAAATTACCAACAGGTCTTGTCTGCACTCAGGCAGTCAAGGCCACTTTCATTTGTTCAAGACGGGCTTTGACGGACGTGTCGAGCACCTCATCACCCACCACCACGCGAACACCGCCAATCAAGGCCGGCTCCAGCGTCACACTCACGTTCAGCTTGCGCCCAAAGCGCTTTTCCAGCGTTTCAGCCATGTCGGCCAGTGCTGCCCCGTCA
Source organism: Burkholderiaceae bacterium (assembly GCA_017848435.1). Taxonomy (GTDB): domain Bacteria; phylum Pseudomonadota; class Gammaproteobacteria; order Burkholderiales; family Burkholderiaceae_C; genus PCRC01. The sequence goes on along the minus strand of JAFEHU010000030.1, from coordinate 7,771 downwards.
ATCGGGAAAGCGCTGTAAACGATGGCGTCGGCCGAGCCGCTCTTGGCGTTTTTCAACGCACGGAATTGCGCGGCAATTTCGGGCAGGGCTGACAGGCGACCGTTGTCGATCACAGTGCGCAGAAAGTTCTTCGCAGCATCGGTCAGCGCAATGCCGGACACGCCGGCAACCACGTCAAACACTTGTGCGCTTGTCACTTTCGGGCTGTCTGCAAACTGCTGCAGCTGCGGGTTGGCGGCAATGGCAGCCAACGGGTCGAGCCAGGCAGCGGTGCCGCCCAGATCCGCCGTTGCGGCTTTGAACAGTGCTTCTGCGTAAGGGCGGGCAATGGTGGCGATTTCGGCCATGGTCTACCTTTACAGCTCGGTCTTCAGGCGGCCCAGCAGGTCGGCGTGCACTGAGGCATTCACCTCTTTGCGCAGGATCTGCTCAGCACCCTTGACAGCCAGCGCAGCCACTTGCTCGCGCAGCGTCTCGCGGGCCTTGATGGCCTGCTGATCGGCTTCCACCTTGGCGGCAGCAATCAGCTTGTTGCCCTCTTCGGTGGCGCGTGTCTTGGCTTCTTCGATGATGGTCTGGGCACGACGCTCCGCATCAGCGAGGCGTGCTGCGCTTTCGTTGCGCGACTTGCTCAACTCCGCTTCGACACGCTGGTTGGCAGCGGACAATTCGGACTTGGCCTTGTCGGCAGCAGCCAGACCAGCGGCGATTTTTGCAGCCCGCTCGTCCAGTGCAGCAGCAATGGGCGGCCATACAAACTTCATCGTGAACCCGACCAGAATCAGGAACACGATCATCTGGATTATCAGGGTACCGGTAATGCTCACTTGTCATCCTTGCCCCTGGAGCGCTTGCGCACTGACCAGGGAATGAATACGTTGATTCGACCGAAAATTACTTCGGCAGGTTGGCGATCTGGGCCAGGAACGGGTTGGCCGTGGCGAACCACAGGGCAATACCGGTACCGATAATGAAAGCAGCGTCGATCAGACCGGCCAGCAGGAACATTTTGGTCTGCAGCTCGCCCATCAATTCTGGCTGGCGTGCAGCGGATTCGAGGTATTTGCTGCCCATGATGCCGATACCGATACAGGCACCGACAGCGCCGAGACCGATGATCAGGCCAGCGGCCAATGCAACAAAGCTGATAACTTCCATGATGACTCCTAAGGGACTTTGGTTAACGAAAAGAAAAAACGAGAGACTGAAACTGGATCAATGGTGATCGTGTGCCTGGCCGATGTACACCAGCGTCAACATCATGAACACGAAAGCTTGTAGCGTAATGATCAGGATGTGGAAGATTGCCCAGGCAGTGCCTGCAATGATGTGGCCAATCGCCAGGCCAATGCCGGTGGCCGACAGCGACCAGGCACCACCCATCAAAGCGATCAGCAGGAAAATCAGCTCACCTGCGTACATGTTGCCGAACAACCGCATGCCGTGCGAAACGGTCTTGGCGATGAACTCGATCAGCTGCATGGACAGGTTGAGCACACCCAGGATCAGCGCAAAAATCGGGTTCTTGCTGGTGCCGAATGGCGCGGTGACCAACTCGTGCGCCCAGCCGCCCATGCCCTTGATCTTGATGTTGTAAACCAGGCAAACCACCAACACCGACACCGACAAACCCATGCTGACAGACAAGTCGGCGGTGGGCACCACACGCATGTAAGCGTGGTGCGGGTCATGCCCTGCGGCGCCGTAGATGGCTTCCCAGATCAACGGCAGCAAATCCACTGGCAGCAAGTCCATGGCGTTCAGCAGGAAAATCCAGACAAAAACCACCAGCGCCAAGGGCGCGACCAGCTTGCGGCTGTTGGCGTTGTGCACGATGCCCTTGGCCTGCGAGTCGACCATTTCAACCAGCATCTCCACCGCCGCCTGGAAGCGACCCGGAACGCCAGAGGTGGCCTTGCGTGCAGCCAACCACAGCAACCAGCAACCGAGGATGCCGAGCGTGATCGAGAAAAAGAGGGAGTCGAGGTTGAAGACCGAAAAGTCAGCCACCGACTTGGGTGCCTGGTTTTGCAGGTGCGTCAAGTGGTGAATGATGTATTCACCTGCGGTTGGTCCGGTTCCAGAAGCCATCTGTTTACTCTTTAGTCGGTTTCAACTTGTTGGACCTCGCCACCATGGCGACCCAAACGGATTTCATTGTTATCACCAAGCCCACCAGCAAAGCCGGCCAGCTCAAATCAGTTACCAGCCTTGGTGCAGCCACCAACATGGCCACCGTCAAGGCAATCTTGACCATTTCCCACAGAAAGAACCCGAAAACAGCTGTTGCCGGGTTCAGCGAGGAAAACCGCCCCATCAGGCCGCGCGCAAAAATTGCCGCTGGCAACACCACCGCCAGCGCACCGTATGCCACAGACCAAGCTGCCGACACACTTTGGGTCAAAGCCCAGGCAGCCAACGCCACCACACCGCCTGCGACAGCCTGCCAACACACCACTTGCCAAGGCGACACCTGTGGATTTTGCTGGCGCAGCCGACCGGCTTCTTGCGCACTCAATGGTTGCGTTTCGGCCAACCAGTCGTCGCGCTCGTCGTCTTGGCGTGGCTTGATTGTTGCCATCTCAAATTACGCCCAGGTTACGTCGTGACACATCTGCTCAGCCTCTGATTATACGTAGAAACCCGTGCGAAAACGAAAAATGACGTTGCGGCGCCACTGCCATGGCCCTGCCAGCGGGCCGGAAACGCACGCCGGGGCAGAATACAAACCCTTGTCACCGCCTTGTAACTCCGCATGATGTCGCCCCCCTGCCGCGTTGCGCTGGCCGCCTGTGTGCTGCTGTTGACCTCGTGCGGTACGGCGAACCCGTATTACAACGCCGCCAAGCCCCACCACACCCCCAGCGGTTTTCGCAACAACGACATCGGTACTGTCAGCAAGTCGCTGGCCGATGTGTTTCGCTGGTTGCGAGAACGCGGCACAGGCCCCGACCGTGACCCGACGGCGGCACCGTCGGTCCCCGCCAACCTGCCGGCGATTCATGCCAACGCACGGGCTGGTGCAACCATGCGCCCATCCGCCACCTGGATCGGCCACGCCTCAGTGCTGGTGCAGGCCAGTGGCCTGAACGTGCTGACCGACCCGATCTTCAGCGACCGCGCCTCACCGGTGGCACTGATCGGGCCGCAGCGCAAACAGCCCCCCGGTCTGGCATTGCCAGACCTGCCGCACATCGACGTGGTGGTGATTTCGCACAACCACTTTGACCACCTCGACCGCAACAGCGTGCTGCTGCTGGCAGCCCAAGCCGGCGGCTCGCCGCTGTTTCTGGTGCCACTGGGCGTGAAACCCTGGCTGGCGCAGCAAGGCATTGACCGCGTGGTGGAGCTGGACTGGTGGCAATCGCACCGCGTCGGTGCGGTGGACTTTCACCTGACGCCAGTCCAGCACTGGTCGGGCCGCGGTTTGGCCGACCGGCACCACAGCCTCTGGGGTGGCTGGGCCGTGCTGGGACCCGACTTCCACTGGTATTTTTCAGGTGACAGCGGCTACAGCCAGGACTTCGCCACGACCCGCGCCCACTTTGCCGAACAGCAACGGGGCAACGGCTTCGATCTGGCCCTGATCGCCATTGGCGCCTACGAGCCCAACTGGTTCATGAAAGACCAGCATGTCAACCCGCGCGAGGCCGTGCGCATCCACCAGGACCTGAACGCCAAGCGCAGCGTGGGCATCCACTGGGGCACCTTTGATCTGAGCGACGAGGCGCTCGGCCAACCTCCCCGGGATCTGGCGTTGGCACGGCAGGCGGCCGGTGTGGCCGAGGCCGACTTTGACGTGATGGCCATTGGGGAAACCCGCCTGTACCCACGGCGCAGCGTCCCGCCGCCAGACGCGCTACGCTAGCGCACTGGACATTCAAAACAACCATCGCCCATGACCGACCCCTCACACCCCGGCAACCCGGCGCCCACAGCGCGCCAGGATTCGCTGATCGAATACCCCTCGCTGTTCCCCATCAAGGTCATGGGGCAAAAAGCCGACGGTTTTGTCCAGGCCATGACCCACATTGCCCACACCTTTGACCCCACGTTCGATGCCAGCACGGTGGAACTGCGCGACAGCAAGGCAGGTAATTACCTCGGCATCACGCTGAATGTGACCGCCACGTCGCGCGAACAGCTGGACGAGCTGTACCGCACGCTGTCCACCCACCCGATGGTGAAGATCGTTCTGTAAGCCATGGCCATGGTGGTACAGCGGCTGGGCCAGGTCGATTACGCCGACACCGTGGCGGCCATGCAACAGTTCACCGCCGCACGCGACAGCGCCACGCCTGATTTGCTATGGATATGTGAGCACTCTAGCCAGTACACACTAGGGCTTGCTGGCAAAAAAGAGCACATTCTGGCTGCAGGCGGCATTCCCGTGACCGCCACCAACCGTGGCGGGCAGGTGACCTACCACGGCCCGGGCCAGGTGGTGGCCTACCCGCTGGTGGACTTGCAGCGGGCCGGCTACTACGTGAAAGAGTACGTCTACCGGCTGGAACAGGCGGTGCTGCAGACGCTGGCGGCGGTGGGCGTGACCGGCCACCGTGTGCCGGGCGCACCCGGCATCTACGTCCGGCTGGCCGACCCGTTTTCGCACGCCCGGTGGGTGGCGCAGGGCGAAGACCCCTTCAACGGCCTTGGCAAGATCGCTGCCTTGGGCATCAAGGTCAGCCGCCACTGCGCCTACCACGGCGTGGCGCTCAACGTGGCCATGGACCTGGAGCCCTTCTCGCGCATCAACCCTTGTGGCTACGCCGGCCTGCAGACCACCGACCTTTCTACAATCGGGGTATCCGTAACCTGGGAAGAGGCGGCGGGCATCCTCGGTCAAAAACTGGTGGATGGCCTGACGCCCTGAGCCCCGGGCACCACCAAGAAAGCACACGCCGCATGTCAGATACCGCCCGCCCCGTCGTCCGTGACGTGCCCAGCACCGAGGCCTACGACCCAATGGCCAAACAAAAGGCCGCGGCCAAACTGGCCCGCATCCCGGTCAAGGTGCAACAGGCCGAGGTGCTGAAAAAGCCCGACTGGATCCGCGTTCGGGCCGGCTCGCCCACCACCCGGTTCTACGAGATCAAAGACATCCTGCGCCAGAACAAGCTGGTCACGGTGTGCGAGGAAGCCTCCTGCCCCAACATCGGCGAGTGTTTTGGCAAAGGCACGGCCACCTTCATGATCATGGGCGACAAGTGCACCCGCCGCTGCCCGTTTTGCGACGTAGGCCACGGCCGGCCCGACCCGCTGGACGTGAACGAACCCGAGAACCTGGCCAAAACCATTGCCGCGCTGAAGTTGAAGTACGTGGTCATCACCAGCGTGGACCGGGACGACCTGCGTGACGGCGGCAGCCAGCACTTCGTGGACTGCATCCGCCGCACCCGCGAACTCTCACCCGGCACACAGATCGAGATCCTCGTGCCCGACTTCCGTGGCCGCGACGACCGCGCCTTGGAGATTCTCAAAGCCGCGCCGCCCGACGTGATGAACCACAACATGGAAACCGTGCTCCGCCTGTACAAGGAAGCCCGGCCCGGCAGCGACTACCAGTTCAGCCTGAACCTGCTGAAGAAATTCAAGGCCTTGCACCCCGACGTACCCACGAAAAGCGGCCTGATGGTGGGACTGGGCGAGACCGACGACGAGATTCTGGCCACGATGCGCGACATGCGGGCCCACCAGATTGACATGCTGACCATCGGCCAGTACCTGGCCCCCAGCAACAGCCACCTGCCGGTGCGGCGTTACGTGCACCCGGACACTTTCAAGATGTTCGAAGCCGAGGCCTACAAGATGGGTTTCACCCACGCGGCTGTGGGGGCGATGGTTCGTTCCAGCTACCACGCAGACCAGCAGGCCCACGCTGCAGGCGTGTGACTGTGAGCAACCAGTAGATAGTGAGAAATTTCAGAAGTAGTTGAGAAAAAGTCAGAAGTAAATGATAAAGACAACTTTTTAAATCGAGCCTTTGTCTTGCTATCCACGACACCTCTGACGCTCACCGCTCTGCCAAAAGGCAGTGAATTTTGGCGAATCGACTGGTTCGGAGATGTCCTTTTCCCCGACCGACTTGTTAGGCGAACGCAGCCCAGTGTTTTTGTTCATCTTTCGCGCGTACTTGACACTAACTTTCTCAACGATCCGCAATTACTCCTCCTCCCAACCGCAACAGACACCTTCAATACGTCGAGTAGATGGATTTCTGTAGGGCAGATGGCCATCCTCCGAACAGGTGATATTTGGCAGAACCAACAACGGGTTTTCCAGCCTGACTACCAGCTGGAAACCTTCGCAGACCTGAACATCGACAGGTCTACAACAACCCTGCTAAAGGCTGGCGTTGAAATCGGAGACCATCACATACTGCCCTTTGCCGAGCATCCTTGGCATGCCAAAGGCACTCACTCATACTGTGTTTCCGTCCAAATGAATGACGGGCGGCAACTGGTGGTGCCGTGCATGGAGCTAATTCGGTTTTACTTTGGCTCCAGTGGGTCTCTGCTAAGAAAACTGTTTCTCCCACCGCTTGAACGTAAGCACCTGTATTCCAAAGATCGGATCGCTAACTGGGATAAAACTCTTGACTTCGAACTGGGTGACGGAATCAGTGGCGCCTCAGCTGCAGACATTGCCCGAATCGCATGCGTAAAGGAAGCCTGGAACGCAGCGGTGATGGTTGGAAACTCAATGCTCAAATGCGCTGCGAGGGGCTCCCCCCGATACCCGCAAACGGTCTTCCCCTTTGAGGGCAAAACGACACTCACGGCATCTGGCAAATGGCTTTCGTTTGGAAGCAAGCCAAATCAAACCTTTGTTGTTTTCAGCCTTCGCTCCTGCAGTGCTGAGTTTCCATTCAAGTCACTTCGTTACGAACTGAAAGGCGGTCCCCGTAAACGGCTGAAATCGCCTGCTCAAGATCTCAGCGTTGCGACAGGTCAAAACCGCAAGGTGGTGAAAGGGGCAAAAACAGGTTCCGATTTGGTTGAGCGGGACGGCTCCTCCCACCTGGCACCGAAACTCCGGTCATATCCATCCGACAAATTTCCTGATCTCAAAGAAAAGTTCATCAAGCAGGCTGAATCAAAGTCAGCGGAGGCTGACGCTACAACATTGGGCGGGTCTACAGCCACCATTGAGTCTGTCTCTGTAGGCGATGGCGCTTCGAACAGGCGGGTACGGCCGATTGACTTGGTTGAAGCGCTCAGAACAGCGTCCGATAGGAATCAGCCACCTCCAGAATTTCTGAGAGAGCCTCTTGACTACCTGTCAAAACAATCGGACATCGGACACGAGCTGTTGACGCATGGCGGTACAGACGGGTGGACTGTGCCGATGCCATGGGTTGCAGATGGCGATGGTGAAATCAATCCTGATTCACATCAACAGTCGCCCGATGGTTCATACAACCTGCGAAGACTCTGCATTCTCCGTATCGAACACGGCAGCAGATGTTTTCACTTGGCATTGATCGAGGATTCCCCGGTGTTTGTTCACCTTGACCACGGTCTTACCTATCTACCTGGGGAATCACCCGAGGCGCTGATACAACGAATCGTTGGCGCCTTCTATAAGCGCCGCAATTCATCGGTAATGAGTATTGAACAGTGTGTCGTGAAAATCAGAGCGACTTCTGCTAAAAAACAACCAACTGTGCAAAACTGAACCGCCCCGGAATTCATGGAGGCTGGTTGGTTTAAGTCAGACCCCCACCGTGGTGGTCTGACTGGCGAGTTGCCTATAGTAGTTTGCCTCAGCT
>JAFEHU010000054.1 GCA_017848435.1 Burkholderiaceae bacterium | reverse complement strand
CGTTCCATGCGGGTGGCCTGACGGTCGGAAAACACCAGCTCGCCGTTGCCGTCCATGAGGTTGATGAACTCATGGATGTTGTCGCCGAGCATCGAGGCCAGGAAGCCGTCTCCGAACTTCTGCATCAGCTTCTGCGCGGTGACTGCCCCGATGGTCGGGATGCGCTTCAAGGCTTTCAGCACGGCCGAGGACTGGTCGCTGCCGGACAGGCTGCGTGGGCGGATCAGCGTCCACAGGGGCGCTGCGCAATGGCTGCACTTCCTGCGGTACTCCTCGGCTTCGAGCGCGACCGGGTTGACCGGCTCGCCGTCGAGGTCGGTGATGACCGTGCCGCAGTCCGGGCAGGCCGCCACGTCGCCGTGGCGGGTGCGCCGCTGGGTGAAGACAGGCTTCCAGTGGAACCCCATCCGCATCCTGACGCGCCCCAGGACAAAGAACTCCTGGCCGGTCGGCTGCACACCCAACTGCTCGCGCAGCTTGATGAGCTTGACCAAGGTATCGGGGCCGTTGAGCACCCAGACCTTCGCGCCCGCTACTGTCTCCTGGATCTCGCGCCGCCACTTGTAAACAAGGTGCGGGGGCGAGAGAACCAAGGTCCGGCGGTAGCCTTCGGCGTTGAGCACAGCGGCCGTGGCGATGCCGACGGTCGTCTTGCCGCAGCCCATCTCGCCATTGACGATCGCGGCGCGCTCGCCACGGTCAATCAGCAGCTCCGCGGCGGCGTGGACGACTTCGGCCTGGGCCTGGAACAGCTTGCGCTTGAGGCTGGCGACGATGAGCTGGCGATGTGCTTGCGGTTGGCCGGTATAGACCGGCGGGTTGGCGCTGTTGAGGGCGTCGAGCAGTTCGTCGCCGAACTCGCCGACGAAATCCTGAAGGCTCAGGGTCAGAGGGGAAGATTCCGCGTCGAGCAGTTCGCCCTGTACGGGCGCGGCTTCAGCGGCATTGGTTTCGAGATCGAGGGACATGGTGATGCTCCAAAGAAAAAGGGGCATGCACCACCCCCAGCGGGGCAGTGGCATGCCCCGTGGTGGGAAGTAAATCGACGCGTGGCCGACGGTGGTTGAAGGTGCTGGCCTGGGTGGCCAGCGGCTGAACCGTGCTCAGTCCTCGGACGGCAGAACGATGACGGTGGCGTGGCGCTCCGCGTCGGTAACGATGCGAATGGCCAGCCCCGGATGGATCACGTAGTGCGATGCCAGCGATGCGCCTGATTGAAGCGCGGTGCTGTTGGCCTGCCATTGCTGGACGTTGACGTCGCCCCAGTCGCCACGGGTGTGGCGCCTGAAGTACGGGATCGGGTCGAGGCGACCCGAGCGGACCAGGCGGTCAATGCCTTTGCTGAAGATAAGCGCCCCGATGGGGAACGCCAGGTTCTGACAGTAGGTTTCGATGCGATGTGATGCCATGGGCTCCTCCTTGATGAGTCATTGAGCCACGACACCCCTGCCGGAGTGAAGTGGCTCCGTCAGGAGAATGAGGATGACGATGTGGGGACGTCAGATCAGGTCCCGCTCTTCGGGAAGCTGGATCACCGTGGTCTGGTGGTCCTCGCTGGTCTTGACGATTAGCGCCAGGTCCGGCGTGATCCTGAACTGCGAGATCATCAGGTTGTCCTGTTGGATCGCCGTCGTTGGCTTGGCGTGTGGCCTCATCGATCTCGCCCCAGTCCCCGCGCACATGGCGCTGGACATAGGCTAAGGGGTCGATCAGGCCTCTTCGGGCCAGCCAATGCACCTTCTCGCTCAACTTCAACGTACTCGGTGCGAACAACGGTTGCTTGTGCGGCGCTGGCCGCTTGAACGGATTCGGGAACATGGTGTTTCTCCTTCGATGTGGTACAGCAGGACGGCAGCGCGTCCGGTGGATCAGCGGATGGTCAACACCTCGCCCCGTGTCGCGGAGCCAGGCGTCATGTCCCACGCGCGGATGACGGGCACAAACTTGTCGGTGAGGATGCGGGTCTCGGCGATGGAGCCGTCTTCGCGTTCGGTGAATTCCCGCTGGAGCGTTTTGTCCTTGTGGGTGTCACCTTTGACGACGAGCACGCGCCCCGTCTGGGAGCGCACAACGCCGGAGATCGCGCCCGCTGCCAAGGCCAGGGCGAGATGCCAGTGGGACAAGGCTCGCGCCGGTGGACGCAGCGACTGCTGCGCGGCCCCCAGGTGCGTGTCCAGCGACGGCCAGAGGC
>JAFEHU010000033.1 GCA_017848435.1 Burkholderiaceae bacterium | reverse complement strand
GTCACGTCCTGCACCGGCGCGGGCTGGGCCAGACCCAGCGCGCCGATGGCGGCGCGGCGGACCTCGGCGTCCGCATCGTGGTGCGCGATGCCGGCGAGTTGGGGCAGCGCGGCCACGTGCTTGAGCCAGCCCAGCACACTGACGGCTTCGCGGCGCACGGCGGCGTGGGGGTGTCCGAGTGCGGCCAGCGCGGCCGGCGCGGCTTCCACCAGGCGCAATTCGCGCAAGGCCCGCAGCACGGCGGCCCGCGTGAAGGTGTCTTCATGGTGCGCCCACGCCAGCAGGCCATGGCCCGCCTGGGCGGTCTTGATCTCGGCCAGCGTCAGCGCCGCGGCGCTGCGTACCTTGTCGTCTGCGTCGCCCAGCGCGGTGGCCAGGGCCTGGATCACCTCGGCCGTTTCCCAGCCCAGCAGGCGCTGTGCCGCCTCGGCGCGCACTTCGGGCTGCGGGTCGCGCAGGGCTTCCACCAGCCAGGGCAGCAGGTCTTCCTCCTCTTCGTCGGCCAGTTCGATCAGGGCGATGCGGCGCACGCCGGCGTCAGTGCTTTGCAAGCGGGCCTGCAGGGCAGGGGAGAGGGCGGTGGCGTCTTCGAGCGTGGGCATGGGGTGGCGTAAAAGTCAGACGGCGAAGCGCCATTGCGTGGCGGCTTCGGAAACAGGGTCACGGCCGAGCGGCGTCAACCGTTCGAGCGGGGGGTGGGCGTCGTCGTGCAGCAGCGCGAGGCAGCGGCGCTTCAGCGCCACGAAATGTGGGTTGGTCACGATGTCGGCATGGCGTGGGCGGGCAAAGCCGGGCACGATTTCCTCGACGATGCGGCCGGGCCGCGGGCCCATGACCAGCAACCGGTCGGCGAGGAACAGCGCCTCGTCGATGTCGTGGGTGATGAAAACCACCGTGGTGCGGATGCGCCCCCACACGTCGAGCAGCAGCTCCTGCATCTTCACGCGGGTCAGCGCGTCGAGCGCGCCGAAGGGCTCGTCCATCAGCAGCACCCGCGGGTGGTTGATCAGCACGCGGGCAATTTCCACCCGCTGCTGCATGCCGCCTGAAAGCTCGCGTGGGTAGCGGTGCTCGAAGCCGGCCAGGCCGACCAGCTCGATCAGTGCGCTGGCTTCCAGGTTGCGCTGGGCCCGGGAGACGCCCTTCATCTTGAGGCCGTAGCCCACGTTGTCGAGCACGGTTTTCCACGGGAACAGGGTGTGGTGCTGGAACACCAGGCCGCGTTCGGGGTCGGGGCCATCCACCGGCACGCCGTCGAGCAGCAGGCTGCCGCTGGAGGGGCGCAGATGCCCGGCCAGCGCGCCCAGCAGTGTGGATTTGCCACAGCCGGATGGGCCGAGCAGGCAGATGAATTCGCCCGGTGCGAACTCGGCCGACACGCGGTGCAGCACCTCGACGCCAGGCTGGCCGCCGTCGGTGCCGAGGCGGATCGACACGTCTTGAATCGCGATGCGGCCGGCGCTCATGGGGCGCTCCGCTGCGGCCGGTACCACGGCATCAGCCACTGGCCGGCGCGCTGGATCAGCGCGCTGCTGCCCATGCCCAGCACGCCGATCAGCAGCATGCCGACGATGATGTTGGCGTAGAGCTGTACCGTGTACGACTCCCAGGTGTAGTAGCCGATGCCGTACTGGCCCGAGATCATTTCCGCAGTGACGAGGCAGAACCAGCAGGTGCCCATGCCAATCGACAGGCCGGTGACGATGCTGGGCGCCGAGCCGGGGCCAATCACTTCGGTGAACAGCCGCCAGCCGCGCGTGCCGAGGCTGCGCGCCGAGGCAATCAGCCGTGCATCGACACTCTCCACGCCGTGGATGGTGTTGAGCAGAATGGGAAACAGCGCGCCGATGAAGGTGATGAAGATCATGCTGCCTTCGGACGACGGGAACATCAGGATCGCCAGCGGAATCCAGGCCACGGCGGGAATGGGCCGCAGCACTTCCAGTGGCGGCAGAAAACCCAGCCGGGCCCAGCGCAGCCGGCCGATCAGCAGGCCCAGCACCACGCCCAGCACGGCCGCCAGACCAAAGCCAACGAACACACGCCACAGGCTGCTGGTCAGGTGCAGCCGCAGCTTGGGCGACTGCAGCAGCAGCCAGCCCGCTTCCAGTGCCTCGGATGGCAACGGCACGTTGGCGAAGGTGACGATGCCCAGGTGCACCTTGAACGTGGCTGCCAGGTGCCAGGCCAGCAGGCACGCCAGC
>JAFEHU010000083.1 GCA_017848435.1 Burkholderiaceae bacterium | reverse complement strand
GCCCCCACCCACACCGCACGGGGCCAGGCCCCCGGCAACAACAGCCGCAGCCCGGCCACCCCCGCCAGCGTCACCAGCCAGGGCACCACGCCGGGCGACGGGCCGGAGGCGAAGGGGTTGAGCCAGGGAGCGATGAAGCAGAGCCCCACAAGTGCCGCCCTCGCGAAACGAAGCACCATTGATATGCAGGATTGTTCGTTACTGAAGTTCAAGGGAAAGACTGGCGGCACAGAGGCTTGAGTTCAAGGAATCCGAACGGGAGATATCCCGTATGCTTGCCAAGGACAACGCTGCGTTTCAGTGTTGCTGTTCATTCGGAAACAACATGACCCGCCATATCGCAGTCATTCTGCCAGCTTACAACGAGGCCTTGACCATCGGTCCAGTCATTGAAGCATTCGCCACCGCACTGCCAGACGCAGAGATCGTGGTCATTGACAACGCCTCGACAGATGCGACCTACGAATTGGCAGCCGCCACGCTCAAGCGCTTGCCCGTACGTGGCACAGTGCTGCGCGAGCGGGCTAAAGGAAAAGCCAACGCGATTCGCCGTGCGTTCTTGGAAGTCTATGCCGATGTTTACCTGATGGCCGATGCCGACATGACTTACCCGGCGCATCAAGCGCACGCCCTACTCGACCCGATTTTGAGCGGTGAGTTCGACATGGTAGTGGGTGACCGTATCTCCAATGGCCGCTACGGCCAGGAAAACAAACGGCCTGCCCATCAGTTCGGCAACCACTTGGTGCGCTACCTCATCAACCGGTTGTTTTCATCCAGATTGAAGGATGTGCTCAGCGGTTATCGCGCCATGAACCGCCGCTTTGTTAAAAGCTACCCGATACTAGTCAAGGGATTTGAGTTGGAAACTGATCTCACACTGCACGCAGTGGATGGTCGCTTTCGTTTGCTAGAAATTCCTATCCAATACCAAGACAGGCCAGCAGGTAGCTTCTCGAAATTGAGTACTGTCAAAGACGGTTTGCGAGTACTCAACACCATAACCCAGATCGTCCGCCATTACCGTCCCATGCAGTTCTTTAGCGCGATTGCCTTGGTGCTACTGGTATTAGGGCTGCTGGCAGGTTTTCCTGCCATTGCTGATTATCTTCAGTACAGCTATGTATACCGTGTACCACTGGCCATACTGGCCGTGGCGCTGGTGCTGTCGTCCATGCTTAGCTTTGCCACAGGCCTGATACTCTCCACCATAGTGCGAGGGCAAAAGGCACAGCTCGAACGAGAACTCATGAGCCATGTTCAGGCTGGCAACGCGCACTAAAGTCTGCCGCTTTGCGCTGGTAGGTGCGACAGGTTTTGCAATAGACGCGGGCGTGTTATCGGCACTGGCACTGCTCAACTGGAATCTCTATGCTGCACGAGCCCTGTCATTTGCCGCAGCGGTCATTTGCACCTATGCACTTAACCGGCGACTTACCTTTCGCGTCGCCCCTGCCAGCAAACGCATTGAAAGCACGACCGCAGCAGGCTACGGCGTCATACAGATGGGTGGTGCTTTGGTGAATCTGGCGATATTTTCCGGACTGGTATGGCAAAACCCCCATCTTGGAGATTGGCCCGTGGCACCTCTTGCTGTCGGCGCCTTGGGTGGTTTTGTCTTCAATTACCTGCTGTCTTCAATTCTGTTCCGCTGGAGAACCCACCATGGGGAATACTGATTCCGCTGCTTTCGCCTACACCGGCAGGGACAATTTGGAAGCGATGCGCCACGCCCATCGCTACAACGCATTTCTTGAAGGCATGGTGGAAAAAGCGGGAGCCAGCCATGCTTGCTGGCTGGACTTTGGTGCTGGTACAGGCCAGTTCGCGGTACCGTTCACGCAAAAAGGTCGCCAAGTCATCGCCTTGGAGCCGGATGCCTTGCTGGTAAAAGAGTTGGTTCAGAAAGGGGTCAATGCCTGCACCGACATCAGCACGATTGCCGACCAATCGATCGACTTTGCCTACTCACTCAATGTGCTTGAACACATTGAAGATGATCAAGAAGCGTTGAACATGCTTGCCAAAAAATTGAAATCCGGCGGAAAGCTGCTGATTTACGTACCCGCATTCCCAAGTTTGTTTTCGGAAATGGACCGCTTGGTGGGACACCACCGCCGCTATCGCAAACCTGGCCTGACGAGAATCGTGACCCAGGCTGGATTTAAAGTCGACAGATGTACTTACGTTGACAGCTTAGGCTACCTCGCAAGCGCGTTATACAAACGACTCCCAAACCAGACTGGTGTTGTATCCCCACAATCTGTGGCCATTTATGACCGCTTTGTTTTCCCAATGAGCCGTGTGATTGATCGAGCTACCAGCACATGGTTTGGCAAGAACCTTGTACTGATCGCACACAAATAACTTAACGCCGCCATCACGATGGCATGTATCAGCCGTCGATACGCATCGTCTTAGGCAATGCAGGGCAAGTCAGCACCCGCCCATTTGCAAGCGGCTCTTTCCAGGACGAAGCCAATCCTAAATCGAAGTCCACCATACTTCGGAATGGCCGTATGTAAATTGACTCTCCGTCGGTTGCAACGTTATTCAAAGTGTTGAAATAGTTTCGCAACCAGCCGTTGAGTCCTCGCAATGTCTGTCCACCGTGCGGGCTGAGCTTGTCACCACACATTTTCTCCACATCGTCGAACATTTTGTCGATGACCAGCAGTTTTTCATTGATCTGGTCTTGCTCCGTTGAGCTCAACCTTGTTGCGGGGCAAGCCATCAACCTGTCCCCATCTCGAAATGCTTTCTTTTTGTCTGACGACTCCTCAAGTAGGGTTCCTTCAATAGACTCGTATTCAAAAACGATCGGCTGACATAGTTCGTTCGCCAGTCTTAGTCCGTAAAGCGACACCACAGCATTCACATCATTTCTAGTTCGGTCTGCAGGCTGTGTAAACACAGGACTGCTCGCTGGATCGCGGAAAACGATGCGGATCGATTCAATCGGCTTTGACAAATGGTCCCGTAGCTTGACCGTCATCTTTGGCCCAGCCGGTTGGTTATATTGCCCAACCAAATTGATCACCGACGAGGAAGGGTGTACGAAGGGTATGAAGGCGCTGTAGCTCTGCGTACCCAGGGTGAGCAGCGTATAAGGATGCTGCTTCAACTCGTCGGGCACAGAAACAGGTACCCACTGCGCGCTCCACTTGGTCGGAGTCCATCGTGGTGAGCCTGACGTATACAGCACAAACACTTGGAGAATAAGTATTACAGCTAACGCCACCCTTGTTACGCGAACATTGAAACCATGCATTAACAGGCCCGCTAACAACGGCGCCACCAAGAACCACAACAGGTACGCGTAGCGTCCGATTCTAAAAACGTTACCCCAAAGCAGGTAGGAAACGACCCAAAACACGAGAAGCACACCGAGCGCTCTTGATGTCAATAGGTTTGGCATTTTGGTTGCTGGCCATTTGACAATTCGATGTGATGCCATCAATAACGCGAGCAGGCTCACCAGCAACACCAACGCAGCAACTCGAATATCAACAGAGATGTTCTCTGTATATATCCATGGTTCCAGCTTGGTCATCTCAAAAGGCAATGCAAAAAGACCGGGCCACCCCTCGCCGAGAAATCTGCGATCTTGGAAACTGCTGAGCAGAAAGTCTGGCGATGCAAAGAGTTTGTTAAACAGTGGGAAGAACGGGTTGCCGAATTGCTCCCAAAGCAGATAACTCCAGTAGCCGTGCGTAATCAAAATGCCCAGCCCTGCAGCGAATGAGAATATCAGACATCCCGTTAGCATTTGCTGAGTACCTCGCGCGCGCCATATCGACACACCAATCAACAGCAACGCAACCGCTACAAAAAGACCATTGGTCAGCTTCGCACCTGCCGCCACGCCAAAAAGAAAACCCACCCATAACAAGCGCTTGGGTTCCAGCTTCGGCCAATCTTTCAACATCAAATACAGCCCACCGAGCATCGGTATACACGTCAAGATGTCTGCGAACGAGCCCCCTACTTGTGTCAAATGAACAGGCGAAATAAAGGCAAGCGCCGTTGAAAGAAACAAGATGCCTGTGAGTCGACTCTTATCGGCAAAGTCGGGCATCAACAAATGGGTGATCTTCCAGATGAAAAACAAATTGAGGGTATGAATTACGGTGAGTACACCGCCTACGACTGCGCTGTGCCAACCCCAGCGGATCATTAGAAACTGGGGGATGTAAGGCAACGGATTCAGGTACGACTGGATACTCGCGGCAAAATAATCTTGTACCAGTCTGCCATCTATCATGGAAGCTGCACCATAAAAATGGTAATTAATGAAATCCCAGTGCAAATCCTTGCCAGCCAAATAATTCCAAAGCAACGAGACCATCAAAAACACAGCTGCAGCGGCCATATTTTTATTTTTCATATCTTGCATTTCCACCATCATCGATACACACAGCTTTACTGAAGTTGGACCAAAAAAAACGCCCCGAAGGGCGTTTTTTTGATTCATGCAGAAAAATCAAGCACCGCGGCAAGAACCCGGCAAGAATTTAGGTGCAATGCCATTTGTTGCATCAGTAGGTCCACAGATCCACTTGTACACAGATTTACCAATGGATGTAACGCTGACCGGATTCGTGTCATCCGCATAAGGCGTCAGCGTGATCGACTTATTGTCAATCAAGGTATCACCCACGTTTTGAGCCGTCACGGTCACCGCACCAGCGGTAGAGGTCGCGATGGATTTGACGTATTTAGACGTTGCAGTAGAGCTTTCGCAGCCCCAAGCATTGGCAGCAGGCAACGATGAAGACGAGAGGGTCTGAACAACTTCTGTGATCGTCGTGCGGCAAGCCGAAGCAGCCAACACCACTTCCGACACTTTCGCCCGCTTGGTGTAGTCCTGGTACGCAGGCAGGGCCACGGCGGCGAGGATACCGATGATCGCCACAACGATCATCAATTCGATCAAGGTAAAACCTTGCTGTACGGTACGCTTCATGTGTAACTCCATAAAAATTGGAAAGGCCAAGTCCCATCGCAAAAGGCGTGCCACCTGCAAAGCCCCCTCTACCGCGCAGCTTTTCTGGCCAGATCCATCTCATGAACCAATAAGCGCCCTCCTGGATGAGACATTTTTTGCCACTTATCGCGTGTGCGACAAATTCTGTCACTGAGGCGGCCCATGGCGCCTGTTAACCACGGCACGTTGCGGGCACCGAATTCATGGGCACCCCGTTTTGGTCCGCGGGCTTGCATCGCCACGCGGCCACGTGTTTGCCCAAATCGCCCGGCCCCATTGGCTGAGTCATGCCCGCATCGGCATAAGGCACCATGGTGAGCACCTTGCCGTCAAGCGCTGGCGTGCCAAAACCAGTGACGGTCGCGGCAACCACGCCGTTGGCGTCGGTCTCAATCCGCTGCACGAAGCTTGTGCCAGAGCCAGCGCTGATTTCACAGCCCCAATTGTTGGCGCCGGGCAGGCTGCCGCTGGTCGCCTCATAGCCTTCTGAAACGTGATTGCGGCAAACCGACATGGCCAGCACCACCTCCGCCATGCGGGCACGCTGGGTGTAGCCCTGGTAGGCGGGCAAGGCCACGGCAGCAAGAATACCGATGATCGCCACGACGATCATCAGCTCGATCAGTGTGAAGCCTTTTTGGCTGGCAGAGCGCATGAAAATAACCCATAGACTGTAGGGTCATGATCGTGCCGCAACGCGCAGCACGCCATGCAGCGATGTGCAGGCCTAAACCAGCGCTAACCGAGGGTTCAGGCCCACACCCGTTCAGGCGGCTGTAAGTTCGGCGGCATCTGCCAGGCTGTTGCTTATTTGATACAGACCGCCCGCACCTGCTTCAGATCCGTCAGGCCGAGCATGGTTTTCTCCATGCCATCCATCTTCAGGGTACGCATGCCGCGTTCCACAGCGGCGGCAAAAATGGTGGTGACGCGGGCGCGTTCTTGCACCAGGCGCTTGATGGTGTCGTCGGCCACCAGCAGTTCGTGCAGGCCTATGCGGCCTTTGTAGCCGGTATTGCCACATTTCTCACAGCCCACGGCGCGGTAAAAGCGGAGCTTGCCGCCTTCGCCATGGCTTTTGCGCCAGCCACTGGCGAGCTTGTCGGCCTCGCCCTGGGCGTCTGCCTGCCAGGCGGCGGTGGGGCGGAGTTCTTCGGCGTATTCGGCCACAAACAGGCGCATTTCGTCGGCGTCGGGCTCGTAGGCTTGTTTGCAGTCACACAGTTTTTTGGCCAGCCGCTGCGCCAGAATGCCGAGCAGCGCGTCGGCAAAGTTGAACGGGTCCATGCCCATGTCCAGCAGGCGCACGATGCTCTCAGGCGCGGAGTTGGTGTGCAGGGTGGAGAACACCAGGTGGCCGGTGAGGGAAGCTTCCACGCCCATGGCCACGGTTTCCTTGTCGCGCGATTCGCCGACGAGAATGATGTCGGGGTCGGCCCGCAAAAAGGCGCGCATCACCAGCGCAAAGTCGATGCCGGCCTTGCGATTGACCTGCACCTGGCGCAGCCCGCGCTGGGTGATTTCAACCGGGTCTTCCACCGTCCAGATCTTGGTGTCTGGCCGGTTCAGGTGGTGCAGGACAGAGTGCACCGTGGTGGTCTTGCCGGAGCCGGTGGGGCCGCACACATAGAACAGGCCGTAGGGCTTGTGCACGGTTTCCAGCAGGCGCGCCTTGTTGTGCGGGGTAAGGCCCAATTTGTCGAGCGGAATGGGCTCGCCGGCGTTCAGGATGCGCATGACCACGTCCTCCACCCCGCCGGTGGACGGGATGGTGGCCACACGCAGTTCGATGTCCAGCGGGCCGTATTTCTTGAACTTGATCTTGCCGTCTTGCGGTTTGCGGCGCTCGGAAATGTCGAGGTCGCACATGATCTTGAGCCGGGTGGCCATGGCCTGGCGGTACTGGGCAGGCACCTCGATGTAGGGCACCAGCGTGCCGTCGATGCGGAAGCGGATGCCGGTCTTGGCCTTGCCGGGCAGTGGCTCGACGTGGATGTCTGAAGCCCCTGCGCGGTGCGCGTCCACAATCACCTTGTTGACGAACTTCACCAGCTCGTTGTCGGCGGCGGCGGAGACAACGTTGTCGTCGAACTGGCTGTCTTCGTCCAGCGGCACCATGTCGGACAGCAGCTTGTCGATGGAGCTTTCCGGCCCGCCCGGGGCGAATATCTGGTCCAGCGTCTGTTCAAACTCGGCCTGGGTGGTGACGCACCAGTCAAAGCGGTCGATGCGCGGGTACACCTGTGTCAGCATGCGCGAGTTGCGTACCGCTTCGGGGTCCACACACATCACCAACAGGCCATTGAGGCCTTCTTCCAGCGGCATCCAGCCCTGGCGCTCGACAAACTCGCGCTTCAGGGCGCTGTGGATCTCGCGGATGTAGACCCGACCGGGGGTGTAGGGCTCGTAGGGCACACCAAAAAAACGTGACAGCGCGGCGCCAATGTGCGCCGGCTTGATGGAGAACTGGGTCAACAAGGCCTGCTCCACCGACACGCCCTGCTCTCGGGCAGCAACCACGCAGCGGTCCAGCTCGGCAGGCAACAGCAAGCCGTCGGTGATCAGGCCGTCGTACTTGCCGACCTTGCGGCGCACGCCTTCGGTTGCACGCTCGGCACGTTGCCGGATGGCGGTGGCCAGTGTCTTGCACAGCTCGGACGCGCCCTCCATCTCCAGGGGGCCAAAGGGCTCGCCATTTTTGTTGTTGATGACCTGCAACACCCCCTGCAGCGTGGTGCCGCTCATGACGGGGTAGACCATCATTTGCTGGGTGCGGTAACCGGTGCGGCGGTCGACTTCCTGCAAAAAGCTCAGGTTGGGGTGGATGGCCTTGAGGCGACGTTCGTCGTACACGTCGGCGATGTTCACCGCCTGGCGGGCCATGGCCACAAAACCGGCAATGCTCTGGGAGCTGACGGGCAGGCGCAGTTCCTTGCTGGCGTTGAGCCCGCTCTTGACCTTGGAGACGATGGCCGTCTGGTCGTCGCTCAGCGCGTACAGGGTGATGCGGTCGGCATTGAGCACGCGGCAGATGTCCTGGCTCACGTCAACCATCAACTGGTCGAGGTTGTCGGTCTCGTGGATGCGGGCGGTGACGTGCTGGAGCTCGCGGTAAAACAGCGCGGCAAAGGTGGCGTCGCGCTGGGCGCTGGGCTTTTTCTGGGCGGCAGAGAAGGCGGCGTCAGACAACCGCGCAGGGGCTGTGGCCGTGGATGGCTTGGGGACGCTGCTCACAGTGCAAACTCCTGGCCGGCCCGCAGCCACCGGATGTCGTGCACCACGGGGGGGTTGCCAACGGGCGTGGCATTGAAGCGCTCGATCTCGGCCATGATGAGGTCAGTTTCGGCGGGCTTGGTGTGGGTGATGTAGACGGGGTAGTCGTGCCCCGGTGCGATGCAGTCCAGCTCGCGGGCCAGCACCTCGGGCGACAAGTGCAGGCTGCGCTCGGCCAGCTCGCGCTCACGGTTGCTGAAGGCGGTTTCGATCACCAGCATGGCCACATCGAGCTGGTTGACGCGAACCCAGAAGGCCGGGTTGCGCTCGGTGTCACCCGAAAACACCCAGTACTTGCCGGAGCGCGCCGGATCGGCGTCCGCGCGGCGCGCCGCATAGGCCACGGCGGGCACGGTGTGCACCGCCGGCAGCACCTCCACCACCTTGCCGCTGAACTGCAGCACATCGCCCACCGCAACCGGATGGAAGCGGATGAAAGGCGCCTCGGGTGTGGGAATGCGGGAAAAGTCGGGCCAGATGGCGTCGTTGAAGATGTGGGCCTGCAGGGCAGCAATGGTGCCAGGCAGCGCGTGGATGTGCAGCGGTTCGCTGCGCTGGGCGGCCACCGCGTCCACCATCAGCGGCAGTGCGGCCACATGGTCGAGGTGCGAATGGGTTAGCAGCACGTGGTCCACCTGGCGCATTTCTTCCAGGGTGAGGTCACCCACGCCGGTGCCGGCGTCCACCAGCACGTCGTGGTCGAGCAGAAACGCGGTGGTGCGGCAGTCTTTGGCAATCGCGCCGGAGCAGCCGAGCACTCGAAGCTTCATGGGATCAACTGGCCCTGTGACAAGTAAGGTAGTGCATACGCGGGATGGCGCTACTGGGTTTCAAACTCGCTCGTCGCGTCCCACGCGGGGTCGAACGGCTGCTGCCGCAGTGCCTCTACCCGCGCAGTGTAGAGCCGGTACAGCTGTTTTTGGGGGCTGAGTTGGCGCAATGTTGAAAAAGCCACATCGCAGGCGTCCCAGTCCTGGGCCCGGTAGGCGGCCAGCAGGCGGTTCCACATGGTCAGCTCGGCCTCCTGCCGTTCGTCCAGGTTGCGGATCTCCCCCAACGGCGTGTAGACCGCCACCGCCTGCGCCTTGCCGCGCACGCGCACCCTGTCCAGCTCCTGCCACACGTACTGGGGCACCAGTTTCTGGGTGTGCTCGCTGACCACCAGGTCCACCCCGTAGGTTTTGGACAGCGCTTCCAGCCGCGCACCGAGGTTGACCGCGTCGCCGATCACGGTGTAGCTGCGGCGCACGTTGGAGCCCATGTCGCCGACGCACATGTTGCCGGTGTTGAGGCCAATGCCAACGCTGATCTCGGGCACCTTGCGGGCGCGGCGTTCGTCGTTGATCTGGCCGATCTCACGCGCCATTTCAATCGCGGTCTTGACCGCCAGCCGGGGGTGGTCGGCGGTTTCCACCGGGGCACCCCAGAAAGCCATGACGCAGTCGCCCATGTATTTGTCAATGGTGCCGCGGTTGCTGCGGATCAGCGTGGTCAGGCGGCTGAAAACGCTGTTGAGCAGCGCCTGCAACTGCGTGGGCTCCATGGTTTCCGACATTTTGGTGAAACCGCGCATGTCGCAGAACATCACCGTCAGCTCTTTGCTGGTGGCGCGCATGCTGTAGCGGGCCGAGTGCTTGACCATTTCGTCCACCAGCTCGGGCGGCACGTAGGTGCCGAACAGGTTGGCCAGCTCGCGTTTGGAGCGGCTTTCCACAAAGTAGCCGTAGCTCATGTTCAGCGCAAACGCGGTCAGCGCCATGGCCAGTGCCGACGCCAGCGGCAGCACTTGGCGGAACACAAAAAACAGCAGCACATTGAGCCCCACCAGAACGCCAATGACCACCACGCTGAGCAGCACCGCGCGGGACGCGGTGAGCAATGGCAAGGCCACCGCCAGCGTCAGCCCGGCGAGCAGCAGCACCAGCAGTTCGTAGCCGGCGGCGTAGTCGGGCTTGAGGTAGAGCCGCCCGTCGAGCAGGCCGGAGACAACGTTGGCATGGATTTCCACGCCGGGGAAAATCTCGCCCACCGGGGTGACGCGCACGTCCAGCAGGCCGGGTGCGGTGGTGCCCACCAGCGCAATCTGGCCCTTGAGCGCGCCGGGCATGAGGCGCCCGCCCAGCACATCGGCCGCCGACACGTAGCGGAACGAGCCACCCTGTGGCCCGCCCGGGCCGCGGAACGGCACCAGCGTGGCGACGCGTTCGTCCACCGGGATCTTCATGCGGTTGACGCCCTGGCGCAGCACCACACTGTCGAGCGGCTGCACCTGGCCGACCGCGTAGGGCGGTGCCTCGGCATAGCCGGGCTCGACTGTGGGCATGCCACGCAACGTGCGGAAGATGGCCAGCGACAGCGCCTCGTAGTACATGCCGTTGAACTCGGCGATCAGCGGGACGGCACGGATCACGCCGTCGCTCTCGGTGATGGAGTTGAAGAAGCCGGCCATGGGCGAGGCCTGTGCCAGCGGCGCGATGTTGGCGCCAAAGCCGCTCCAGCGCGTCACGCCGACCTGGCGGTCGGCAAAGGTCTCGGCGGTCATGGTGGGCGCGGGGAGCTGGCCATTGGTGAGCTGCCCGCTGTCGTTGGAGAAGTAGTACCCCAACACCACCGGACGGTTTTGCAGCGATTTGGCAAACAGCGCGTCGTAGTCCAGCGTGTCTTGCAGGCCCACCAGCTGGGCCGCAAAGCCGGGCTGTTCGCGCAGCGGCCCTTCGGCCAGTTGGCGCAACCGCTTCAGGCCGGAGCTGTCGTCGGGCTCGGCAAACACCACGTCAAAACCGACCACGGCCACGTTTTGCCGCACCACCAGTTCGTCCACCAGCCGGGCCATGTGGTGGCGGCCCCAGGGCCAGCGGCCAACTTCGGCGAGGCTTTTTTCGTCGATGTCGATGATGACGATGCGCTGGTCCAGCGTCTTGGGGTTGGTGGCGCGCAGCCGCGCGTCGTAGAGCACGTCGTCCAGCCGGGACAGCGCCTCGATGCGCTGGACGCCGACCACATGCAGCACCGCAATCAGCAGCGGAATCAGGGTGACCAGTATCCGCGGCCAGTGTCTGATCAGGGCCTGCATGGTGTCTTCAGGCGACGGTCTCGGCCTGCGCCAGCAGCACCGAAATGTTGTCGCGCCCGCCGGCGGCGTTGGCGGCGTCCACCAGCTGCGTGGCGCGCTCGGCCAATGTACCGGGGGCGGTGAGCAGTGCGGCAATCGCGTCGTCGGTGAGCATGTCGGTCAGGCCGTCGGAGCAGAGCAGGTAGAGGTCACCACTGTTGGCCGCGTGTTCGGCGACCTCGACCTCGACCATGTCCATCACGCCCAGGGCGCGGGTGACGAGGTTGCGGTTGGGGGCAAAAGGCGCATCTTCGAGCGACACCAACCCGGCGTCGATCTGTTCCTGCAGCACCGAGTGGTCACGCGTCATGCGGGCCAGGGTACTGCCGCGCAGGCGGTAGCAGCGCGAGTCGCCCACGTGGGCCAGCAACACGCTGGTGCCCAGGAACACCGCCATCACCAGCGTGGTGCCCATGCCGCTGCAGTCGGGCTGGGTGGCAGCACAGGACCAGATGGTGACGTTGGCGTTTTCAACCGCCGCCGTCACCGCGCTGTGCAGCACGGCGCTGTTCGGACCGGGGCGGATAGGCAAAAGGTAGCGTGACAGGTCGGCCTGGATCAGCGCAATCGCCATGCTGCTGGCCACCTCGCCGGCGTTGTAGCCGCCCATGCCGTCGGCCAGCAGCGCAAGCTGGGCGGCGGCGTCAAAGGCGACCGCGTCCTCGTTGTTCTCGCGCACGCGGCCAACGTGCGTCCGGCTGTAAAACTGGTAGTTCAGCATGCCCGCGCGTCAGGTATCAGCCCGGTGTGTTGGGCGTGGCGGCGCGCGACTGTATGAATTTGCCAATGGCCAGCACCAGCAGTGCGCCTGCGGCGGCGGCAGCGTATTCCCAGAACTTCTCGGTTGGCAGCCAGGGCTTGACGGCCGGGTCGGTGAAGGCCATTTGCCCCGCGATCCAGCCCAGCAGCATGGCACCGAGGGTGATGACAATCGGGAAACGCGTCATCAGCTTCAGCACCAGCTGGCTGCCCGCCACGATGATGGGGATGCTGACCAGCAGGCCGAAAATCACCAGCACAAGTTGGTGCTCACCACCGCCCTGAGCCGCGCCAGCAATGGCGATCACGTTGTCCACACTCATGACCAGATCGGCAATGATGACGGTCTTGACGGCGCCCCAGAGCTTGTCGCTGGAGCTGATGTTGTGGTCGTCGTGCCCCTCGGGCATCATCAATTTAACGCCAATCCAGACCAGCAGCAGCGCGCCGCCGATCTTCAGGTAGGGCACGGACAGCAGCGCCAGCGCGAACGCGATCAGCACCACCCGCAGCACAATCGCGCCCGCCGTGCCGTAGAGGATGCCCAGTTTGCGCTGCTGGGGCGGCAGGTTGCGACAGGCCAGTGCAATCACCACGGCGTTGTCGCCGCCGAGCACGATGTCGATCAGGATGATCTGGCCTACCGCCACCCAGAACCCTGCGGTCATCAACGTTTCCATGGTGCTTCACTTCCAAAAACAAAAGCCGATTGTCTCGCAAGACAACCGGCTTCGGTGTTGTGGGTCACCACAGCGGTGTGGCCGTGTGGTGTGCAGGTCAGGCGTTCAGAGCAGCGCCTTGAGCAGCTTGGCCATTTCCGACGGGTTGCGGGTGACGGTGAAACCGCACTCTTCCATGATGGCGAGCTTGGCGTCGGCCGTGTCGGCACCACCGGAGATCAGCGCACCGGCGTGGCCCATGCGCTTGCCGGGAGGGGCGGTCACACCGGCAATGAAACCGACGATGGGCTTCTTCATGTTGGCCTTGCACCAGCGGGCGGCTTCGGCTTCGTCCGGGCCACCGATTTCACCGATCATGATGACGGCGTCGGTGTCGGGGTCGTCGTTGAAGGCCTTCATCACGTCGATGTGCTTGAGGCCGTTGATCGGGTCGCCACCGATGCCGACGGCGCTGGACTGGCCGAGGCCGATTTCGGTGAGCTGGGCCACGGCTTCGTAGGTCAGCGTGCCGGAGCGCGAGACCACGCCGATGCGGCCTTTGCGGTGGATGTGGCCGGGCATGATGCCAATCTTGATCTCGTCGGGCGTGATCAGGCCGGGGCAGTTGGGGCCCAGCAGCAGGGTCTTCTTGCCGCCGGCGGCTTCCTTGGCCTTCATGCGGTTGCGCACTTCCAGCATGTCGCGGACGGGGATGCCTTCGGTGATGCAGATGGCCAGATCGAGGTCAGCCTCAACGGCTTCCCAGATCGCAGCCGCAGCGCCTGCGGGCGGCACGTAGATCACCGAAACGGTGGCGCCGGTCTGCGTGGCGGCTTCTTTCACCGAGGCGTAAATCGGGATATTGAAGATCGACTCACCGGCCTTCTTGGGGTTCACACCGGCCACGAAACAGTTTTTGCCGTTCGCGTATTCCTGGCATTTTTCCGTGTGGAACTGACCGGTCTTGCCGGTGATGCCCTGGGTGATGACTTTGGTGTTTTTATTGATGTAGATCGACATTTTTAGCCTTTCACCGCTTTCACTGCCGCTTGCGCGGCTTCTGCCATGGTGTCCACGGAAATGATGGGCAGACCGCTTTCGGCCAGCATCTTCTTGCCGAGGTCTTCGTTGGTGCCCTTCATGCGCACGACCAGCGGCACATTCAGGTTGGTGGCCTTGCAGGCGGTGATGACGCCGGTGGCAATCGTGTCGCACTTCATGATGCCGCCGAAGATGTTGACGAGGATGGCCTTGACCTTGGGGTTCTTCAGCATGATCTTGAAGGCTTCGGTCACCTTCTCGGGGGTGGCGCCGCCGCCCACGTCGAGGAAGTTGGCCGGCTCGGCGCCGAACAGCTTGATGGTGTCCATGGTGGCCATGGCCAGACCGGCACCGTTGACCAGGCAGCCGATGTTGCCGTCGAGGCTGATGTAGGCGAGGTCGAACTTCGACGCTTCCACTTCGGCCGGGTCTTCTTCGTCCAGGTCGCGGAAGGCCACGATCTCGGGGTGGCGGAACAGCGCGTTGGAGTCGAAGTTGAACTTGGCATCCAGGGCCATCACTTCGCCCTTGCTGTTGCGGTTCAGCGGGTTGATTTCCACCAGCGAGGCGTCGGTGTCCATGTAGCACTTGTAGAGCTTCTGGAAGATGTCCACGGCCTGCGCGGTGGAGTCGGCCGGCATGCCGATGGCGTCCGAGATCTTCTTGGCTTGTGCGTCGTCCAGGCCGGTCAGCGGGTCGATGAACTCGGTGATGATTTTCTCGGGCGTGGAATGGGCCACTTCCTCGATGTCCATGCCGCCTTCGCTCGACGCAATGAAGGCCAGCTTCTGCGTGGCGCGGTCGGTGACGATGGAGACGTAGTACTCTTTGTTGATATCGGCGCCGTCTTCGATGTAGAGGCGACGCACCTTCTGGCCTTCAGGGCCGGTCTGGTGGGTCTTGAGCTGCATGCCCAGGATGTCACCGGCCAGGCGCTTGACGTCGTCAATGCTCTTGGCGACCTTGACGCCGCCGCCCTTGCCCCGGCCACCGGCGTGGATCTGGGCCTTGACCACCCAGACCGGGCCACCCAGCTTCTGGGCAGCTTCGACCGCCTCTTGCACTGTGAAGGCCGGGATGCCACGCGGAACGGGCACGCCGAAGTTGCGCAAGATTTCCTTGCCCTGGTATTCGTGAATTTTCATGGGGCCTCTTTCGGTGGCGTCGGAAGAATGTGGGGTTGCCGGTCAGGCGTGGGCAGTTCGCCGAACATGACACAGCCGTGTAACCGCGCGAACTGTATCATGTTGCAACGCACCAGTCGGCCAGCCGACTTGGCGTAATACATAATTATATTGACCGCCCTGAACACAAACTGACTGCGCACCCACACCGCCATGGCCAAGATTTTCATTGACGGCGAAGCCGGTACCACCGGCCTGCAAATTCGCGAACGGCTGCACACGCTGCCCGGCATCGAGCTGGTGAGCATTGCGCCCGAGAAGCGCAAAGACCCTGAAGCCAAGCGCGCGCTGGTGGCTGGCGTGGACCTGGTCATCCTGTGCCTGCACGACGAAGCCGCCATCGAGACCGTGGCCATGGTGGACAGCCTGGCCCGCAGCAGCGGCCAACCCGGCCCCAAGATCATCGACGCCTCCACCGCCCACCGCACCGCGCCGGGCTGGGTGTTTGGTTTTCCGGAACTGGCCGCTGGCCAGCGCGAGGCCGTGCGCCAGGCCACGCGGGTGGCCAACCCCGGCTGCTACGCCACCGGCGCGATTGCGCTGATCCGCCCGCTGGTGGACGCGGGGCTGATCCCCAAGGACCACCCGCTGGCGCTGCCTTCTGTCAGTGGCTATTCCGGCGGCGGCCGCAGCATGATCGAGGCCTACGAGGCGGGCACCGCGCCGCTGTTCGAGGCCTATGCGCTGGGCCTGAAACACAAGCACCTGCCGGAAATCATGCGGTACACCGGGCTCACACGCCGGCCGATCTTTGTGCCGTCGGTGGGCAACTTCCGCCAGGGCATGCTGGTGCAGTTGCCGTTGCACCTGGATTTGCTCCCCGGCAAGCCCACGGCCAACGACCTGCACGAGGCGCTGGCCCGACACTACGCCGGCAGCCAGTGGGTCACGGTGGAAGCCGCCACGGCCGACTGCAAGCTCGACGCCACGGCGCTCAATGACACCAACCAAATGGAGCTGCGCGTCTTTGGCAATGCCGAGCACGGCCACGCGGTGCTGATCGCCCGGCTGGACAACCTGGGCAAGGGCGCAAGCGGCGCAGCGGTGCAAAACCTGCAGTTGATGCTCGGTTTGGCCGCCTGAGAGCGCTTGCGCGGCCATTTCAGGCCAATTTCAAACCAAATTGGCCTCAAGCCTCAGTGAAACCTGGCGGTACAGCTATTGAATTCATAGCTGTACCGGGCCTGGCACTTACCAGCTCACCTCGCGGTCGGCGGTGGCGCTGATCTTGTGGATGGCGAGGTCGGCGCCTTCAAACTCTTCTTCCTGGCTCAGCCGCAGCCCCATGGTCGCCTTCAGCACGCCGTAGACCACCGCGCCGGCCAGCAGCGCCCAACCCACGCCCATCAGCGTGCCGATCACCTGTGCGCCCAGACTCACGCCACCCAGCCCGCCCAGCGCCTTGGCGCCAAACAGGCCGCAGGCAATGCCACCCCAGGCGCCGCACAGGCCGTGCAGCGGCCAGACGCCCAGCACGTCGTCGATCTTCCATTTGTTCTGCGTCAGCGTGAACATGACCACGAAGATGCCACCCGCCACCGCGCCCACCGCCAGCGCGCCCAGCGGGTGCATCAGGTCAGAGCCGGCGCACACCGCGACCAGACCGGCCAGCGGGCCGTTGTGCACAAAGCCGGGGTCATTCTTGCCCAACGCCAGCGCCGCCAGCGTGCCGCCAACCATGGCCATCAGCGAATTCACCGCCACCAGGCCGGAAATCTTGTCAATGGTCTGCGCGCTCATCACGTTGAAGCCAAACCAGCCCACCGTCAGAATCCACGCGCCCAGCGCCAGGAACGGGATGTTGCTCGGCGGGTGGGCCGAAATCTGACCGTCCTTCTTGTAGCGGTTGCTGCGTGCGCCCAGCAGAACCACCGCGGGCAAGGCCAACCAGCCACCCACCGCATGCACCACGATGGAGCCGGCAAAGTCATGGAACTCCTCGCCGGTGAGCGCCTTGATCCAGCCTTGTACACCAAAGTGCTGGTTCCAGACGATGCCCTCAAAGAATGGGTACACGAAACCAACAATGACGGCTGTTGCAATCAGTTGCGGCCAGAAGCGCGCACGTTCAGCAATACCGCCTGAAATAATGGCCGGGATGGCGGCGGCAAAGGTCAGCAGGAAGAAGAACTTGACGAGGTCGTAGCCGTTCTTCTGCGCCAGCTGCTCGGCACCCACAAAAAAGCTGGTGCCGTAAGCCACGCTGTAGCCCACGATGAAATACACCACCGTGGAGACCGAGAAGTCCACCAGGATCTTGACCAGCGCATTGACCTGGTTTTTTTTGCGGACCGTGCCCAGCTCCAGAAACGCAAATCCCGCATGCATGGCCAGCACCATAATGCCGCCGAGCAGGATGAACAACGCGTCTGAGCCCTGTTTTAGTGCCTCCATAAACCCCTCTTCTGGATAAATTGCATGTTATTGGTGCTATTTGACGTTCAAATCATTTGAAGCACCAAAATCAAGCAAAAAGTGCGCCAGAAGCGTGCGGAAGGTGTTTGGAGGACTGTACGGTCGCCATGTTCTGGTGCGGCAACACCATTCAGCAGCCGCGCGTGACGCAGACACCCACACGACCCTGAAGCGGGCCTGAAGGGCCATGACCGAGTGGCGGGGTATGCTCAAGGAACGTTTTCAACCCGCTTGGACCGCGTTCACACCCTCCATGGAAGCTTTTTTCGTCTCGACAGGCATCGTCGCGCTCGCGGAAATGGGCGATAAAACACAGCTGCTGGCGCTGGTGCTGGCGGTGCGTTTTCGCCGACCCTGGCCGATTGTCTGGGGCATTCTGGTCGCCACCCTGCTGAACCACGCTCTGGCCGGCGCGGTGGGCGCCTGGGTGACCACCCTGCTCGGGCCCGACGTGCTGCGCTGGGTGCTGGGCGTTTCTTTCATTGCCATGGCCGCGTGGATGCTGGTACCCGACAAGCTCGACGATGGCGACACCGCCGCCACCCCCCGCTTTGGCGTGTTTGGCACCACGCTGGTGGCCTTTTTTCTGGCCGAAATGGGCGACAAAACCCAAATCGCCACGGTGATGCTGGCGGCGCAGTACAACGCTTTTTATGCGGTGGTGGCCGGCACCACACTGGGCATGATGCTGGCCAACGCGCCGGTGGTCTGGCTCGGCGAGCGCATGACGCGCAAGATCCCGATCAAGGCCATCCACATCGCCTCGGCGGTGGTGTTTGCGGTGCTGGGGGTGCTGGCGCTGGTGTCGGCATGAGGCGACGAACTGGGCCGGTATACTTTCACGTGCGCCGATTTGTTCCCTCTTGCGGGCGCTTTAGAAATACAGCTAAAAACGGTTGCTTGTCCCAGACCCGGCCCGCTTTTAGCGCCGCCGGGTTTTTTATTACAGCCACCGATGTTTGTCACGCCACAGTCCATGCATTTCGCCGACGCGCTGCCGCTGCAAAGTGGCAAGGTGATCCGCGACTACAACCTGGCGTTTGAAACCTACGGCACGCTGAACGCCGACCGTTCCAACGCGGTGCTGGTCTGCCATGCGCTGAACGCCTCGCACCACGTGGCCGGCGAGTACGAAGGCCAGCCCAAATCCGAAGGCTGGTGGGACAACATGATCGGCCCCGGCAAGCCGGTGGACACCAACACGTTTTTCGTCATTGGCGTCAACAACCTCGGCTCCTGCTTCGGCTCCACCGGCCCAATGCACCTGAACCCCGACACCGGCGAGGTCTATGGGGCCGACTTCCCGGTGGTCACGGTGGAGGACTGGGTCACCGCTCAGGCCCGGCTGCTGGAACGCCTGGGCATTGCCACGCTGGCGGCGGTGCTGGGCGGCAGCCTGGGCGGCATGCAGGCGCTGAGCTGGACGCTGCAGTACCCGGACCGGGTGCGCCACGCGGTGGTGGTGGCCAGCGCGCCCAACCTGAACGCCGAGAACATCGCCTTCAACGAGGTGGCGCGCCGCGCCATCGTCACCGACCCGGACTTCCACGGCGGCCACTTCTACCGCCATGGCGTGGTGCCCAAGCGGGGCCTGCGGATTGCGCGGATGATCGGCCACATCACCTACCTGAGCGACGACGTGATGAACGCGAAGTTTGGCCGGCAGCTGCGTGAAGGCCTGGCGCTCAAGTACTCGACCCAGGACGTCGAGTTCCAGATCGAAAGCTACCTGCGCTACCAGGGCGACAAGTTCAGCGACTACTTTGACGCCAACACCTATTTGCTGATCACCCGCGCGCTGGACTATTTCGACCCGGCGCGGGCCCATGCCGGCGACCTGAGCCAGGCGCTGGCCAAGGCACGGGCCAACTTCCTGCTGGTGAGCTTTTCGACCGACTGGCGCTTCTCGCCACGGCGCAGCCGCGAGATCGTGAAAGCGCTGCTCGACAACCGGCGCGACGTGAGCTACGCCGAGATCGACGCGCCGCACGGGCACGACGCTTTCCTGCTGGACGACGCCCGCTACATGAACCTCATTCGCTCCTATTTTGAGAGCAAAGTTGCCAGGTTTGGCTGAGGCTTGACCATGATTTCGCTTAAAAATACAGAGAAACGCCATGGCTGACCCCCAAACCATGGCCTCCATCGCCAATCGGGTGCCCCACGGCGCCCGGGTGCTTGACCTCGGCTGTGGCAACGGCGCGATGCTGGCCCACCTGCAGGCCACGCGCGGCTGCACCGGCTACGGCATCGAGATCGCCGACGCCAACGTGCTGGCCTGCGTGCAGCGCGGGGTGAATGTGATCCAGCTCAACCTCGAAGAAGGGCTGGCGATGTTCGACGACAGCTCGTTCGACGTGGTGCTGCAGATCGACACGCTGCAACACCTGCGCAACGCCGAAACCATGCTGGTGGAAACCGCGCGTGTCGGCCGCATCGGCATCGTCGCCTTCCCCAACTTTGGCCACTGGCCGAACCGGCTGGCGGTGCTCGGCGGCCGCATGCCGGTGACCAAACGCCTGCCCTACCAGTGGTACGACACGCCCAACATCCGGGTCGGCACCTTCCACGACTTCGAGGCGCTGGCGCAGAAAAACCACCTGCGCATTCTGGACGCCTACGGCCTGCAGGACGGCCACGACATCCGCCTGTGGCCCAACGCGCGCGCGGGCACGGCGGTGTTCAAGTTCGAGCGCGGGTAGTACAAGGGGCCGCGCTCAGTGTGCCGCCACGGGGGCGGGTTTCGCCGCCGGGCCGCCCCAAGGCGAAATGCGGCCCCCTCGGGGGGCAGGGCGCGACACGCAGTGCGCAACCGTGGGGGCCATCTACCTGCAGACTTGGTTGCGTCCCAGGTGTTTGGCGCGGTACATCGCCGCGTCGGCACGTTGCAGCAGCTCGGTCAAATCGGTGGCTTCGCCGCTGGCTTCGGCCACGCCAACGCTGATGGTCACGCGGCCGTAGGGTGGCTGCTCATGGCTGGCAACGGCCTCCACCAGCAGCTGGGCAAGTTGTTCGGCACCGTCGAGGTTGGTGTCGGGCAGCACCACCACGAACTCTTCGCCACCAAAGCGGGCCACCACGTCGGCCTGGCGCACCCGCTTCTTGATCAGCCGGGCCAGCGCCACCAGCACCGCGTCGCCGACGTCGTGGCCATGCTGGTCGTTGATGCGCTTGAAATGGTCGATGTCCACCATCGCCACCGCCAGCGGCCGGCCACTGCGGTGCGCCACCGCCAGCGCCGACTTGAACACCGCGTCCAGCCCGCGCCGGTTCAGCAGGCCGGTCAGGGGGTCCCGCTGCGCCAGTTGGCCAAGCTTGAAGTTGGCCTCCTGCAGCTCGGCGGTGCGCTCCCGCACCGTGGCCTCCATTTCCTGGTTGGCGGTCTGCAGGCGGCGCGTCATGCGGTTCAATGAAGTGGACAGGCTTTGCAGTTCTTCGCTGCTGCTCAGCAGCGGGATTTCGGCACCGTCTTTGCCGGCTTCCACATCGCGCGCGGCCCGGACGATGGACGACAGGTTGCTGCTGACGCGGCCGGCCAGCCACCAGGCTAGTAGCGCGCCCAGTGCGGCCACGGCCAGGCCAATCGCCAGCGCCAGCTGGGTGGCTCTCTGCACTTCCAGAAAGGCGAGCTCCACCGGTTCACGCACCGCCACCTGCCAGCCGAGGTCACTCACCGTCGACTGGGCCAACACCCGCTGCTGCGAGGTCAAATACTCGCGGCTGTCGGCCCAGCGCACGACCGAGATCGTCGGCCCCCTGGCGTTGCCCGGCACGGTCAGGGGCGCGGTCTGGCCCATGGCCAGGTAGGGCGCTGTTTTACCGCCGGGGCCAAACAGCAGCGTGCCTTCGCGGTCGAACACAAACACCTCGATCTCGCGCTGGAACGCGTTGGCGGGCAACAGCTTGTCGATCAGGGCCGACAGCCAGTCAATGCTGCCGTGGATGCCGAGCACGCCCACGGTCTGCCCGCCCACCACCAGCGGCGCTGCAAAGTCCACAAAACGCAGCGGCTCGCCGCTGGCCGAAGGTGGCAGCAACTTGGACAGCAGCTTGGCCGGGTGCACGTCGCCCACAAAGTGGCCCGCCAGGCCCGCGCCAAACCAGGGCCGCTGTGCGACGTTCTGGCCAAGCAGGATGCCGTCGGTGGCGGCGCGCACCACGCCTTTGGTGTCGGTCACACCCACCCAGGAGCTGTAGGGCGTGGTGGCTTTGCTCAGCGCCAGCATCTGCCCCACATCGGGTGAGCTCAGGCCGTTGGTCCACAGCGCCTGCAGGCCGGCCATTTTCAGCACCTCGACGCTGCCGCTGAACAGCTCGGACGCCAGCGTGCGCGAGACATTGCCCGCGACCACCGCCAGCGACAGCTCGGTGCGCTGGCGCACCTGCTTGGTCAGAATGTCGCCCCCCACCAGCGACAGCGCCACCGCGGTGATGGCGATCAGCGTGCCAAACACCAGGGCCACCTGCAGGCGAAAACTGCGGGTGGCGGGCGCGGGTTGTCCATCGGACACGATGGCCTGTGCTTCGAGTGGAGGGGGGGAATTTTTCATCACCGGCTGATACTATTTCAGGATGAGATTGTCGGCGCATTGGTATGAACACTGAAACTGAAAACAACCCTGAAACGGGCAACCAAGCGCCAACAACCGTGCCGTTTTGGTCGGCCTTCTGGTTCTGGCTCAAGCTCGGTTTCATCAGCTTTGGCGGGCCCGCCGGGCAAATCGCGGTGATGCACCGCGAGCTGGTGGACGAGCGGCGCTGGATCTCCGAGAAACGCTTTCTCCACGCGCTCAACTACTGCATGCTGCTGCCCGGCCCCGAAGCGCAGCAGCTCGCCACCTACATCGGCTGGCTGATGCACCGCACGCTGGGCGGCGTGGTGGCGGGGGTGCTGTTTGTGCTGCCGTCGCTGCTGATCCTCATTGGCCTGAGCTGGGTGTACCTGGCCTATGGCGACGTGCCCCTGGTGGCGGGCCTGCTGTACGGCATCAAGCCTGCCGTGGCCGCCATCGTGGTGCACGCGGTCTGGCGCATTGGCAGCAAGACCTTGAAGCACCCGCGCCGGGTGCCGCTGCTCTGGGCCATCACCGTGCTGAGTTTTGGCGCGGTGGGGCTGCTAGCGGTGCCGTTCCCGTGGGTGGTGCTGGCCGCCGCACTCACCGGCTGGCTGGGCGCGCGCTGGACGCCGGCGCAGTTTGCCGGAGGCAGTGGCCATGGCGCGGCGCAGGCCCACCACGGCCCGGCGGTGATCGACGACAACACCCCCACCCCGCCACACGCCCGTTTCCGGCCCACACGGCTGGCGCTGCTGGTGGCTGTGGGCGCGGTGCTCTGGCTGCTGCCCATGGGCCTGCTGGTGGCTTGGCAGGGTTGGCATGGCACGCTGGCGCAGATGGGCTGGTTTTTCACCAAGGCCGCGCTGCTGACTTTTGGCGGCGCCTACGCGGTGCTGCCCTATGTGTACCAAGGTGCGGTAGAGCACTACCAGTGGCTCACCGCGTTGCAGATGATCGACGGCCTGGCGCTGGGCGAAACCACGCCTGGCCCGCTGATCATGGTGGTGGCGTTTGTCGGCTTTGTGGGCGGCTGGGCTAAGCAGGTGCTGGGGCCGGAGGCGCTGTTTCTGGGCGCCGCGCTGGCCGCCAGCGTGGTGACCTGGTTCACCTTTTTGCCGTCTTTCCTGTTCATCCTGGCCGGCGGGCCGCTGGTCGAGTCCACCCACGGCAAGCTCGGCTTCACCGCGCCACTGACCGCCATCACCGCCGCGGTGGTGGGCGTGATTGCCAGCCTGGCGCTGTTCTTCATTGACCACACCGTCTTCGTCGAAGGCGCCGGGCCATGGTGGGCGCGGGTGGATGTGGGCGCGCTGGCCATTGCGCTGGGGGCGGCGCTGGCGCTGTTCCGCTTCAAGGTGGGGGTGATCCCGGTGATCGGCGCGTGTGCGCTGGCCGGCTGGCTGCTGAAAACACTGGCCCTGTAACCGTCGCCGGCCAACGTGCCAGAATTTCGCCATGCCGAAATTCGCCGCCAACCTGAGCCTGATGTACACCGAGGCGCCGTTCCTCGACCGCTTTGCCCTGGCCGCGCGCGACGGGTTCCAGGGCGTGGAATTTTTGTTCCCCTACGCCTGGCCCGCCGCCGAGATCAAGGCCCGGCTGGACGCGTTCGGGCTGCAGCAGGTGCTGTTCAACACCCCGCCCGGCGGCGCCGACCACGCCGCGATGCAAACCGCCTGGGACCGTGGCGAACGCGGCACCGCCGCCCTGCCGGGCCGCGAGGTCGAGTTCCGTGCCGGCATCGCCTATGCGCTGCATTACGCGCAGCAGCTCGGCTGCCCGCAGGTGCATGTGATGTCGGGCATTTTGCCGGCGGGCATGGAGCGGGAGGCACTGAAGCCGCTGGTGGTGGCCAACCTGAAGTGGGCCGCCGCCGAGGCCGCACAGTTTGGCGTGACGCTGCTGGTCGAAGGCATCAACCAGCGCGACATGCCGCGCTACTTCGTCAACCGGCAAGACCACGCGCACGAAATTGTGGCCGCCGTGAGCGCGCCCAACCTCAAGGTGCAGATGGACCTCTACCACTGCCAGGTGGTAGAAGGCGACGTGGCGATGAAGCTGCGCAAGTACCTGCCCACCCACAACGTGGCCCACATCCAGATCGCCAGCGTGCCCGAGCGGCAGGAGCCCGACGGCGGCGAGCTGAACCACGCCTACCTGCTGGCGCTGCTGGACGAACTGGGCTACACCGGCTGGGTCGGCTGCGAGTACCGGCCCCGGCTCGGCCAACAGCCGGGTGGCACGACCGCCGGGCTGGGCTGGCGCGCCGCCTGGGCATGAGCCCAATACTATGATTTGTATAGCTGAATCGCCAGCCTGCACTGAGGCTTGATGCGGTTTTGGCATGAAAAACACCCGCTGAATGCCCTACAGCCTGTCTGCAGCCGCCCACAGCGAACTGTTGGTCAAAAAAAGTCGCTTCATCGGCTGTGTGCAACCGGTGCCGGACCGTGCCGCCGCGCAGGCGGTGGTGGCCGCGCTGTGGCGCGCGCACCCGCAGGCCACCCACGTCTGCTGGGCGCTGATGGCCGGTGGCCAGTCGGCGGCGGTGGACGACGGTGAACCCAGTGGCACCGCCGGCCGGCCCATGCTGGAAGTGCTGCGCCACCAGGACCTCGACGGCGTGCTGGCCACGGTGGTGCGCTACTACGGCGGCGTGCAACTCGGCGCCGGTGGCCTGGTACGCGCCTACACCGACAGCGTGGCCCAGGCGCTGCTGCAGGCGCCCAAGGTGCGGTTGCAACGCCTGCACACCCTGCACTGCGCCGTGCCCTACGCGCTCGAAGGCCTGCTGCGCCGCGAGCTGGACGCGGCCGGCGCCACGCTGCTGGAAGCCCGCCACGGCACGCTGGTGGAAGCCAGCTTCAGCCTGCCTGACAGCGACGCCCCTCGGCTGGTGGCGCGCCTGAACGAGGCTGGGCAGGGCCGGCTGGTGTGGGTGGACGCGCCCTGAGACAACGCCGCCGCGCACCGGGTGGCATTCCGCCGCCACCCCACTTGTAAGGGAATCGTCAACATTTCAGCCAGCGGGAGACAGCCCGCTGCCATCCGGAAGCGGTGCCGCCAGACCCCGGCTCCTACGATGCAATTGCCCACTGCGGACCGGTTTTGCGACCGCGCCACGGTGAACCGCCATTGCAAACAAAAGGAGACATTTCCGTGAAAACCACCCCTTCATTTGGCCGCCTGGGCAGGCTGGCCGGCTTGCTGGTCGCGGCATCGGTCGCGGTGCTGAGCGCACCGGCCGGTGCCCAGCTCTCGCTGACCGGCAGCACACCCGGCGCATCGGCCAACGCATCCGTCAACGGCGGCCCGCTGGCCCTGGGCGGCCTGCCCAGCCTGACGCCGGTGACCGGGCTGCTCAACGGCGACCTGCTGACCAGCGTGCAGAAGGTGCTATACGGCGGCCGCAACGACCCGTTCTACGACGTCAACGGCGTGTCCACCGCCGGCAAGAAGCCGGGCGACATCCTGAAGAGCCGCACCGTGCTGGCCCCGCTGTACCCGGAAGCCACGGTGACGCAGGTGATGTACGTCTCGACCGACCACAACGGCAAGCTGGTGCCGGTCACCGGCACGGTGCTGGTGCCCCGGCTGGACCTGAGCGGCCTGGTCAACCTGCCGCTGAGCGTGCAGGGCCCGCTGCCCACGCTGCCGGTGGTGGGTGAACTGCTGGGCGCCAACCTTGGCGTTCCGGTGGGCGGGCCCAAGTACAAAGCGCGCCCGGTGGTCGGCATCACGCCAGGCACGCGCGGCATGGGCGACCACTGCGCGCCGTCGCAGGGCTTCAACGCCGCCACCATCTCGCCGCTGATGGTGGACTACTCGGTGGCCGAATACCACCAGCTGCTGCTGCGCGGCTACGTGGTGGCCGTGACCGACTACATCGGCGGCGGCACCCAGGTGCCCGAGCCCTACCTGGTGGGCCGGCCCGAAGGCATGGCGGGGCTGGACGTGGTCCGCGCCGCGCTGAACCTGCCCAACACCGGTGCCACCAAGGCCGACAGCATGATCGGCCTGACCGGCTACTCGCAGGGTGGCCAGGCCGCCGCCTGGGCCGCGCAGCTGCAGCCCACCTACGCGCCCGAACTGAACATGAAGGGCGTCGTCGCCGGCGGCGTGGTCACCGACATGAATGATCTGGTCGACTTCTTCAACCAGGGCGGCCTGATCAACTCCGGCGTGCTGCTGGCCATCATGGTGGGCTACGACAACGCCTACCCCGAGCTGAACCTGAAGAACTACGTCAAGAACGACCAGGCCAAGAAACTGTTCGAGGCCGCGCGCACCCAGTGCGTGTACCAGGAGCTGCTGGCCTACCCCGGCCTGCGCTCCTCGGACGTGACCTCGCCCGACTTCGCCCAGCTGCCGCAGTTCCGCGCCCGGCTGAAGGAGCAGCTGCTCGGCACCATCGCACCGCGCGTGCCGATGTACGTCTACCACGGCCAGCTCGACAACATCGTGCCCTACCAGTTCGGCGAACGGCTGCGCAACAGCTGGTGCGCGCAGGGTGCCACGGTGGAGTTCCGCTCCGGCCCCTACGAGCACATGGCCGGCATCTTCCTGGGCGCACCGGGCGGCGTGCAGTTCCTGGCCGACCGGTTCGCCGGCAAGGCGCCCATCAGCAACTGCACGGCCGGCGGCGGCGGCAACCGGTTCTGACGGTTCCTGTGGCCCGGCCCATTTGTTCAGTGTTCGGAGTCCCCGGGCCGGGCTGCAGGATTCCTGGAAATGGCCGCTACAGGGTTGATCCGCAGGCTCCGGCATCCGGATTTCGTGTAGCGTGGGCGCCCATCCCCGTTTGAATGGACACGCAAGAGGCCACCGTGCTGCATTCGCTGCAAAACGCTTTGCTGCTGGACGCCCAGGGCGTCCCCACCCAGCGCCACCGGGTGCTGGAGTCGTGCGACTGGGACGAGATCGCCGCCAGCACCGACTCGGTGTACATGCCCTTCCGCGTCCGGCCCCTGGGCACGGTGCACAAGCCCAATTCCTTCCACTACACCTTCGACATCGGCGGCTTCACGCTCAGCCGCTTCCGCTATGGCACGGGGGTGTGGCTGGACGATTTCGCCCCGGAATGCGGCCGGGGCATCGTCATGAACACCATCCACGGCAACGTGGAACACGACGGCAGCGTGTGGACCGGCGCCGGCGAGAGTTTTCTGGTGGACGTGAGCCGCACCGGCTACGCGGTCATGGCCGACCACGACCACATCCAACTCAACCTGAGTTTTCCGCACCAGCTGCTCGCCGACCTGTACGAGCGCTGGCACGGCCTGCCGGCCCCCGACGGGATGTGGAAGCTCAAGTTCAAGTTCGGCGGCCCGGGCTCCAGCTGGCTCGCGCTGCTCGAATACTGCGCCCGCTGCATCGCCGAAATGCCCGACCAGATCGCGCACGGCCCGTTGGGCAAGCACCTCGAGGAAATGCTCGGCATGAACCTGCTGACGCAGTGGAGCCAGCACGCTGGCGACGCCGCGTTCCAGCGCGCCGGCACGCTCGCGCCGCGCTTCGTCCGGCAGGCCGAGGAATACATGCGCGACAACGCGCGCTTTGCCCCCACGCTGACCGAGATCGCCGGGGCGGTGGGCGTGAGCGTGCGCGGCCTGACCAGCGCGTTCCGCTCGTTCCGCAACCAGTCGCCGATCAGCTACCTGCGTGAACTGCGCCTGCAAGGCGTGCGGGCCGAACTGCTCGCCGCCCCCTGCGAAGCCACCGTGTCATCCGTCGTCAGTGGCTGGGGCTACGTCAACATGGGCATCTTCGCCAACGCCTATGCCAGGCGTTTTGGCGAACTGCCGTCACACACCATGCGCCGCCTGCGCGGTTAGGCACCGCCCACACATCTGGTAACGACTGTCACGCCCCGCAGCAGGTTCAGACACCGGCGCTACATGGGCCGGTGCTCCAATGCAGCCATGCAGGGAACACGGCCCCACGTCGGACGCGCCGCCCACCTGCCAAGGGAGATGACATGAGAATTATGGCCATTGCGGCGGCCCTGGTGGCCACTGCCACGCTGTCGGGTTGTGTGGTGTACCCCTACGGTTACGGCGGGCGGCACGGCGGGCGCTACTACGAGCAACAACAGCCGGTGTACCAGACCGCCCCGGTCTACCGTGGCGACCGCGATGGCGACGGTGTGCCCAACCGCTACGACCGCCGCCCCGGCAACCCCTACCGCTACTGAAGCGCGGTGTCAGCCCCTCTGGTGGGTTGAACAGGCCCGGGTTTCCGGGCCATTTGTCAGCGCAGCCGGGCAGGCACACGGGGAGAATCAGGTGACCTGATTTCCCCCCACGACTGCCGCCATGCCCACAGCGCTTGCGCCCCGCCCCACCGCACCGGTGGCGGAAGAAACTGCCACGGCAACCAACACCCCCTCACCCGTTGGCCGGCGCGAGCTGCTGGACCGCAAACGCCAGGTGGTCGGCTACGAGCTGTTCCACCGCGGCGCGCCAGCCGGCACGCCAGACAGCACCCTCTTCACCGCACTGGCCGACGGCGGCAAGGCCGCGCTGGTGGGCCGCAAAACGGTGTTCGTGCACTGCAGCGACGCCCTGCTGCACGACAACACCCTGGCGCGGGTGCCCACCGACGGCGTGGTGCTGGTCTTCACCCCCCAGCCCGGCGTGCCGCAGGCCGAAATCGACGCGCGCACGCTGCAACTCGCCGCGCTGCGCCAGCGTGGCTTCTGCCTGGCCTTTACCCACGCGGTGCTGGGCACGCCGTTCGCCGCCTGGTTGCCGCTGGCGGGCTACGTGACGCTCGATCTCGCCACGCTGCAAGCCGCCATCCTGACGCCGCTGGTGCAGAAGGTGCGCAAGTTCCCCAACCTCAAGCTGCTGGCCCACAACGTGGCGTCGGTGGAGCAGTACACCCGCGTGGCCGAGCTCGGCGTGCACCTGTTTGAGGGCAGCTGGCTGCGCCAGCCGGTGCAGGCGAGCGCGCGCACCATCCGCCCGTCGCAGGCGACCATCCTGCAGCTGATCAACCTGTTGCGCAGCGACGCCGACCTGGCGGCGATTGAAGAGCTGCTCAAGCGCGACCCGACGCTGTCGTTCAACCTGCTGCGCTTCATCAACTCGTCGGGCTTTGGCCTGAGCTGCGAGATCACCTCGTTCCGGCACGCGGCCATGATCATTGGCCAGAAGAACCTGTTCCGCTGGGCCGCGCTGCTGCTCACCGCCTCCAAGGACAGCGCGGCACCGCCCGCGATTGGCAGCACCGCCATCGTCCGTGGCAGGCTGACCGAATTGCTGGCGGCCGAGCTGCTGGCGCCGGAAGACTGCGACAACGCCTTCATCGTCGGTGTGTTCTCGCTGCTCGACGTGATGCTGGGCGTGCCCATGGCGCAGTCGCTGCACCAGCTGCCACTGCCCGAGCCGGTGACCGACGCGCTGCTCTACCGCAGCGGCCCGTTCGCGCCATTCCTGGATTTGACAATCGCCTGCGAACGTGGCGAGGACGAGGGTTTCGCCCAGGCCGCGCGGGCCCTGCACCTCTCCAACCACCAGATCAACTGGGCCCACTTGCAGGCGCTGGCCTGGGCCGACACGCTGCTGCAATAGGCCCACCCGCCAGCGGGCTGGCGCAGGCAAAGTTACAGTGCGGTATGCCCACTGCCGGAGATTGCCAATGAACGCCCCCCTGCACAAAGAAATGCCCGCCGGCACGCTGGACGCCGCCCGCGTGCTGGCCGATGTGGGACGCCAGTGGGACGGCGACATCGTGCGCCAGATCACCGACTACATCGCCATTCCCGCCAAGTCGCCCGGCTTTGACGCCGACTGGGCCGCGCATGGGCACATCGACGCCGTGGTGCGCAACGCGGCCAGCTGGATAGAGGCGCAGAAGGTCCCGGGCCTGACGCTGGAGATCGTGCGGCTGGGCAACCGCACGCCGGTGCTGTTTTTCGAAATTCCGGCCTCTGCTGGGCACGCCGCCGCGCCGGGCCGCCCCAAGCAAGGCACGGCCCCCTCGGGGGGCAGCGAACCACACGCAGTGGGGAGCGTGGGGGCGACCGTTCTGATGTACGGGCACCTGGACAAGCAACCCGAATTCACCGGCTGGCGCAACGACCTCGGCCCGTGGACGCCCAAGCTGGAAGACGGCAAGCTCTACGGCCGTGGCAGCGCCGACGACGGCTACGCGGTCTACGCCAGCATCGCCGCCGTGCAGGCACTGAAGGCCCAGAACACGCCGCACCCGCGCATCGTCGGCCTGATCGAAACCTGCGAAGAAAGCGG
Source organism: Burkholderiaceae bacterium (assembly GCA_017848435.1). Taxonomy (GTDB): domain Bacteria; phylum Pseudomonadota; class Gammaproteobacteria; order Burkholderiales; family Burkholderiaceae_C; genus PCRC01. The sequence goes on along the minus strand of JAFEHU010000083.1, from coordinate 85,736 downwards.
CTCCTACGACCTCCTGCCCTATGTCGATGCACTGCGCACGCGGCTGGGTGATGTGGGGCTGGTGGTCTGCCTGGATTCCGGCGCCGGCAACTACGACCAGCTCTGGCTCACCACCTCGCTGCGCGGCCTGGCCGGCGGCGTGCTCAAGGTCGAAGTGCTGACCGAGGGCGTGCATTCCGGCGACGCGTCGGGCGTGGTGCCGTCGAGCTTTCGCATCATGCGCCAAGTGCTGGACCGCCTGGAAGACAGTGCCACCGGCCGCCTGCTGCCCGCCAGTTTTCATTGCGAGGTGCCCGCAGAACGGCTGGCGCAGGCCCAAGCCACCGCCGCCATCCTCGGCGACGAACTGCACAAGCGTTTCCCCTGGGCGCACCACGACTGCGGCGGCTCGACCGCGTTCACCCTGCCCACCACCACCGACCCGGTCGAGGCACTGCTCAACCGCACCTGGCGGCCCACGCTGAGCGTCACCGGCGCCGAGGGCCTGCCCGCCTTCAAGGACGCTGGCAACGTGCTGCGGCCCTACACCGCCTTCAAGCTCTCCCTGCGCCTGCCGCCGCTGGTGGACGCGGCGCAAGCCGTGCAGCAGCTGAAAAACCTGCTGGAAGACAACGCGCCCTACCAGGCCAAGGTGACGTTTGTAGGCGGTGGGGGTGCCACCGGCTGGAACGCCCCCAGCACCGCGCCGTGGTTCGAGCGGGCGCTGAACGACGCCTCCAACGCCCACTTTGGCGCGCCCTGCGGCACCATTGGCCAGGGCGGCACCATCCCGCTGATGAACATGCTGAGCCAGGGCTTTCCCAAAGCGCAAATGATGGTCTGCGGCGTGCTCGGCCCCAAGAGCAACGCGCACGGACCGAACGAGTTCCTGCACCTGCCCTACGCCAAGAAACTCACCGCCGCCGTGGCCCACGTCATTGCCCAGTGCCCATGAGCGCCCAGCCGCTGCCCCCGCTCACCACCCAAGACGGCGCCCAACTCGCGTTGTACGGCTGGCCCCTGCCCCCTGGCCAGCAGGCGCGTGCCCAGGTGCTGGTGGTGCACGGCCTGGGCGAACACGCGGGCCGCTACGCGGCGCTGGCCGCGCAACTCAACGCCTGGGGCTTTGACGTGCGCGCCTACGACCAGCGCGGCCACGGCCATTCCAGCGGCTTGCGTGGCGCACTGCCCCACCCGCACGCGCTGCTGGACGACCTGGCCCAGGTGGTTGACCACACCCGGGCGAGCGGTACACCACGCCCCCTCCTGCTGCTGGGCCACAGCCTGGGCGGGCTGGTGGCGGCGCGGTTCGTGTCGCTGCGCCTGCGCCCGGTGGACGGGCTGGTGTTGTCGTCCCCGGCGCTGGACGCCGGCATGAGCGCTTTTCAAAAATGGCTGCTCGCGTGGCTGCCCAAGGTGGCGCCCCGGCTGCGGGTGGGCAATGGCCTGAAGCCGCGTTACCTGTCGCACGACCCGGCCGTGGCCCAGGCCTACCAGCGCGACCCGCTGGTGCACGACCGCGTGGGTGTGGCCATGGCCCGCTTCTTGGCCGACGGGGGCCCGGCCACCGTGGCGGCGGCGCCGCAGTGGACCGTGCCCACGCTGCTGATGTACGCGGGCGCCGACCTCCTGGTCAACCCCGACGGCAGCCGGGCGTTCGCCGCCGCCGCGCCGCCCAACGTGGTGACCACCGAGCCGTTTGAGGCGATGTACCACGAACTCTTCCACGAGCTGGACCGGGCCCAGGTGTTCGAGCGGCTGCGCCGCTGGCTGGACACACGGCACTGACCCCGCCGGGGGGCGCAAAGCGCGCGCGGTGGCTGCCATTCACGCCCGCCCCACGCCGTTGGCGCCACGTGGGCGGCGTTTCGTCGCAACCGCCTGGCGGCCACCCGGCGCCGGCGGCACAGTGCGGGCATTGCCACACCGGAGCCCGCCATGCCCCTCACGCCCGCCGTCGCCATCCACCTGACCGCCGCCCTCACCGCCCTGGCACTGGGGCCGGTGGCACTTTGGGCCCGCCGTGCCCGGCAGCAGCACCCCCGGCTGCACCGCGCCTTTGGGTACGCCTGGGTCACCGCCATGGTGGCCACCGCGCTGTCGGCGCTGTTCATCCAGAGCCACACGGTGGTCAACATCGGGGGCTACACCCCCATCCACCTGCTGGTGCCGGTGGTGCTGGTGATGCTGTTCCTGGCGTTCCGCTACCTGGTGCGCGGCAACATCACCGGCCACCGCAAAACCATGCAGCGCCTGTACTTCGGTGCCTGCGTGGTGGCTGGTGGCTTCACGCTGTTGCCCGGCCGCACCCTGGGCAAGCTGGTGTGGGGCCAACTCGGCATACTTGGGGTGTCATGACCCGCACGCCCCCGCCCAAACTCTGGCCCCACGCGCTGCAGGTGGCGGTGCTGAACACCGTGATCGCGCTGTCGCTCACCGCCTTCGGCAGCCACCCGCTGGCGGAGAACCTCGTCTATTCGCAGAGCATCGGGTTGTCGATCTGGGCGCTGATCGAGTGCTGCGTTCACTGGGCGGTGCACGACTGGGAAACGCAGTGGCGGCGCATGGTGCTGCTGGTGCCGCTGTGTGTGGTGGCCGGCTACCTGCTGGGCACCGCCCTCGGCGACGCGCTGCTGCAGCAGGACAGCCTGGCCCTGTGGCAGGCCAACCCCCGCAAAACCCTGGGCCTGCTGGCCATGAGCCTGGGCGCCGGCGCGCTGGGCACCTACCACTACCTGAGCCGCGGGCAACTTGCCGCCGCCCGCGAACGCGCGCTCAGCGCCCAGCGCCAGGCCGCCGAAGCGCGCCTGAAGCTGCTGGAAACGCAGCTGGAGCCGCACATGCTGTTCAACACCCTGGCCAACCTGCGGGTGCTGATCGGCAGCGACCCCGCCCGCGCGCAGGCCATGCTGGACCGGTTGATCGACTACCTGCGCGCCACGCTGGCGGCATCGCGCTCCGGCACCCACGCGCTGGCCACCGAGTTCGACCGCCTGCGCGACTACCTGGAACTGATGCAGGTCCGCATGGGCCCGCGCCTGCGCTACACCCTGACCTTGCCCGACGCGCTGCGCGGCCACGCCATCCCGCCACTGCTGCTGCAGCCGCTGGTGGAAAACGCCATCCAGCACGGGCTGGAGCCCAGCGTGGCGGGTGGCGAGGTGCAGGTGCAGGCGTCGTTGCAGCACGGCGCATTGCAGCTGGTGGTAACCGACACCGGCGTCGGCATGGCCGCGGCCCCCGTGCTCTCGCCCACCCGCAGCGGCTTTGGCCTGGGCCAGGTGCGGGAACGGCTGCTCACCGCCTACGGCGCACAGGCGCACATGGCCGTGACCACCCACCCACCCCACGGCACCCGCATCGTGCTGACCTTGCCGGGGTTCACCCCAGCATGAACAACGCCCTCACCACCGCGCTGATCGCCGAAGACGAGCCGCTGCTGGCGCTGAACCTGCAGGCCGAACTGGCCCGCGCCTGGCCCGCCCTGCAGGTGGTGGGCATCGCGGGCGATGGCCTCTCTGCCGTGGCGCAGGCGTTGCAGCTGCGGCCCGACGTGCTGCTCCTGGACATCCGCATGCCCGGCCAAAGCGGACTGGAGGCCGCCGCCGAACTGGCCGACCGCTGGCCTGACGGCGTGGCCTTTCCGGCGCTGGTGTTCGTCACCGCCTACGACCAGTACGCGGTGCAAGCCTTTGAGCGCCAGGCGGTGGACTACCTGCTGAAGCCGGTGCAGCCCGCACGGCTGGCGCTCACCGTGGCGCGGGTGCAGGCGCTGCTGGCCACGCGCGCCGCGGCCGCCACAGCGCCCGCCCAAGCCACGCTGGACCAGCTGCGCGCGCTGCTCACCCCTGCCCCGTCAGCCGGCAACCGCCTGCAGGCGATCCAGGCCAGCGTGGGCAACACGCTGCACCTGGTGCCCCTCCACGAGGTGCTGGTGCTGGAAGCGGCCGACAAGTACCTGCGCGTGCTGACGGCCGAGCGCGAGTACCTGATCCGCACCCCGCTCAAGGAACTGCTGCCGCAGCTGGACGCCCAGCAGTTCTGGCAAATCCACCGTGGCACGGTGGTGCAGGCCGCCGGCATTGCCAGCGTGTCACGCGACGAGGCGGGCCGGCAGTGGGTGCACCTGCGCGCACGGCCCGAGCGGCTGGCGGTGAGCCGGCTCTACGCGCACCTGTTCAAGGCGATGTAGCGCGCCGCTGGCGGGCCAGCCAGACCAGCAGGGCGCCCGTCAGCAGCACCGGGGCGATGGAGCCGAGGTTGAGCCAGGTCCACCCCTGCGTGGTGACCAGCACGCCCGACGACAGCGAACTCAGCGCCAGCGTGGCAAACACCCCAAAGTTGAGCGCGCCCTGCGCCTTGTCGCGCTCCTCCGGCCGGTAGGCCGACAGGGCCAGCGTGGTGCTGCCGGTGAACAGGAAGTTCCAGCCCACACCCAAGGCAAACAGCGCCACCAGGAACTGCATCAGGTCCACCCCGGTGAGCGCCACCGCAATGCACACGCCGTTCAGCACCACGCCCACCCCCATGACCGGCAGCGCGCCAAAGCGCTTGATCAAATGGCCGGTGAAGAAGCCCGGCGCGAACATGCCGATCACGTGCCACTCCAGCACCAACGCCGCGTCAGAGAACGGCAGGCTGCACTGCTGCATCGCGATCGGTGTGGCGGCCATCAGCAGGTTCATCACGCCATAGCCCAGGGCGCCGGCGGCGGCCGCGACGATGAACACCGGCTGCCGCACGATCTCGGCCAGCGGCCGGCCGCCCTGGTTCTTTTGCGCTGGTGGTACGGGCGGAAAATGGATGAAGGCCATCAGCCCCATGGCCAGCAGCGTCACACCGGCAAGCGCGATGTAGGCCCCGGCAAACGGCACCGCCAGCACGTTGCGGGTGGCCGACGCGAGGTTGGGGCCGGCCACCGCGCCGATCAACCCGCCGGCCATCACCAGCGACACGGCTTTTTCACGCCAGGCGGGCGCGCTGAGCTCGGCGGCGGCAAAGCGGTAGAGCTGGGCGTTGGCGTTGTAGTAACCGGCCACCACGGTGGCGAAACACAGCAGCCAGAACTGCCGCGTGAGCGCCGCGTAGGCGCACAGCAAGGCCGACAGCAGCGCCACCACCAGCCCGAGCTGGAACGAGGCCTTGCGCCCGAAGCGCGCCTGGGTGCGCGCCACCAGCGCGGTGCTGAGCGCCCCGCCGACCACGTAGCCCATCACCGGCAAGGTGGCCATCCAGCCCAATGGCGCCAATGCCAGCCCGACCAGGCCGTTGATGGCGATGAAGGTGACGTTGTTGGTGAGGAACAGCCCCTGGCACAGGGTGAGCAGCCAGAGGTGGCGGTTCACAGCGTGAGCGCGACCAGCGCGGCCAGGGGGGCGGTTTCGGCGCGCAACACGCGGGGGCCGAGGGTGACCGGGGTGAAACCGGCGGCAATGGCGGCGTCTTCTTCGGCAGGGCTGAGGCCGCCTTCGGGGCCGGACAAGAAGGTCACGGCGCTGCCAGCCACGGCGGTGGCATGCACGGGGCTGGCGCCCGCGCGCAGCGACAGCAGCAGGCGCTGCGGGCCGTCCGCAGGCTGGGCCAGCCAGTCTGAGAGGCTGCGCACCGCATGCACCGGCGGCACGCGGTTGCGGCCACACTGCTCGCAGGCGGCCACCGCCACGGCCTGCCAGTGCTCGCGCTTTTTCTGCGCGCGCTCGCCGTTCAGGCGCAACACGCTGCGTTCGGTGACCACCGGCTGGATGCTGGCAACGCCAAGTTCGGTGGCTTTCTCCACCAGCCAGTCCATGCGGTCGTTGGCGGGCATGCCCAGCACCAGGTGCACCGCACGCGCGGGTTCGCGTTCGAGCGCGTGGTGGGGACCGACCAGCACGCGCACGTCGCTGCGGCCCATGTGCTCGACGGTGGCCTCGAATTCGCCCCCCTGTTCACCACCAAACAGCGTGATCAGCCCGCCCGGCTGCAAGCGCAGCACCTGCACATGCCGGGCGGCGCCGGGGGGCAGGTCGATCACGCTGCCGGTGGCGAGTGGCAGGGCGCAGTGGATGCGGGGAAGGCTCATGTTGCTCTTGTTTTTATAGCTAACTTGTCAGGCTTCACTGGGGCTTGGTGCCGATTTGGCTTGAAATTGACAGGAAAGTCACCCGAAAGGGGCTCACACACGGCCAAACGCATAGCCGCTGACGGCTTCGACGCCTTCCAGCGTGTCGATCAGCCGCATGAAAGGCAGCAGCTCGCGGTAGCGGCCGGCGGTGGCGCGGATGTAACCGATGAAGCGTGGCGTGTCGGCCAGGTACTTGGGTTTGCCGTCGCGCAGCGTGATGCGGGCAAAAATGCCGGCCACCTTCAGGTGCCGCTGCAGGCCCATCCACTCGACCTGGCGGTAGAACTCGCCAAAGTCGGCGTCCACCGGCAGGCCGGCCTTGCTGGCCTTTTGCCAGTAGCGCACCGTCACGTCGAGCACGAAGTCTTCGCCCCAGCTGAGGAAGGCGTCGCGCATCAGGCTGGCGATGTCGTAGGTGATGGGGCCGTACACCGCGTCCTGGAAGTCGAGCACGCCCAGCGGCTGGTCCGCGCCGCCGGGGTTCACCATCAGGTTGCGGGGCATGAAGTCGCGGTGCACATACACGCTGGCGGCGCCGAGGTTGTGGGCCACCAGCAGGTTGAAGGTGTTGTCCAGCAGCGTTTGCTGCGCCGGGTCCAGCGTCAGGCCGCGGTGTTTGGCGAGGTACCAGTCGGGGAACAGCTGCAGTTCGCGCTTCAGCAGCGCTTCGTCGTACGCGGGCAACACGCCGGGTTTGGAGGCCAGCTGCCAGGCCACCAGCGCGTCAATGGCCTGCAGGTAGTGCGGCAGGTTGGCACTCGGCTGGGCCGGGTCGATCACGTCCAGCACGGTCTGGCCCCCCAGGTCGGTCAGCAGCATGAAGCCCTGCGCTTCGTTCCAGGCCAGCACCTCGGGCACGCGCAGGCCAGCACCGGCCATCAGCCCGGCCACCTGCACGAAAGGCGCGCAATTTTCCAGCGCGGGCGGCGCGTCCATCACGATGCAGCTGCCCAAGCCCGGTGCGGCACTGTCGATGCGGAAATAGCGCCGGAAGCTGGCGTCGGCCGAGGCCGGGCGCAGGGTCTCGGCACGCAGCTGGTGGGCCGGCAACAGCGGTGCCAGCCAGGCCGTGAAAGCGGCGGCGCGGACAGGGTCTGTCCAGAGGATGGGCTCGTTCATGGGGTGCTTCAGGACAAAGGAGACGGACAGGGGATGGCTCGGCCGCCTGCCGCATGTGCCCATGTCCCCACAAGGCGGGAAACAGGAGCTGGGCAGGGGTTTTGACTCATGGATAATCCATTCTACAAACGGCGCCCGACCCGGTGCGCTCCCCGGGCCTGTTCCTGCTCACCTACTGCCGCCGCTGCGTCCTACCTTGCGCCTCAAGCCCCGCCTACCGAAGTTGCCCGCCGCGCCCCAGGCCGGCCTGTTCACGCTGTCCACCCTGGCCAGCGTGGCGCTGGCAGCCCTGATCGGTGGCCCGGCGGTGGCGGCCGACCCGCGTCCACCCGGCACCAACACACCGGACAACCAGCCGCTGCAGCTCAAGCGCAGCCTGCAGTTGCAGGAAGCCCTGCCCGGCGCGGCGCGCGGGCAACGCCCCACCTTCATCTCCGGCGACACGCTGTCGGGCCAGACCGAGCTGAACACGGTGATCGAGGGCAACGCCGAACTGCGCCAGGGCGACACCGTGATCCGCGCCGACCGCATCGAGTACAACCAGACCGAAGACCAGGCCAAAGCCATTGGCAACGTCTACGTCAACCGCGCTGGCAACATCTACCAGGGGCCGGAACTGCAGCTGCGGCTGGAGACCTTCGAGGGTTTCTTCAAGCAGCCGCGCTACCAGTTCATCAACAACGACAGCTACGGCGAAGCCTCGCAGGTCGAGTTCATTGACGACAAGCGCAGCATCGTGCGCAACGCCAGCCTGACCACCTGCAAGCGCCAGCCCGGCCCCGACTGGATGCCGGCCTGGATCCTGAACGCCACCAGCATCAATTTCGACACCGAGGAAGACGTTGGCCAAGCCGAAGGCGCGGTGCTGCGCTTCCAGAACGTCCCGATCCTGCCGTTTCCCAACATGAGCTTCCCGCTCAGCGACAAGCGCAAGTCCGGCTTCCTGCCGCCCACCGTGGCGCTGGACAACCTGAGCGGGCTGGACGTGGTGCTGCCTTACTACTGGAACATCGCACCCAACCGCGACCTGACGCTCTACCCCGAACTGCTGAGCCGACGCGGTGTGGCGGGGGGCGCCGAGTTCCGCTACCTGGAAGACGACTACCGCGGCGTTCTGCGCGGCGACTTCATGCCCAATGACACGCTGCGCAACCGCTCGCGCTGGGGCGTGGTGGCGCAGCACAGCGGCGGCTTCGACACCGGACTGGCGGCCATCGGGCCGGTCGGCATCAACCTCAACATCAACCGCGTCAGCGACGACAACTACTGGCGCGACTTCCCGCGCGCCACCGGCTCGCTGACCCAGCGCCTGCTGGCGTCTGACGCGTCGGCCAATTTCGCCATTGGCGACTTCACCAACAGCGTGCGCACCCTGAAATGGCAAACCCTGCAGGACGTGACGGCGCCCATCGTGCCGCCCTACGACCGGCTGCCCCAGGTCAACACCCGCTACAGCAAGCAGGGCATGGCCGGACTCGATTTTTCATTCGAAGGCGACTTCACCCGCTTCGTCTCCGACCGCAACCTGACGCGCCAGCCCAACGGCAACCGCAGTTACGCCATCGGCCAGGTGAGCCGGCCCTGGGTCACGCCCGGCTACTTCGTGGTGCCCAAGGCCCAGTTCCACGCCACCAACTACAGCTTTGACGGCCCACTGGCCAATGGCCTGACCACCGCCAGCCGCACGCTGCCCACCTTCAGCCTCGACAGCGGGCTGGTGTTCGAGCGCCAGACCAGCTTCTTTGGCCGGGGTTTCACCCAGACGCTGGAGCCGCGCGCCTTCTACACCTACACGCCGTTCCGCGACCAGAGCTTCCTGCCCAACTACGACTCCGGCACCAACGACTTCAACTTCGCCACCGTCTACACCGAGAACGCGTTCGGCGGCAACGACCGCATCTCCGACAACAACCTGCTGACGCTCGGCGTCACCACCCGCTTCCTGGACCCGGCCACCGGTGCCGAAGCCCTGCGCCTGGGCGTGGCCCAGCGCCTGCGCTACAAAGACCAGAACGTCACCCTGCCCGGCGGCACGCCGCAGGTGGACCGCATCAGCGACGTGCTCGCCGGTGCGGCGGTGAACTGGAGCGAGAAGTGGTCCACCGAAGGCACGGCGCAGTTCAACCAGAAGTCCGGCCGCTCGATCCGCTCCACCGCCAGCGTCCGCTACGCGCCCACCAACTACCGCGTCGTCAGCGCCGCCTACCGCCTGCAGCGCCCCACCAGCACGCTGGACCAGGGCAGCGAGCAGGTGGACATTGGCTTCCAGTGGCCGATCAACGACCTGTTCGGCGACCGCGGCAACGACCTCGGCTATGGCAAGGGCCTGGGCGAAGGCCGCTGGTACGGCGTTGGCCGCCTCAACTACAGCCTGAAAGACAGCAAGCTGGTGGACTCCATCCTCGGCCTCGAATACGACGGTGGTTGCTGGCTCGGCCGCATCGTGCTGGAGCGGCTGCAGCGCAGCGTCAACTCGGCCAACCAGCGCATCCTGTTCCAGCTGGAATTCGTCGGCTTCTCGCGGCTCGGCTCCAACCCGCTGAAGACCCTGCGCGACAACATCCCCCGCTACCAGTACCTGCGCGAACAGACCACCACACCGAGCCGTTTTTCCCGTTACGACTGAGCACCATGAAAACCCATTTCCCGCACCCGCTTCCCCGTCTGATGCTGGCTGGCTGTGTGCTGCTGCTGGGCGCCAGCCTGCAGGCGCAGACACTGCGCCCCTCCAACCGCCCGCTCGGTTTGCCCAACGCCGGTGCCGTGCCCACCCAGCGCATTGCCCAGAGCGGGCCCCTGCCAGCCGACTTCATCGTGGTGGTGGTCAACTCCGAGCCCATCACCAACAACGAGCTGCGGCTGCGGGTGCTGCGCGCCGAGCAGCAGCTGACCCAGCAGGGCGTGGCCATTCCGCCACGCAACGAGCTGGCCTCGCGCATGATCGACCTCATGATCAACGAGCGCGCCCAGCTGCAGGTGGCGCGTGAAACCGGCGTGCGGGTGGACGAGGGCATGATCGACCAGGCCATGCAGACCGTGGCACAGCAAAACCAGATCACGGTGGACGTGCTGCGCCGCCGCCTGCAGGCCGACGGCCTGAGCCTGCAGCAGTTCCGCAACGACCTGCGTGACCAGCTGCTGCTGTCGCGCCTGCGCGAACGCGAGGTCGAGTCCCGCACCCGCATCACCGACCAGGAAGCCGACCAGTTCATCCGCGAACAGCAGACCGCTGGCAGCACCGTCATCGAACTCAACCTGGCGCAAATCCTGGTGGCCGTGCCCGAGAAGGCCAACGAAGCCCAGGTCACGGCGCTGCGCGCCCGTGCCCAGCGCGTGCTGGAACGCGCGCAGAAGGGCGACGACTTCACCGCCCTGTCGGCCGAGTTCTCCGACGCGCCCGACAAGCGCCAGGGCGGCCAGCTCGGCCTGCGCCCGGCCGACCGCTACCCCGACCTGTTCACCGAAGCGGTCCGCAGCGTGGCCGTGGGCGGTATCGCCGGCCCGGTGCGCAGCGGTGCCGGTTTCCACGTGCTCAAGGTGCTGGAGAAAAAACAGAGCAGCACCGTCGGCGACACGGTGCTGCAAACCCGCGCCCGCCACATCCTGATGCGTCCCACCCCGACCATGAACGAAGCCGCCGTGCGCGCCCGCCTCGCGCAGATGCGCCAGCAGGTGCGCGAGGGCAAGGCCGACTTTGCCGCACTGGCCAAGGAGTTCTCTGCCGACGGCTCGGCCGCCAGCGGTGGCGACCTGGGCTGGGCCAACCCCGGCCAGTTTGTGCCGGAGTTTGAGGCGGCCATGGAGACCTTGGCGCCCGGCCAGATCGCCGAGCCGGTGACCTCGCGCTTCGGTGTGCACCTGATCCAGGTCGTCGAACGGCGCCAGGCCAAACTGACCCAGAGCCAGCAACGCGAACTTGCCCGCGCCGCCCTGCGCGAGAAGAAACAGGACGAAGCCTACACCCAGTGGGCCCAGGAAGTCCGTGGCCGCGCCTACGTGGAGTTCCGTGAAGCGCCCTTGTAAAACCTGGGGGTCAGAGCCCGATCCAGGACAGTCAAATTTCCGAAGCAATAAAACAGCGAACGGATTGGGCTCTGACCCCCACTGTTCAAGTCTCCGAGCGCGTGCATGAAACACATCCCACGCAAACGCTTCGGCCAGCATTTCCTCTCTGACGGCGGCATCATCGACGCCATCGTGTCCGAGATCGCGCCGCAGCCGGGGCAGGCCATGGTCGAGATCGGGCCCGGCCTGGCCGCGCTGACGCAGCCGCTGGTCGAACGCCTCGGCCAGCTGACCGTGATCGAACTGGACCGCGACCTCGCCCAGCGCCTGCGCGACCACCCGCAACTGCAGGTGATCGAATCGGACGTGTTAAGGGTGGACTTCGGCACCATTCCAAAGCCTGAAGGCCGCAAGCTGCGGGTTGTTGGCAACCTGCCGTACAACATCTCTACCCCCATCCTGTTCCATTTGCTGGACCACGTGGCGGTCATTGAAGACCAGCACTTCATGCTGCAAAAAGAGGTGGTCGACCGCATGGTCGCCCGCCCCGCCACCAGCGACTACGGGCGCCTGAGCGTGATGCTGCAGTGGCGCTACGCCATGGCCAATGTGCTATTTGTGCCCCCCACCTCGTTCGATCCCCCCCCCCGGGTGGACAGCGCCGTGGTGCGCATGGTGCCCCTGGCCACGTGTGCCCCTCTGGATGTGAAGCACCTCAGCACCCTGGTGCAAGTGGCTTTCAGCCAGCGCCGCAAACTGCTGCGCCACACGCTGGGCCGCTGGCTGGAAGACAAACAGTTCGCCGGCAGCTTCGACGTGCAACGCCGCGCCGAGGAAGTGCCGGTGCACGAGTACCTGGCGCTGGCAGAAGCCACACAGACGTGAAAAAGCCCGCCGAAGCGGGCTTTGTTTTGGTTGACCCGCCAGAAAGTCATGTTTCGCCGCCGGGCCGCCCCAAGGCGAAATGCGGCCCCTTCGGAGGGCAGGGCGCTACACGCTAGTGAGCAACCGTGGGGACAACAGCCTAGGCTGCTGCGAGCCAATAACCCGCGTTGAAAGGGCTGCTCATGCGCAGCGCCAAAGGCGACACGTCCACCAGTTTGTCGGTGGGCATTTTTTCGCCGGTTTCGGTGGTCAGGGGAATGCCCGCCAGCGGTTCGCCGACTTTGCTTTCCTTGCTTGCCTCATTCGCCCGTTCTGCTTGGCTGGTGGATGCAGAACGGGCTACAGAAAAGAATAGAAACACCTGAACGGTATCTTCCGGTCTCCCCAGTAGTCCGAGGCGTCACGGAAGATGTCGAGCAGTTGCTCGCGCGCTTCCTTGTCGAACTTGGCATTGGTCGGGATTTGCTCCAGCACCAGCACAAAGCCAGGCTGCGGGCCCGACTTGTGCAGCGGGTCGGTCAGGCTGTCGTAGAGCGCGTCAAAGTTCTTGCCGACATGCGACGGAAACGTGAACTGCTCGGCGATCAGGTCCAGCACGTCCTGCTTGGATTGCGCGTTGGCCAGATTGGCGTACAAAAAATGCTGACCCAAATGCTGCGCAGCGCCCTGAAGATCCGATACCCGGAAGGCACGGATCGACTGCACGATGTTGGTTCTCACATTACGAAGTGGTGTGTCCATCTCCGCGTCTCTTTCCATAGTCAAAAAATGGGTGGCCCCTGCCCCAGCGGCAGGTGGTCAATGAACTGTGTCGACGATCCGGCGAAAACTCGCGTAGTGGTCGCTGGTGTAATAACAGGCGTCCGGCTGACGGGGCTGACCGCCACAGACAATGCGGCGGGTCCCCCGGTGGCGCACACCTGGTGTTTTCACGGTGTATTCACGGTAATAGCCCCGGGCTTTCCCAGGCAACTGACGTTCGCGGTTGCCAAAAACGGTACCGTCTTTCTCGTAAGGAAACGGGCCACCTTGCTGGATCAGGCTGTAAGTTTCGCGCCCTTGCGGGGGCAACTCGGCGACACGGATTTCGGCTGCGCGGGCGAGAGGCGCTTCGGAACGGGCATGCACCATTGGTGTGCACAACCACAAAGCAGCGCAAAAAAACCACGTGAGCTTGGCAATTTTGGTCTTGTTATCTGGAGCCCGCGACATCAGCAACCTCTCGAAAACCACGGGTTAACCCGAAATTTCAAGTCGGTAGTGTGACCGAAGCGGGCCCAAAAAGCAAGTGCCTGCCTAAGCTTTAGGCAGGCTGCCCCTGGGAAAAGACGCCAGCTAGTCAGTACTTGCTATCAATTTAGCGCTTAACGCGCCGCGTTGGCGTCGGCAACGGTCAGGGCGGTCATGTTGACAATGCGCCGCACGGTGGTGCTGGCGGTCAGGATGTGGATCGGCTGGGCCGCACCCAGAAGCACCGGGCCAATGGCAATGTTGCCGCCAGCCACCGTTTTGAGCAGGTTGTAGGCGATGTTGGCCGCATCAATGTTGGGCATGACCAGCAGATTGGCCTCGCCCGTCAATGTGCTGTTGGGCATGACGACCTTGCGCGCGGCGGCATCCAGGCCGATGTCGCCGTGCATTTCACCGTCGGCTTCGAGCCAGGGCGCGGTGGTGCGCAGCAGTTCCAGGGTCTGGCGCATCTTGACGGCGCTGGGCTGGTTGCTGCTGCCGAAGTTGGAATGGCTGAGCAGCGCGGCCTTGGGCTTGAGGCCAAAACGCACCATCTCTTCGGCCGCCATGATCGTGATCTCGGCCAACTGCTCGGCGGTGGGGTCGTAGTTGACGTGGGTGTCCACCAGGAACACCTGGCGGTTGGGCAACAGCAGGCCGTTCATGCAGGCGTAGGTGGTGACCCCGGCGCGTTTGCCAATGACCTGGTCCACGTAGTGCAAATGCATGGCGGTGGTGCCCCAGGTGCCGCAGATCACGCCGTCGGCCTCGCCCTTGTGCAGCATCATGGAGGCGATGAGCGTGAGGCGGCGGCGCATCTCGATCTTGGCCATCTGGATGGTGATGCCCTTGCGCTCGGTCATGCGGTGGTAGGTCTGCCAGAAGTCGCGGTAGCGGTGGTCTTGCTCGACGTTGACGATGTCATAGTCCTGGCCTTCGCGCAGGCGCAGGCCGAAGTTCTTGATGCGCTGCGCAATGATCAGCGGCCGGCCGATCAGGATCGGGCGGGCCAGGCACTCGTCGACCACGATCTGGCAGGCGCGCAGCACGCGCTCTTCTTCGCCTTCGGCGTAGCAAACCCGCTTTTTCTCGGCCTTCTTGGCGGCGGTGAAGATGGGCTTCATCGTCGTGCCGGAGGCGTAGACAAAGCTCTGCAGACGCTCGATGTAGGCGTCCATGTCTTTGACCGGGCGCAGCGCCACGCCGCTGTCGGCGGCGGCCTTGGCCACCGCAGGCGCGATCTTCATCATCAGCCGCGGGTCAAACGGCTTGGGAATCAGGTACTCGGGGCCGAACGCCAGGTGCTCGCCCACATACGCGGCGGCCACCACCTCGCTCTGCTCGGCCTGCGCGAGTTCGGCTATCGCGTGCACGGCGGCAATCTCCATTTCCACCGTGATGGTGGTGGCACCGCTGTCGAGCGCGCCACGGAAGATGTAGGGGAAACACAGGACGTTGTTGACCTGGTTCGGGTAGTCGGTGCGGCCGGTGGCCATGATGGCGTCGCTGCGCACCGCCTTCACCTCTTCCGGCAGGATCTCGGGCGTCGGATTGGCCAGTGCAAAAATCAGCGGGCTCGGCGCCATGGTGGCCACCATGTCGGCCTTCAGCACGCCGCCAGCGGACAGGCCAAGGAAGATGTCGGCGTCCTTGATGACGTCGCGCAACGTGCGTGCGTCGGTTTTTTGCACGAACTGGACCTTGTCCTCGTCCATCAACTCGGTTCGGCCTTCGTAGACCACGCCGGCCAAATCGGTCACATAGATGTTCTCGCGCGGGATGCCGAGCTTGACCAGCAGGCCCAGGCAGGCCAGCGCCGCTGCTCCGGCACCTGACGTGACGAGCTTGACCTTGGCCGGGTCTTTGCCGACCACCTTCAGGCCGTTCAAAATGGCCGCACCCACCACGATGGCGGTGCCGTGCTGGTCGTCGTGGAAGACCGGAATGTTCATGCGCTCGCGCAGCTTGCGCTCGACGTAGAAACAATCGGGCGCCTTGATGTCCTCCAAGTTGATGCCGCCAAAGGTCGGCTCCAGGGAGGCGATGATGTCGACCAGTTTGTCGAGGTCGTTTTTCTCGTTGATCTCGATGTCGAACACGTCGATGCCGGCGAACTTCTTGAACAGCACGCCCTTGCCTTCCATCACCGGCTTGGCGGCCAGCGGGCCGATGTCGCCCAGGCCCAGCACGGCGGTGCCGTTGGTGATGACGGCCACCAGGTTGCCCCGGCTGGTGTACTTGAAGGCGTTGTTCGGGTCCTTGACGATTTCTTCGCAAGGCGCGGCCACACCGGGCGAATAGGCCAGCGCCAGATCGTGCTGGTTGACCAACTGCTTGGTGGCGGCAATGGCGATCTTGCCGGGGGTGGGGAACTCGTGGTATTCGAGCGCGGCGTTGCGCAGCTCTTCGAGTTTCTTGGTGCGTGCGTCGTGTTGCGACGCAGGGCTTTGGGCGCCAGTCACAGGCGCGTTCGAGGGCGATTCAATAGGGGGCATCCACAGTCTCCAGCTCGTGCCGTTGCGGGCCGCAGCAGGTGCGCCGGCCCGCCAGCTTGCACGAGTCTTTCAATTGTAGACGCCGCACTTTGCCGCCCAAGGTAGTGAAGTTGCGTACAGCCACCCGCCTCAGCGGTAGCGGGCAACCAGCGCCTGCAGCCGCTCTTGCACCGCAGGCGCCATCGCGGCCGGCGGTGTGACCAATGCCGACGCCAGCGCGTTGTGCGCGGGCGATGCCGGCTGGTCCCGCGCCAGGCGGGCAATCGCGCCGCGCAGCACCTGCTGTGCACGCTCGGCATTGACGCGCAAGTTGGCGATCGCCAGCTCGGCCGTCACGCAGGCCTGGTGCGGGTGCCAGCAGTCGAAGTCGGTCACCAGCGCCAGCGTGGCGTAGGCCATTTCGGCCTCGCGTGCCAGCCGCGCCTCGGGCATGTTGGTCATGCCAATGACGCTGGCGCCCATGCTGCGGAACACCTGCGACTCGGCACGCGGCGAAAACGCCGGGCCTTCAATGCACACATAGGCGCCGCCACGGTGCAGGCTGATGCCGTCGATGCTGGCGTCGGCAAACGCCTCGGCCATCACACCGCCCAGCACGTTGCACACCGGATCGGCCATCGACACATGCGCCACCGCGCCCTGGCCAAAGAAGGTGTTCTGGCGCTGGCGCGTCTGGTCGATGAACTGGTCGGGCAGCACCATGTCGAGCGGCGCGATGTGTTCTTTCATCGAACCCACGGCCGACACCGACATCAGGTAGCGCACGCCCAGCGTCTTCAGCGCATAGATGTTGGCACGGAACGGAATTTCGGTCGGAATCAGGCTGTGGCTGCGGCCATGGCGGGCCAGAAAAGCCACCGGCACACCGTTGAGCTTGCCGGTCAGGATCGCGTCCGACGGCGCGCCGAACGGGGTGGTGACGACGTGCTCCTGCACATCGGTGAGCCCCTCCATCGTGTACAGGCCGCTGCCACCCATCACGCCGATTGCTATACCGTCTGTCACCGCTGCACTCCTGGTTGCGGCAAGCCCATGCCCTGCCCGTGCGCTAGTATGCCGCGACCCCTCCAGGCCAACATGAATCCCCCGCTGTCCATCGTGGTGCCAGTGCTGAACGAAGCCACGCAAGTGGCCGAGCGGCTGGCCGCGCTCGCGCCCCTGCGCGCACGCGGGGCCGAAGTCATTGTGGTGGACGGTGGCAGCCACGACGGTACCGCGGCACTGGCCCGTGCCGGTGCCGACCAGGTGGTGCAGGCCCCGCGTGGCCGGGCCCACCAGATGAATGCGGGCGCCCTGGCCAGCCACGGGCAGTGGCTGTTGTTCCTGCACGCCGACACCGTACTGCCGCCGCAGGCAGACATGCTGATCGCCCATGCCCTGACCCAAGGCACACCGCCAGCGGTGTGGGGCCGTTTTGACGTGCACATCAACGGCACACTGCGCGGCCTGCGCATGGTGGCCGCGTGCATGAACGCCCGCTCGCGCCTCACGGGCGTGGCCACTGGCGACCAAGGCTTGTTCATGGCCCGCACGGCCTTTGACGCGGTGGGCGGCTTCCCGCCCATCGCGCTGATGGAAGACGTGGCCATCAGCCAAAGGCTGCTGGCGCTCGGCCGCCCGGTCTGTTTGCGCGAGAAGGTCCACACCTCGGGCCGGCGCTGGGAACAACACGGCTTGTGGCGCACCATCGTGCTGATGTGGCGGCTGCGTCTGGCCTACTTTTTCGGTGCCGACCCCGAGCAACTGGCGCGGCGCTACGGGTACGCACCGTCCCCGCCGAAAGACAGCCCATGAGCCGGCCTGTGGCGGTGGCCATCATGGCCAAGGCCCCGGTGGCCGGGCTGGCCAAAACCCGGCTGATTCCCGCCTTGGGCGCAACCGGTGCCGCCCGGTTGCAGCGCCGGCTGACGCTGCAGATCTTGCACACCGCACAGCAAGCGAAGGTGGGCCCGGTCACGCTGTTTTGCGCGCCCGGCCCGCACCACCGCTTCTTCCGCGCACTGCATGCCCGCACCGGTGTGCGATGCACCGCACAACACCCCGGTGACCTGGGCCAGCGCATGCATGCGGCGGTGCAGGCCGCCGCAGGCCCCGTGCTGGTGGTGGGCACCGACTGCCCCGCCCTCACCCCTGCCGACCTGCAAGCCGCCGCGCAGCACCTGCGCGACGGGCACGACGCGGTGCTGCAACCCGCTGAAGACGGCGGCTACGTGCTGATCGGTCTGCGCGCCCCCTGCTGGCCGGTGTTCGACGGCGTGGCCTGGAGCACCGCCCAGGTGCTGGCCCAAACCCGCGTGCGGCTGGCAGCACAGGGGTTGCACTGGTTGGAAGCGCCCACACTGTGGGACGTGGACGTACCCGCTGATTTGCCACGGCTGCGCATGTTGCCGGGATGGTGACGCTGCGGAGCGTCTGCAGGGTGCCGTGGCGCGGCAAAAAAACGACTCCATCGGCCTGTTTTTAAGACACATCTCTCGAAAACCTCAGTGAAGCCTTGAGATTTAGCTACTAAAAATATAGCAGTTATCCAACATCACGCAGACCACCTCGGCGCAGGTATCATCTTTTCGGGTCAACCTCACAGCAACAACAGGGAGCGCGCCATGGCACTGATGGATTTCATCAAGAAACAGTTCATTGACATCATCCAGTGGACCGAGGACGACGACGGCACGCTGGCCTGGCGCTTCCCGATGGCGGAGATGGAAATCCAGAACGGCGCCTCGCTCACCGTGCGCGAATCGCAGATGGCGGTGTTCGTCAACGAAGGCAAGGTGGCCGACGTGTTTGGCCCCGGCACCCACAAGCTGACCACACAGACGCTGCCGGTGCTGACCTACCTGAAGAACTGGGACAAGCTCTTCGAGTCCCCGTTCAAGAGCGACGTCTACTTCTTCAGCACGCGCCAACAGGTGGACCAGAAGTGGGGCACGCCCCAGCCCATCACCATCCGCGACAAGGACTTTGGCGCGGTGCGGTTGCGGGCTTTTGGCAACTACAGCTTCCGCGTGGCCGACCCCAAGCTGTTCCACACCGAAATCTCCGGCACACGCGAGCGCTACACCGTGGCCGACCTGGACGGCCAGCTGCGCGGCCTGGTGCTGCAGAACATTTCCAACGCCATCGCGTCAAGCCAGATCCCTTTTCTGGACCTGGCGGCCAACCAGCTGGCTTTTGCACAGGCGCTCAGCACCGAGCTGACACCGGCCTTCACCAAGATCGGCCTGCAGCTGGAGGGCATGACGGTGCAGAACGTCTCGCTGCCGGAAGAGCTGCAGAAAATCCTGGACCAGAAGATCGGCATGGGCATGGTCGGCCAGGACATGGGCAAGTTCATGCAGTACCAGACGGCGCAGGCCATTCCCAAGTTCGCCGAAGGCGCGGGCAACGGTGGCGGCGGCATTGCCGGGGACGCCATGGGCCTGGGCGCCGGCGTGGCGCTGGGCCAGGTGCTGGCGCAAAACCTGAGCCAGGGGCTGAGCGGTGCCGGCACCGCTGCGCCGGCCGCCGCGGCCAGCGTGGGCATCCAACCCGACGAGATCATGGCCACGCTGGAGAAGCTCGGCGACCTGAAAACCAAGGGCATCCTGACGCAGGAAGAATTTGACGCGAAGAAAGCGGAGCTGCTGAAGAAGCTGATCTGACCCGTCTCGCGTCGGCAAGAACAATAAAAGCGCCGAATGGCCCAAGAGGAGAGCCCGCAACGCGCCTACCGCGCCGCCTGCCCGGGGTGCGGCGCGCCGGTGCTGTTCCGCAGCGCGCAGTCCACCCACGCGGTGTGCAGCTACTGCAGCAGCACGGTGGTGCGCGACGGCGACACGCTCTCGCGCATCGGCAAGATGGCCGATGTCTTCAAGGACTACAGCACGCTGCAGCTGATGGCCTCGGGCCGCTGGAACAACACCGGCTTCACGCTGGTCGGCCGGCTGCAGTTCCGCTACGACGGCGGCACCTGGAACGAATGGGAAGCCGCGCTGGACGACGGCACCAGCGCCGTGCTGAGCGAGGACAACGGCGCCTTTGTCTTCAGCACCGCGCTGCGCCCCCAGCGCGACCTGCCATCGGCCGAACACTTCCGTGTGGGCGCCACCACCGCCATCAACGGCAAGCCCTACACGGTGGCCTCCAACGCGCAGGTCACGCTGATGGCGGCCGAGGGCGAACTGCCCCACCTGCCACCGCTGGGCGCGCCATTTGCCATGGTGGAGCTGCGCAGCGACGGTGGCGAGGTGCTGGGCATCGACTACGGGCCGACGCTGGCGGGCCAACCGCCCGAGGTGTCGCTCGGCCGCGCCGTCAACCTCGACGACCTGCAGCTCAAAGGCCTGCGCGACGGGTCCGCCCGCGACGACACAGGCCAGCAGTTCGACTGCCCCAACTGCGGCGCGCCGGTGCAGGTGGCGCTGGCCAGCAGCAAAAGCATCACCTGCAGGTCGTGCAGCAGCATCATCGACCTGAGCCAGGGCACCGGCGCCGCGCTGCGCCACGCGCTGCAGGACGAACCGGTGCAGCTGCTGATCCCGCTCGGCACGCAGGGACAACTGCAGGGCGTGCCCTGGCAGGTGGTCGGTTTCCAGCACCGCATGGGCCACGAGCCGGGCGACTCTGACGAGCACTTTGGCTGGAGCGAATACCTGCTCTACAACCAGACCAAGGGCTTCACCTTCCTGGTGGACGCCGAAGACGGCTGGAGCCTGGTCAAGCCCGCCACCGGCGCGCCGACGCTGGACGCCACCGAGCAAAACGCCACGTACCTGGGCAGCCGCTACGCGCTCAAATACAGCTACAACGCCGAAACCACCTACGTGGCTGGCGAGTTCTACTGGCAGGTGGAACGCGGGCAGAAGACCTTCAACCGCGACTTCGCCAAAGGCAAAAGCCTGCTCTCGATGGAGCGCGCCAAGACCGAGGTGACCTGGTCCATCGGCAGCCAGATCGACCACCACACGGTGGCCACCGCCTTCAAGATGACCGACAAGGCCAACCTGCTGCAGCGTGCCGACGCCGCGCCGGTGAGCTTCAAGTCCGGCCTCAGCGTGGGCACCATCGTCGTCATCTTTGTGGTGCTGCTGGTTCTGTCGGCCGTGCTCAGCCGCTGCGACCAGTGCGACCCCAAGGTCGAGAACTGCAGCAGCACCAGCAGCGGCTACCGCAGTTCGGGCGGCTCGTACGGTGGTTATTCAGGTGGCGGCGGGCACAAATGAGCGCCCTCGCCCACCAGGTTTTACAAGGAGAGTGACATGGAAATCGAATGGATCAAACCGGCCGCCTTCATTGGCTCCATCGTCTACGCGCTGGTCGGCGTGCTGGTCTTCTGGATCAGCTTCATCATCATCGACAAGATCACGCCCTACAACCTGTGGGAAGAGATCGTCGAGAAGCAGAACCGCGCCCTCGGCATGGTGGTGGCGGCGATGTGCCTGGGCATCTCCATCATCGTGGCCGCCGCCATCCACGGTTGACACGGCTGCTTGGGTGCAGGGCCAAACCCTGAGCACACCTTGAATACACCTTCTCGCGTCTCCCCCCAACCCATCGAGATCGCGCTGCTGGCCAGCGTCTTCGTCGTGGCCGCGTGCGGGCTGGTCTACGAGCTGGTGGCGGCGGCGCTGGCGTCGTACGTGCTGGGGGACTCGGTGCTGCAGTTCTCCACCGTCATTGGCACCTATTTGTTCGCCATGGGCATTGGCTCGTGGCTGTCGCGGTTTTTTGAGCGGCAGTTGCCGGCGCACTTCCTGCGCATCGAGCTGCTGGTGGCGCTGGTGGGGGGCCTGTTGCCGGCGGTGCTGTTCCTGGCCAACGCCCATGCGCCGGGCGCGTTCCGGCTGCTGCTCTACGGCGGTGTGCTGCTGACCGGCACGCTGGTGGGGCTGGAAATTCCGCTGGTGATGCGCATCCTGAAGCGGCACGTGGTGCTGAAAGACCTGGTCTCGCAGGTGCTGACCTTCGACTACCTCGGCGCGCTGGCCGTGTCGCTGGCGTTCCCGCTGCTGCTGGTGCCCACCCTCGGGCTGGTGCGTACCGGGCTGCTGTTCGGGCTGATGAACGCCGCCGTGGCGGTGTGGGCGCTGTGGCTGTTCCGGCACGAGCTGCGGCACTTCGGCGCGCACGCGCTGGCCTGCGCGGGCGTGCTGGCGCTGCTGCTGGCGGGTTTTGCCGGTGCCGCCACACTGACCAGCTGGGCCGAAGACCGCTTCTACCAGGACCGCATCGTCTTCACCGCCACCTCGCCGTACCAGCGCATCGTGGTCACCAAAAACGCCGCACACGGCGGCCACCGGCTGTACCTGAACGGCAACCTGCAGTTCGCCGAACGCGACGAGTACCGCTACCACGAGGCGCTGGTGCACCCGGTGATGGCCGCCCACGGCGCACCCAAGAAAGTGGCCGTGCTGGGAGGGGGCGACGGCATGGCGGTGCGCGAAGTGCTCAAGTACCCGAGCGTAGAGAGCGTCACGCTGGTGGAGCTGGACCCGGCAATGACCACGCTGTTTGCGCGCCAGCCGGCGCTCGTGCAGCTGAATGCCAACGCGCTCGCGTCGCCGAAGGTCAAGGTCGTCAACGCCGACGCATTCGGCTGGCTGGAGAGCGGCACCGACACCTTTGACGTGGTCATTGTCGACTTCCCCGACCCGACCAACTTTTCCATCGGCAAGCTCTACACCAACGCGTTCTACGCGCTGCTCGACCGGCGGCTGGCGGCCAGTGGCTACGCGGTGGTGCAGACCACCTCGCCGCTGGTGGCACGCACCAGCTACTGGACGGTGGTGGGCACGATGGAATCGGTCGGCCTGCGCACCGCGCCCTACCACGCCAACGTGCCCAGCTTTGGCGAATGGGGCTTTGTGGTCGCCAGCCGGCGGCCGTTTCGCCTGCCCACCACGCTGCCCGCCGGCCTGCGCTACCTCAATACCCAGACGCTGCCACTGCTGTTCGACTTTCCGCTCGACATGGCGCGCGTGCCCACCGACGTCAACCGCCTCTCGAACCAGGTGCTGGTGCACAGCTACGAGCAGGAATGGGGCAAGGTGGCGCATTGAGCACCGCCGGGCCACCCCCAGGTGCGACAGCCCCCTCGGGGGGCAGCGACCGCACGAAGTGCGGAAGCGTGGGGGTGCCATGAAGCGGCGCGCGTTCATTGCAGCCAGTGCGTTACCGCTGCTGGGCTGCGAACGCACCCCGCCTGACGGCAACACCCTGCACGGCGCCTTCACCGGCATCGTCCACACCCGCGGCCACCGGCTGCGCGACCCACAGACGCAACCCCCCAGCAGCACCCACCGCACCCGCGTGCTGGTGCTGGGCGGTGGTGTGGCCGGGCTGGCGGCGGCCCGTGCGCTGCGGCAGCAGGGCGTGGACGACCTGGCCCTGCTGGAGCTGGAAGACGAGGCCGGCGGCAACAGCCGGGGTGGGCAGGTGGGTGGCATCGCCTGCCCGCTCGGCGCGCATTATTTGCCGGTGCCCGGCGACAACGCCCGCGAGGTGCAAGACCTGCTGGAAGAACTCGGCCTGCGCCAGCGTGTGGCCGGCCGCTGGGCCTACGACGAGCGCACGCTGTGCCACAGCCCGCAGGAGCGCCTGTTCTTCCAGGACGAATGGCAGGAAGGCCTGCTGCCGCTGCAGGGCGTGGGCGAGGCCACGCTGGCGCAGTACCGGCGCTTCGCCGAAACCGTTCAGCAGGCCTCCACAGCGGCCAAATACACCATTCCAATATCAAAAGTGCCGCCAGCCTTAGTGCAGGCTTCTTTGGATGCTATGACTTTTGAAGCATGGCTGGACCAACACGACCTCACCGACACCCACCTGCGCTGGTACCTGGGCTACTGCTGCCGCGACGACTACGGCGCCGGCATCGCCCGCGTGTCGGCCTGGGCCGGCCTGCACTACTTTGCCAGCCGCCACGGCTTCCATGCCCCCGGCACCGAGCCCCACACCGACCCTGTGGCGCACGACGGCGGCGTTCTCACCTGGCCCGATGGCAACGGCTGGCTCACCCGCCGGCTGGCCACCCCACTGGGCGATCGCCTGCGCACCGGCCGCACCGTTACGCGCATTGCCAGCCACCGGCATGGCGTCGAGGTGGACGCGGTGGTCGAAGCCACCGGCCAGACCGAACGCTGGCGGGCCGAGCGCGCCATCGTCGCACTGCCGCTGTTCGTGGCCGCGCGGGTGCTGGCCGAGCCGTCCGACGCGGTGCGCCGCGCCGCCGCGCAAGCGCAGTACGCGCCCTGGCTGGTCGCCAACATCCACCTGCGCGCGCCGCTGCACGACCGGCCTGGCGCCCCGCCCAGCTGGGACAACGTGCTCTACGGCAGCCAGGGCCTGGGCTATGTGGACGCGATGCACCAGAGCCTGCGCCCCGTACCCGGCGCCACCGTGCTGACCTGGTACCGCGCGCTGGGCGACATGCCCGACGGCCGCCGCGCCCTGCTGGAACAGCCCTGGACCCACTGGCGCGACGAGGCCCTGCGCGAACTGCGCACCGCCCACCCCGACCTGGGCGCCAAAGCCAGCCGCATGGACATCACCCGCTACGGCCACGCCATGGCCATCCCGGTGCCCGGCACCCGCACCAGCGCCGCGCTGCAGGCGCTGCGCGACCGCCCAGCCGACGCCTGGCAACGGCTGTGGCTGGCGCACAGCGACCTGGCCGGGTATTCGGTGTTTGAAGAGGCCTTCACCCTCGGCCACCGTGCGGGCTTGGCCACCGCGCGCGCCGGGCTTTGAAGCACCCACTTTAAGATGCCGGCATGGCCCGCGCGCACGCCCTTCCACCCCGCCCCTCTGAATCCCCAAACCGGCTGGCCACGGCCGTGCTGGCGCTGTGGGTCTGTGGCCTGACGGGCTGCGGCCTGTTCAGCGCCAAACCCGACGCCGCAGCCCCGGAAGACACCGCCACCACCACCGGCCCCGCCGCCTACGACCTGGCCATTGAAGCCCCCAGCGACCTGAAACGCCTGCTCAACACCCACCTCGACCTCGCCCGTTTCCAGAAGCTGCCCGCGGCCGACGCCATCAACCCCGCCGACCTCAACCGCCTGGTGCAGGCCGCCCCGGCCCAGGTGCGCGCGCTGCTGGAAACCGAGGGCTACTTCAACCCCCAGGTCAGCGTCAAGAAGCAAGGGGCGGCCGGTGAGCTGCCCAGTGTGCAGGTCACGGTGCAGAGCGGGCCACGCACCACGGTGCAGAAGACCGACCTCACCGTCACCGGCGACCTGAACACGGCCGCGCAAGCCGGCAACGCCAAGGCCCATGCGTTGGTGCTGCGCCTGCGCCAGAGCTGGAAACTCGGGCCGGGTGAACCCTTCCGCCAGGGCGCCTGGGGCGACGCCAAGACCAGCACGCTGGGCACCGCCCGCGCCGAGGGCTATGCCGCTGCCAACTGGGCCAACACCGCCGCCGAGGTGGACGCCCCGGCCAACACGGTAAAGCTCCAGCTCGCGCTCGACAGCGGCCCGCTGTTCCGCTTTGGCAACACCACGGTCGAAGGCCTGCAGCGCTACAGCCCGCAGGCCGTGAACAACCTGCGCACCTACCAGGCGGGCACGCCTTACACCGAGAAGCTGCTGCTCGACTTCCAGGAGCGGTTGCAGCGCGCCAATTTGTTCGAGAGCGCGGTGCTGGAGATCAACCCCGACCCGGCCGTGGCCGAGGCCACACCCGTCACCGTGCGGGTGCGCGAACTGCCCAAGAACCAGGCCGAGCTGGGCCTGGGCTACAGCGACAGCACCGGCCAGCGCGTCTCGATTGAGCACACCAACCGCCGCCTGTTTGACCGCTCGTTCTTTGGCACCGACATCACCGCCCGCAACAAGCTCGAACTCGGCCGCGACCGCCAGTCGCTGGAAACCGACCTGAACACCCACCCGCTCGAAGGCGGCTGGCGCAACCTGGTGGCGGCGCGGCTGCAGCGCGAGGTGCTGGAAGGCAGCACCGTGCGCTCCACCCGCCTGCGGGCGGGCCGCGCCATCGAGAGCGAACGCGTCGACCGGCTGTTCTTCCTCGAAGGCACCACCGCCGCCACCGACAGCACCAACCCCACCATCCCCGACCGATTGGACCGCGCCGTCACCGCCAACGTGCACGTCACGCTGCGCCGGCTCGACAGCGTGTTGCTGCCCACGCAGGGCTACGCGCTGCACGGCGAGTTCGGCAGCGGCTACGCGTTTTCCAACGTCGCGGGCAACGGCCCGTTCGCCCGCGCCTATGGCCGCCTCAACGCCTACCAACCGCTTGGCGGCCAGTGGCTCGGCAGCGCCCGGCTGGAGGCCGGCCAGGTGTTCGCCCGCTCCGGCATCGGTGTGCCCGACACGCTGCAGTTCCGCGCCGGGGGCGACGAATCGGTGCGCGGCTACACCTACCAGGCGCTCGGGCCGCTGGTCAACGGCACCGTCACCAGCGGCCGGGTGCTGCTCACGGGCAGCGTTGAGGCCGCCCACGTGATCGTGCCCAGCATCCCGGCGCTGCTCGGCGCGGTGTTCATCGACGCGGGCTCGGCCGCCAACGACTTTGGCGCGCTCCGACCGGTGCTGGGCTACGGCGCGGGCGTGCGCTTCCGCAGCCCGGTCGGCCCGCTGCGGCTGGACCTGGCCTACGCCGACAAGCTGAAGCAATTCCGCCTGCACTTCGGTGTCGGGGTGACCTTCTGATGGCGGCGGACCAGCCCGACACCGCGCCGCCCCCGCCAGCCGCCCGCCGCCGCAGGGGGTTGTGGCTGGGCGGCAGCGTGGCCGCTGTGGCGGTGCTGGCCGTTTCAGCGCTGGCCACCGGGCTGTACAGCCTGGGCACCGTGGGCGGCACCGCCTGGTGGCTGGCACGGCTCCCGGGCGTGGCGGTGGCCGCCGCCAAAGGCCCGCTGCTGGGCGACTTCTCGGCCGACCAGGTCACCGTGCAACTGCCGGGTAATGGCGCCAGACTCCAGCTCGACGGCCTGGCCTGGCGCGGCCTGCGCCTGGGTGTGTCGTCCACCCCCGGCGCGTGGGTGGACGTGGTGGCCGAATCGCTGTCGGTGGCCCGCTTGGTGGTCACGCCCGGCCAGGCCGCGTCCACCCCGGCCTCGGCGCTGCAAGCCCCCAAACACCTGCGCCTGCCCCTGACGCTGCGCATCAACGCCATCGACGTGGCCGAGCTGCAGCTGCCCGGCCTGGAAGCGCAGCCCCTGCGCGACCTGCAGGCCCGCCTAGCCGCAGGAGCCGACGCGGGCCAACACCACCGCATCGACCTGCAACAACTCGACTGGGACCGCTTCCGCCTGAGCGGCCACGCCCAGGTTGCCACCGGTGACCAGATGCCGGTGGACGCCCGGCTCGACCTGACGCAGCCCAGCCCCGGTGACGCCGCATCCCGCCTGCCCACGCTGCAGGGCCAGCTCACCCTGTCAGGCCCGCTGGCCCAGTTGGCGCTGGCCGCCCGACTGGCCACCGTCCCCGCTGTACAACCTGCCAAACAGCCCGGCGCCAAACCCGCCACCACGCCGCCAGCCGAACTCAGCGCCAACGCCGTGCTGCAGCCCTTCGTGCCCTGGCCCGTGTCCACGCTGGACGCGCGCTGGCAAGCCATCGACCTCTCGGCCTTCACTGCGGCGGCCCCGCGCACGCAGCTGGCCGGCAACGCGCAAATCACCAGCCCCGCACGCAACCAACCCGCCACCGTGCAACTGGCGCTGACCAACCCCACCGCCGGCCGCTGGAGCGACGGCCAGTTGCCGCTGCGGCAACTCCACCTGGCGCTGCAAACCCCGCCCGACCAACCCCAATTCGCCACGCTGACCCAACTCGACGCCGAGCTGGGCAGCGCCAAACAAGCCGCTGGCCACCTGCGCGCCACCGGCCAGAACCGCGCCGATGGCTGGGCCCTGAACACCGTGCTGGATGCGCTGCAACCCGCCGGGCTGGACGCCCGCGCCCCGGCCCTGTTGCTGAGTGGCCCCGTCACCCTGCGCGGCCAGGGCAGCACCACGGTGGACCTGACCACCGACCTCCGCGGTCTGGTACCGGCCCAGAAAACACCGGTGCAACTGCAGCTCGACGCGCACAGCAGCACCGCACCCGACGGTGGCCTGCGTGTGGCGCTGCAACGCGCCCTGCTGCAGGCCGGCGCGGCCCAGGCCATGCTCAGCGGTGAACTGCAGCGCGCCAGCGCCAACGCGCCTGTGCAGGTCAAAGGGCAGGCCCAGCTCCAGGCCTTCGACCCGCTGCTCTGGTGGCCCGGCGGCGCGCCAGCGTCTGCGCGCCAGGGCCGCACGCAGCTCAACGCCAACGCCACAGTGGACCTGTCAATGGCGGCCGCGCCAACCCCAGCCGACACCACGCCGGGTGCACCGGCCAACTGGCAAACCACGCTCGCCCGCCTCTCGGGCCAGGTGCAGGCCACGCTGCGCAACAGCCGCCTCGCCGATGTGCCGGTGGAGGGCGAACTGGCGCTCCAACAGTCCGCCACCGCCCCGGCCCACGCCACCGCACAACTGCAGCTGGCCGGCAACCGACTCAACGCCGAAGCCAGCCTCTCCCCCGCCAAAGGCCCAGCGGCCTACCAGGCCGATGTGACCGTGGACGCCCCCACGCTGCAGCGCCTGCAGCCGCTGATGGCCTTGCTGCCCGCAAGTAATGCCAACGGCAAGCCCGCGCCCCTGCGCATTGCCGGCGCGGTGCAGGGAAAAGCCCAGCTGCAGGGCCGCGATGCCGTGCTGACCAGCCAGGGCCAACTGGCCGTGCGCGGGCTGGTGGCCGGCCCGGCACAGCTGCAGCAGGCCGACCTGAACTGGCAACTGGGCACCGCGCTCGACGCACCGATGCAGCTGCAGGCCAAACTGTCGCAACTCGTGCTGCCAGGCCCGTCGCTGGACAGCCTGCAACTGGCGCTGGACGGCACCGCCCGTGCCCACACGCTGAGCCTGTTGGCCGACGCCCGCCGGCCGGCCACCACCGGCGCCGCACCAGCACCCGCCCGCAAAGCCAACGCCGTGCTGAAGCTGCAAGGCGGCCTCGGCCAAGCCACCGGGTCAGCCCCCAGCCTGTTGGCCACCGCCTGGCGCGGCAGCCTGCAACAGCTGGCGCTGAGCGACCCGGCCAAGCCCGGCGCGCCCTGGCTGGCCACGCGCGACGTGGCGCTGGCACTGCAGTGGGCCGAGGCCTTGCACAGCGTGGAGGTCCAGCCAGGGCAGCTCGACTTCCGCGTTGGCAGCACCCGCTCCGCGCTGCACTGGCGCACGGCCCTGTGGCAACAAACGCGCGGGGCCGATGGCGCCGCCGGCAGCACGCGCTACGACGTCCAGGCCACGCTCGACCCGCTGGCGGTGGCCCCCCTGCTGGCCGAGCTGCAGCCCGACTTTGGCTGGGGCGGCGACCTGGTGGTGGGCGGGCGCATCGCCCTCAAAAGCGACCCCAGCCCGGTGGCCGACGTGGTGCTGGAACGGCTGCGCGGCGACCTGCAGATCAGCGACGAGACCGACACCCAGGCACTCGGCCTGACCGACCTGCGGCTGGCCCTCAGCGCCAACAACGGCGTGTGGAACTTCACCCAGGCGCTGGCGGGTGAATCGGTCGGTGTGGCGGTGGGTGCTTTTGTGGCCCGCACCCCGCCGGGCCAGGCCTTTCCCGATGCCAACACCCCACTGCAAGGCGTGCTGGAGCTGCAGGTGAAAAACCTCGCCAGCCTGGCCACCTGGGTGCCGCCGGGCTGGCGGCTGGGCGGCGCGCTGCAGTCCAGCGCCAGCCTGGCCGGCAAGCTCGGCGCGCCCGAATTCACCGGCCAGTTGCAAGGGCAAAAGCTGTCGGTGCGCAACGTGCTGCAGGGCGTGAACGTGACCGACGGCGACGTGGCCATCAGCCTGCGCGGTGAAACCGCCCGCATCGAACGCTTCAGCGCCCGCGCCGGCAACGGCACGCTGCGCCTGAGCGGCGACGCGGCGCTGGGCGCGGTGCCCAGCGCCAACGTGCAGGTGGTGGCCGACAAGTTCCAGGTGCTGGGCCGGGTCGACCAGCGGGTGGTGGCCAGCGGCCAGGCCCAGCTGCGGCTGGCGGCCAACCGCGTGGCGCTGGACGGCCAGTTCACCGTGGACGAAGGCCTGTTCGACTTCACCCGCAGCGACGCGCCCACACTGGCCAGCGACGTGGTGGTCAAGCGCGCGCCCAACCAACCCGGTGCGGCGCCCACCGCACCCAAACCTGCCGCCCCCAGCGCCGCCCAACGGGTGCTGGCGCTCAACCTCGGCATTGGCCTGGGCGAGCAGCTGCGCCTCAAGGGGCGCGGGCTCAGCACGCGCTTGCAGGGCGACCTGAAGTTGACCTCGCCCGGTGGCAAGCTGGCGCTCATTGGCGCCGTGCGCACCGTGGGCGGCAACTACGACGCGTACGGCCAGAAACTCACCATCGACCGCGGCGTGGTCACCTTCATCGGGCCGATTGAAAACCCGCGGCTCGACATCGAAGCCACCCGGCCCAAGACCGACATCCGCGTCGGCGTGACGGTGAGCGGCACCGCGCAAAACCCGCGCATCCGCTTGTTCTCGGAACCCGACCTGCCCGACGTGGACAAGCTCTCGTGGCTGGTGCTGGGCCGCGCCAGCAGTGGCCTGGGCCGCACCGACACCGCCCTGCTGCAACGCGCGGCGGTGGCGCTGTTTGCCGGCGAAGAAGAAGGCGCCGTGACCAAGCTGACCCGCTCCATTGGCCTCGACGAAATCTCCCTGCGCCAGACCGACGGCGAAGTGCGCGAAACCGTCGTCACCCTGGGCAAACAACTCTCCGAGCGGCTGTACGTGGGCTACGAACGCGGCCTCAACAGCACCGCCGGCAACTTCCAGCTGCTCTACCGCATCGCCCAGCGCTTCACCCTGCGCGGCCAGACGGGGTTGGACAACGCGGTGGACTTTATTTTCACGTGGCGGTGGCAGTGAGCACCTGCGTTGGGGGCATCAAGCCCGCATCAACGCCTCAATCTCATCCGCCTTCACAGGCACACCCCGGCTGATCAATTCACAGCCCGTTTCGGTGACGATGGCATCGTCTTCAATGCGAATGCCGATGTTGTGGAACTCTTCCGGCACCCCTTCGGCGGGCCGCACGTACAGGCCGGGCTCGATGGTCAGCACCATGCCGGGCCGCAGGATGCGGCTGGGGCGGTTGACGATGGTTTCGCCGCTCAGCGGGTCTTTGCGCTCGCTGGTGCCTTGTTCGCCTGGCTCCACGTAGCTGCCGCAGTCGTGCACGTCCATGCCCAGCCAGTGGCCGGTGCGGTGCATGTAAAACTGAAAATAGCTGCGATTCTCGATCACGTCTTGCGCGTTGCCAACCTTGTTTTTGTCGAGCAAACCGACGTCGAGCATGCCCTGCGCCAGCACCTTCACCGTAGCCTCGTGCGGATCGGTGAACCGGGCGCCGGCTTTCGTGGCGGCCACGGCTGCGTCTTGGCTGGCGAGCACGAGGTCGTACAGCGTGCGCTGCGGGCCGGTGAAGGTGCCGTTGGCGGGGAAGGTGCGGGTGATGTCGCTGGCATAACCGTCCAATTCGCAGCCAGCGTCGATCAGCACCAGCTCGCCGTTGCGCACCGGGGCGGCGTCGGCGCGGTAGTGCAGCACGCAGGCGTTGGCGCCGGCGGCGACGATGGAGCTGTAGGCGGGGTACTGCGAACCCTGGCGGCGGAATTCGTGCAGCAACTCGGCGTCGAGGTGGTATTCGCGCACGTCTTCACCGGCACGCAGGCGGCGGGCGCTGAGCTGCATCGCGCGGATGTGCGCCTCGGCGCTGATCTGCGCGGCGCGGCGCATGGTGGCCTGCTCAAACACGTCTTTGAACAAACGCATCTCATCCAGCACGCCGCACAAATCGCGTTGGCGTTCGGGGCACAGCGCGCCGTAGCGCACCCGGGCGCGCACCGCCTGCAGCCAGCCGTCGACCTGCGATTCCAGCCCCTTGTGGGTGGCGAACGGGTACCAGACGGTGCTGCGGTTTTCCAGCAGCTTGGGCAGTTGGGTGTCCAGCGTGGCGACCGAATGTGCGGCGTCCACGCCCAGCGCGGCGGGCGCGGCATCGGGGCCGAGGCGGAAGCCGTCCCAGATCTCGCGTTCCAGGTCTTTGGGCTGACAGAACAGCGTGCTCTGCCCGTCGCTGGTGATGACCAGCCAGGCGTGGGGCTCGGTGAAGCCGGTGAGGTAGTAAAAGTAGCTGTCGTGCCGGAACAGGAAGTCGCTGTCGCGGTTGCGGGCGCGCTCTGGCGCGGTGGGGACGATGGCGACCGCCGCGCCTTCTTTGGCGAGTTCGGCAGCAACGCGGGCGCGGCGTTGGGCGTACACAGAGGCGGGAACCGTGGAAGCAGGCACAGCGGTGTTCATAAGGTGTTCAGTTGGGCCAGCCGCTCCGGGGTGCCGACGTCGGTCCAGGCCCCGGTGAACAGCTCGGCGGTGATGCGCTGATTGTCCATCGCCGCGCGCAACAGCGGGGCCAGTGGGGCCTTGGTGCCGGCCGGGTTTCCGGCAGGAATGTCACACAAGGGCGGTGCAAACAGCGCGGCGCGGTACAGGCCGACGGTGGAGTAGGTGTGCTGCTGCTCGGCGCGGTTCAGCGCCAGGCCGCCTGCGCCCAGGCCAAAGTCGCCACGCGGGTTGTGCGGCGGGTTGGGCACCAGCCAAAGGTGGGCGAGGTGGTTTTTTGCTATCAAATCAGTAGCTGCGTTGCCAGGAAACACCAAGGCTGGGGCATGAATATCCCCTGCAACCACCCAAAACGTGTCGCCCAGCAGCGGCAAAGCCCGTGAAATGCCGCCCAGCGTCTCCAGCGCGCCACCAAAGTCGCGCCCTTCGTGGGAGTAGGTGAGGCGCACGCCCCAGCGGCTGCCGTCGCCCAGCGTGGCGGGGAACTGGTCTTCCAGCCAGGCGGTGTTGACGACGATGTCGCGCACGCCGCCCCGCGCCAGTGCTTCGATGTGCCATTCGATCAGCGGCTTGCCGTGCACCTTCAGCAGAGGTTTAGGGGTGTGGTCGGTCAAGGGCCGCATGCGCTCGCCACGACCCGCCGCAAGGATCAGGGCTTTGACATGGCCCCCACGCTCCCCCACTGCGTGTGGGTCGCTGCCCCCCGAGGGGGCCGTGCCTTGCTTGGGGCGGCCCGGCGCTGCGGCGCTCATGCGGCTTCCCCCCGGTCCAAAGAGCGTTGCTCCGTCCACTCCGGCGCAAAGTGGTCCACCAGCGCGGCCATCAGTTGCCGCGCCTTGGTGGAGTGGTCGCCGCCGAAGTTGCAGACGTAGACGTCCAGCGTCACGGCGCGCTGCTCGGGCCAGGTGTGCACACACAGGTGCGACTCGGCCAGCAGCACGGTGGCGGTCACGCCGCCGGGGCCGTGGGGCGTGGCAGGAAAGGCGTGGCCCAGCCGCGCCACCGCCTGCAGGCCCACCGTGCCCACGGCTTGTTCGCACCAGCTGAGCAGGCGCGCGGCATCGGTCAGCCAGGCGCTGTCGCAGCGGCACTGGTAGAGGTCGGCGGTGAGGTGCAGGCCTTGCATCAACGCACTGTAGAACATTTGCCATTGGGTTCACCAAAGCCGAGGCCAGCCTTCACGCACCCTGAAGCCCGCAGCGGCGCCCCGGCCAGCCGGTACGCGCCTCGCCGGTTAAAATCGTTGGCTTCCCCGCGTCCCTTTCCCTACCCTTTTCGGAGCCGCCCGATGGCAACAACCCCCTCCCTGGCCAACGCCAACACCGCCGACATGGCCAATGCCATCCGCGCGCTGGCGATGGACGCCGTGCAGCAGGCCAACTCTGGCCACCCCGGCGCCCCCATGGGCATGGCCGACATCGCGGTGGCCTTGTGGGGTCAGCACCTGAAGCACAACCCGGCCAACCCACACTGGGCCGACCGCGACCGTTTTGTGCTGTCCAACGGCCACGGCTCAATGCTGATCTACGCGCTGCTGCACCTCACCGGCTACGCCCTGCCCATCGGCGAACTGAAGAACTTCCGTCAGCTGCACAGCAAAACCGCCGGCCACCCCGAAGTGGGCGTGACACCCGGCGTGGAAACCACCACCGGCCCGCTGGGCCAGGGCATCACCAACGCGGTGGGCATGGCGCTGGCCGAGAAGCTGCTGGCCAAGGAGTTCAACCGCCCCGGCCACACCGTGGTGGACCACCACACCTACGCCTTCCTGGGCGACGGCTGCCTGATGGAGGGCATCAGCCACGAAGCCTGCGCGCTGGCCGGCGCCTGGAAGCTGAACAAGCTGGTGGCGCTGTACGACGACAACGGCATTTCCATTGACGGCCAGGTCAAGCCCTGGTTCATCGACAACACACCAGCCCGCTTTGCCGCCTACGGCTGGAACGTGGTCGGCCCGATCGACGGGCACGACGTGGCCGCCGTGTCCAAGGCCATTGCCGAAGCCAAGCAAAGCACCACCGGCCCGACGCTGGTGGTCTGCAAAACCCACATTGGCAAGGGCAGCCCGAACCGCGCCAACACCGCCAAGGCCCACGGCGAGCCCCTGGGTGCCGAAGAGATTGGCCTGACCCGCGCCGCGCTGGGCTGGGCGCACGCGCCGTTTGAGGTACCTGCCGAGGTGTACGCGTCGTGGGACGCCAAAGCCGCCGGTGCCAGCGCCGAAGCGGCGTGGAACACCGCCTTTGCCGCCTACGCCGCCGCCCACCCCGCACTGGCCGCCGAGTTCACCCGCCGCATCCGGGGCGAACTGCCCAAAGGCTTTGACCAGCTGGTGGTGGACACCGTGGTGGACGCCCACACCAAGAAAGAAACCGTGGCCTCGCGCAAGGCCTCGCAGCTGGCGCTGGAAGCCTTCACCGCCGCGTTGCCCGAGCTGCTCGGCGGCAGCGCCGATTTGACCGGCTCCAACCTGACCAACACCAAGGCCACCCCCGCGCTGCGCTTTGACATGGCCGGCGAGGTGGTGTTGAACGAACAAGGCGTGGGTGGCCGCCACATCAACTACGGCGTGCGCGAGTTCGGCATGGCCGCCATCATGAACGGCGTCACGCTGCACGGTGGCTTCATCCCCTACGGTGGCACCTTCCTCACCTTCAGCGACTACTCGCGCAACGCCATCCGCATGGCAGCGCTGATGAAGCAGCGCGTCATCCACGTCTTCACCCACGACAGCATTGGCTTGGGCGAAGACGGCCCGACCCACCAGTCGGTCGAGCACGCCGCCAGCCTGCGCCTCATCCCCAACCTCGACGTCTGGCGTCCGGGCGACACCGCTGAGACGGTGGTGGCCTGGGCCGTGGCGCTGCAAAACGCCGCCAAGCCGACCGCGCTGCTGCTGTCGCGCCAGAACCTGCCCTACGCACCCAAGCGTGACCTGAGCGACATCCGCAAAGGCGCCTACGTGCTGGCCGAGCCGAGCGACGCGGGCCTGAAGAAAAAGGCCAAGGCGGTCATCATCGCCACCGGCTCCGAAGTGCAGCTGGCCCTGAAGGCGCAGGAAGAACTGGCCCGCCGCAAGATCCCGGTGCGCGTGGTCTCCATGCCCAGCACCACCACCTTTGACCGCCAGGACGTCAAGTACAAAAAAGCCGTGCTGCCCGCCGGCCTGCCCCGCGTGGCGGTGGAAATGGGCAGCACCGACGGCTGGTGGAAATACGGCTGCGCGGCGGTGGTCGGCCTCGACACCTACGGTGAAAGTGCACCCGCGCCGGTGCTGTTCGAGCACTTCGGCTTCACGCCGAAGAACGTGGCCGACACCGTGCAGGCCGCGCTGAAAAAGCGCTGAGCCGACCCCTTTTATTTCAACCTTGGAAAAGAGAAAAGCATGAGCATCAAAGTAGGCATCAACGGTTTCGGTCGCATCGGTCGCATGGTGTTCCGCGCCGCTGTCCAGAACTTCAACGACATCGAGATCGTCGGCATCAACGACCTGCTGGAGCCCGACTACCTGGCCTACATGCTGCAGTACGACTCGGTGCACGGCCGCTTCAAGGGCGAGGTCTCGGTCGAAGGCAACACGCTGGTCGTCAACGGCAAGAAAATCCGCCTGACGCAAGAGCGTGACCCGGCCGCGCTGAAGTGGAACGATGTCGGCGCCGACATCGTGGTCGAAGCCACCGGCCTGTTCCTCGACAAGGCCAGCGCCGAGAAGCACCTGGCTGCGGGCGCCAAAAAGGTGGTGATGTCCGCCCCCTCCAAGGACGACACCCCGATGTTCGTCTTTGGCGTGAACGACAAGACCTACGCCGGCCAGACCATCATTTCCAACGCCTCGTGCACCACCAACTGCCTGGCCCCGCTGGCCAAGGTGCTGAACGACAAGTGGGGCATCAAGCGCGGCCTGATGACCACGGTGCACGCCGCCACCGCCACCCAGAAAACGGTGGACGGCCCGAGCAACAAAGACTGGCGCGGCGGCCGCGGCATTCTGGAAAACATCATCCCTTCGAGCACTGGCGCTGCCAAGGCCGTGGGCGTGGTGATTCCCGAGCTGAACAAGAAGCTCACCGGCATGAGCTTCCGCGTGCCCACCAGCGACGTGTCGGTGGTCGATCTGACGGTCGAGCTGCTGAAAGAAGCCAGCTACAAAGAGATCTGCGCCGAGTTCAAGGCCCAGTCTGAAGGCGCCATGAAGGGCGTGCTCGGCTACACCGAAGACAAGGTCGTTGCGACCGACTTCCGTGGCGATGCCCGCACCTCCATTTTTGATGCCGACGCCGGCATTGCATTGGACAGCACCTTCGTGAAGCTGGTCAGCTGGTACGACAACGAGTGGGGCTACTCCAACAAGACGCTGGAAATGGTCCGCGTCATCGCGAAGTAAACCGCACCGCGCTGCGCCACAAGCCGCCTTCGGGCGGCTTTTGCGTTTCTGGCGGGTTTTTCTCTCTTTTTTCAGGCATTTCGCATGCCACGCCCCGGTAATATCTTGCGTATACGCTACTAAAGTTGTAGCGTCTGCAGCCCCGGTACCCCATGCGACACACTGTCTCCCACCTGTTTTTTCTGGTCCTGGCGGCCGCGGTGTGCCTGACCACGGCGTCGCCCGCACGGGCGCAGGCCAGCCCGCCGCACGAGGTGCGGGGCCTGATCGTCAAGCTCAAGCCGGGCGCGACAGGGCTGGTGCAGCGCGAATCGGCCCAGGGCGCGCGGATGCGGCTGGCGGCGGTGGCCCAGGGCGCCGAGGTGGCGGCCGACGACAGCCGCCCGGTGGGCCAGGGCCACCAGCTGCTGCGGCTGCGCCAGGGGTTGCAGGGCGAGGCGCTGGCCCGGGCGGTGCGGCGGCTGCGCCAGCACCCGGAGGTGGCGTCGGTGGAGCCGGACGTGCGCGTCCAGCGGCTGGCCACACCCAACGACCCGGACTTTGCGCTGCGGCAGTTCCACCTGCAAACCCCGGGCCCCGGCCAGCTGAGCGCCATCAACATGCCCGCCGCCTGGGACATCACCACCGGCAACCCGGTGACGGTGGCGGTGCTGGACACCGGCGTGCGCTTTGCCCACCCCGAGCTGCAGGGCCGCCTGCTGCCGGGCTACGACTTCGTGGCCGAGGTGGACATGGCCAACGACGGCAATGGCCGCGACGCCGACGCCACCGACCCGGGCGACTGGGTCACCGCCGCCGAGACGCTGCGGCCGCTGTTCCAGGGTTGCGACGCCGAAAACAGCTCCTGGCACGGCACCTTCATTGCCGGCCAGCTGGCCGCGCTGAGCAACAACAGCGCCGGCGTGGCTGGCCTGAACTGGAACGGCCGGGTGCTGCCGGTGCGCATCTCCGGCAAATGCGGCGCGATGCTGAGCGACATCCTTGACGGCATCCGCTGGGCCGCCGGCCTGCCGGTGGACGGCGTGCCGGCCAACCCGACGCCGGCGCGCATCATCAACCTCAGTTTTGGCGGCGACCAGCCCTGCAGCGCCAGCTACCAGGACGTGATCGACGAGATCACCGCCGCCGGCGCGCTGCTGGTGGTGGCGGCTGGCAACGACGCCGGCCCGGCCCGCCGCCCGGCCGACTGCGCCGGCGTGCTGGCGGTGGGCGCCGTCAACGCCGCCGGCACCAAGACCAGCTACAGCAACGTCGGCAGCACCATTGGCCTGAGCGCGCCTGGCGGCACCAGCGCGCAACCGCTCTACTCGCTCATCAACGACGGCCTGACCGGCCCGGTCAACGACACCTTTGGCCAGCGCGCCGGCACCAGCTTCTCCACGCCTCTGGCGGCCGGCGTCGCCTCGCTGATGCTCTCGGCCAACCCGGCGCTGAGCCCGGCGCAGCTGCTGGCCCGCATCCGCGCCGGCACCCGGCCTTTCCCGGCCAACGCCACGCTGCCCAACTGCAGCGCCAGCTTTGCCGGCAGCTGCAACTGCACCACCAGCACCTGCGGCAGTGGCCTGCTGGACGGCCTGCTGGCCCTGCAACAGGCCGTCAGCCCGATGGCGGTGATCGCCGCCGTGGACAGCCCCACCCCCGGTGCCGTGGTGCCGCTGGACGGCCGCGCCAGCAGCGCCGCGCCCGGCAGCAGCCTGGTCGGCTACGCGTGGATGCAGGTCAGCGGGCCGGCCGTCACGCTGCGCAACGCCACGCAGGCACTGGCCAGCGTGACCTTGCCGGCGCAGGCCGACCGCTTCGTTTTCCGCCTGGTGGTGACCGACAACGCCGGCCGCAGCGCCGAACAAACGCTCAGCGTCAACTCGGTGGGCGCCAACAGCCCCCCCCCAGCCACCAGCAGCACGGGCAGCGGCGGCGGCGGCGGCGGGGCCTGGTCTGTGGGCTGGGGGCTCGGCCTGTGGGCCTTGGCGCTGGTGCTGGCGGCCCGGCGCTGGCAGGCCCTGCGGCGTGCCAAAAAGGCCTGAAAAGGCCCCAAAAACCCTTTTTCAGCGGCCCGGCACCCCTGCCAGGCGCAATTTGAAGCCTTTCAGGCCTCAAGCCTTAGTGAAACCTGGTGATTTAGCTATTGATTGAATAGCAACCTGACGCAACGCATCAGTTGCAGGGCCGCAGCGCACGGCCCGCCAGTGGCGCTTTCAGGCTGTCCAGGCGGGCGCGCAGCGCGTCGTCCACCGCCGCAAAACGCAGCACCTGGCCACGCAGCTCGGCGCGCTCGCGCACGACCCGTGCGCTGACCACGCCACGCCCCTCCAGCTGCTTCAGCGCCAACGTAGCGTCCGCCTCGGTCGAGAAGCGGCCGAGCGACAGGCCGGGCTGGAATTCGGGTGCCGTGGCCGGGTCGAACTTCACATTGCGGCGGCCCAGCTCGGCCTTCTTGCGGGCCAGGGTCTCGGGGTCGGCGTACTTGCCCATGTAGACCATCCAGCGTGCCGGCTCCATCCCTTCGGCCACCCGCCAGCTGCCCTCGGGCCAGTCGGCCAGGGCGGTGCGCAGGGCCTGGGCTTCGGCCTCGTCAAACAGCCCGGCCTGCAGGCAGGTCTGGGGCGTGGTCGAGGTCTCGATGCGGCGCGCCTCGTCGGCAGGCAGCAGGCGCACCCGCTCCGGGCGGACCTGCCGCTCCAGCCGCTGCGGCTCGCTCGGCGAAGCCGGCACCAGCCCATACGGCGCCAGCAGGCCCTGGGACCACACGAAGAAGCCCAGATTGGCCAACAGCAGGGAGATGAACAACAGGCGCACCATGGGCAACATGGTAGCGACTTCAGGCCGGCCGCACGCTCACTTCGGCACTGGTCACTTCCTTGATGCAGGCGTCGGTCTGCACCAGCAGCGCGCCGCCGGGGCTGACGCCGCAGGCCACGCCGTCCAGCGCGTCGGCGCTGCCGCCCAGCACGCTGACGCGGCGGCCACGCAGCGCGTCACGCGCTTCAAAGGCGGTACGGAAGGGGGCGAAGCCGGTGCGCTCAAAACGCAGCAGGGTCTGCAGCAGCGGCGCGGCCAGCCGGCCCAGCGCGGCCGGCGCGGTGGCTTCTGGCCACAGCTGGGCCAGCCAGGCCGGGGGTGTGGCCAGGCCTTCGGCGGACCGGGGGCCGATGTTCAGCCCCACACCCACCACCACCATGCGCTGCTCGGCCACGGCGGCGGTTTCAATCAGGATGCCGCCGAGCTTGCGGTCGCCCTCGGCTTCAGTGAGCCACAGGTCGTTCGGCCACTTGAGGCGGATGCTGGGGTGCAGGCTCTCGGCCACGCTGGTGCCGACCGCCAGCGACAGGCCAGACCAGTCGGGCGGGACCAGGGGCAGGGCCACGGAGAAGGTCAGCGCAGCCCCGGCGGTGCCACCGTCGCTCAGCCACTGGCGGCCCAACCGGCCCCGGCCGGCGGTTTGCCGCTCGGCCACCAGCAGCACCGGCGCGGTCTGGCCGGCGCGCACGCGGCGCATCAGTTCGGAGTTGGTGGAGTCGACCTCGGGAAGCACCTCCACCGTGAAATCGGGCAGCAGCGGGTAGACCGCCTGCCAGATGTCTTCAGAAGGCCAGTGCAGCGCCACAGGCGGGCCTCTCAGCCCAATTTCCGCCGCTTGGGCGAGAGCAAGGTGCCGCGGCAGGCCGCCGTGCCACACCAGCATGGGTATTCGGCCTTGAGCTTGGGTGTGTAGCGCATGTCGATCACGAGGCCGTAGTCAAAGCTGAGTTCTTCGCCGGCCGGGATGTTGCGCAGCGCATGGATGAAGATGCGGCCCTCGTCTTCCAGCGGTTCGCAGTTCGGGTCGCAGCTGTGGTTGATCCAGCGGGCGCTGTTGCCGTTGACGCCACCGTCGATCACGTGCTTGTCATCGATGTGGAAGTAAAAGGTGTGGTTGGGGTTGGCCGGGTCGTGTGGGTGACGGCGCAGCGCTTCTTTCCAGGTGATGATTTCCCCGGTGTACTCGATCAGCGGCTCGCCTTCGGCAATGTCCACCAGCGCAAACACCCCCTTGCCATGCACCCCGGAGCGGCGGACCTGAATGCGCCGCCCGCTCTTTGGGGGGCTGGCCGGAACAGGCTGTGGCGAGGGGTTTTTCAGCACGGTTGAAAAATTTGGTATGTTGAAAGCATGCAGGTGCGCGTGTGTGCGTGCAGGCGTGCGCAGGTGCGCGCGAGGAAACCGGATTGTAATGAGATGAAAAACGCCGTTTTGACCAAGACCCTGGTAATTGCCGAGAAGCCGTCTGTGGCCCAGGACATCGTGCGGGCGCTGACGCCCGTGGCGGGCAAGTTCGAAAAAGCCGACGAGCACTTTGAGAACGAGCAGTACGTCGTCACCAGCGCGGTGGGCCACCTGGTGGAAATCCAGGCGCCGGAGGAGTTCGACGTCAAGCGCGGCAAATGGAGTTTTGCGCACCTGCCGGTGATTCCGCCGCACTTCGACCTCAAGCCCATCGACAAGACCAAGACGCGGCTGAACGCCATCGTCAAGCTGGCCAAGCGCAAGGACGTGGGCGCCATGATCAACGCCTGTGACGCGGGGCGCGAGGGCGAACTGATCTTCCGCCTCATCCAGCAGTACGCCAAGTCCAAACACCCGGTGACGCGGCTGTGGCTGCAGTCAATGACGCCGCAGGCGATCCGCGACGGCTTCACCAGCCTGCGCAGCGACCAGCAGATGCTGCCGCTGGCCGACGCCGCGCGCTGCCGCTCCGAGGCCGACTGGCTGGTAGGCATCAACGGCACCCGGGCCATGACGGCCTTCAACTCGCGCGACGGCGGCTTCTTCCTCACCACCGTGGGCCGGGTGCAGACGCCCACGCTGAGCGTGGTGGTGGAGCGCGAGGAACAGATCCGCAAGTTCATCAGCCGCGACTACTGGGAAATCCACGCGTCGTTCGCGGCGCAGGCCGGTGCCTACCCCGGCAAGTGGTTCGACCCGCAGTGGAAGAAGAACCCTGAGGATGCAGAAAAGCGCGCCGACCGCGTCTGGAGCGCCGCCGAGGCGCAAGCGATTGCCGACGCCGCCCGTGGCCAACCGGCCAGCGTGACCGAGGAAAGCAAGCCCACCACGCAGGCCTCGGCCGCGCTGTTCGACTTGACCTCGCTGCAACGCGAGGCCAACGGCAAGTTCGGCTTTTCGGCCAAGACCACGCTGTCCATCGCGCAAAGCCTGTACGAGCGCCACAAGGCGCTGACCTACCCGCGTACCGATTCGCGCGCGCTGCCGGAAGACTATTTGCCGGTGGTGAAAGACACCTTCACCATGCTGGCCGACAGCGGCATGAAGCACCTGGCACCGCACGCGCTGACCGCGCTGAACAACGGCTACATCAAGCCCAGCAAGCGCATCTTCGACAACGCCAAGGTCAGCGACCACTTTGCCATCATCCCCACGCTGCAGGCGCCCAGCGGCCTCTCTGAGGCCGAGCAAAAGCTGTACGACCTGGTGGTGCGCCGCTTCATGGCGGTGTTCTTCCCCAGCGCCGAGTACCAGGTGACCACCCGCGTGAGCACCGTGAACCACCAGAACAAAAACTTCAACTTCAAGACCGAAGGCAAGGTCCTGGTGAAGCCGGGCTGGCTGGCCATCTACGGCAAGGAAGTGCTGGAAGAAGGCGACGAGAACAACAAGACGCTGGTGGCGGTGCAACCCGGCGAAAAGGTGCAGACCGAGAGCGCCGAGCCCAAGGGCCTGAAAACCCGTCCACCGGCCCGGTATTCGGAGGCCACGCTGCTGGGCGCCATGGAAGGCGCCGGCAAGACGGTGGAAGACGACGAGCTGCGCGAGGCCATGCAGGAAAAAGGCCTCGGCACACCCGCCACCCGCTCGTCCATCATTGAAGGGCTGATCGCTGAAAAATACATGCTGCGCGAAGGCCGCGAGCTGATCCCCACCGCCAAGGCCTTCCAGCTGATGACGCTGCTGCGCGGCCTGGGCGTGGAAGAACTCTCCAAGGCCGAACTCACCGGCGAATGGGAATACAAGCTGGCGCAGATGGAGCTGGGCAAACTCAGCCGCGAGTCCTTCATGGCGGAGATTGCGGCCATGACCGAGCGCATGGTGAAGAAAGCCAAGGAATACGACCGCGACACCATCCCCGGCGACTACGCCACCCTGACCGCGCCGTGCCCCAACTGCGGCGGCGTGGTGAAGGAAAACTACCGCCGCTACACCTGCACCGGCAAGGGTGGTGCGGAAGAAGGCTGCGGCTTCTCGTTCGGCAAGTCACCGGCCGGCCGCACCTTTGAGGTGGCCGAGGTGGAGCAGTTCTTGCGCGACCGCAAAATTGGCCCGCTGGACGGCTTCCGCTCCAAGGCCGGCTGGCCGTTCACCGCCGAGATGGTGATCAAGTTCGACGAAGAAACCAAGAACCACAAGCTGGAGTTCGACTTCGGCGACGACAAAAAGGGCGAAGAAAGCGGCGAGCTGGTGGAGTTTGCCGATGCCTCCCTGGGCGCCTGCCCCAAGTGCGGCAGCGAGGTGCACGAACACGGCAAGAGCTATGTGTGTGCCAAGTCGGTGCCCACCCACGCCCAGCCCACGCCGAGCTGCGACTTCAAGAGCGGCCAGATCATCCTGCAGCAACCGGTGGTGCGCGAGCAGATGGCCAAGCTGCTGAGCGAGGGCAAAACCGACCTGCTGGACAAGTTTGTCTCCATGCGCACCCGGCGCGCCTTCAAGGCCCACCTGGCGTGGGACAAGGAGGCCGGCAAGGTGAACTTCGAGTTCGCCCCGTCCAAGTTCCCGCCGCGCAAGACCGTGGCGCGGCCAGGCGCCGCGCCTGCGGCCAAAAAAGTGGCAGCGAAGAAAGCTGCCACGAAAAAGGTGGCAGCCAAAAAAGCGACCACCCCAAAAGTCCCGCGCAAGACCACCCCCGGCACCGGTGCCACCCCCAGCGCCGCGCTGGCGGCGGTGATCGGCGCCGAGCCATTGGCACGGCCCCAGGTCATCAAGAAACTGTGGGACTACATCAAGGCCAACGGCCTGCAGGACGCCACCAACAAACGCGCCATCAACGCCGACGACAAGCTGCTGGCGGTGTTTGGCAAGCCGCAGGTGACGATGTTCGAGCTGGCCGGCATCGTCGGCAAACACCTGGGTTGAACCAAAGGGGTTCTGCCATGTCGCTTGCGCTCTACGGCCACCCGTTCTCGTCGTACACGCAGAAAGTGCTGATGGCGCTGTACGAGAACGGCACGCCCTTCGAGTTTCGCTGCCTTGGGCCGGACATGCCGCAGCACGCCACCGAGTGGCTGCGGCGCTGGCCGATCGCCAAGTTTCCGCTGCTGCTCGACGGTGAGCGCAGCGTTGTTGAAACCAGCACCATCATCGAGTACCTGCAGCTGGCCCACCCTGGGCCGGTGCGCCTGCTGCCTGCCGACCCCATGGCCGCGCTGGACGTGCGCTTCCTCGACCGCTTCTTTGACCTGCACGTGATGGACCCGGTGCAGGTGGCGGTGAGCGGTGCGCTGGGCCGGGCACCGGTACAGCGCGAGGCGGGGCTGACCACCGCCGTGGACAGGCTGGCGCGTGCTTACGGCTGGCTGGAAGGGCAGCTTGCCGGCAGAACCTGGGCGGCTGGCGCCGACTTCACGCTGGCGGACTGTGCCGCCGCACCGTCCCTGTTCTATGCGGACTGGACGCACCCGATCGCCGAGGCGTTTCCCGTGCTGCGCGCCTACCGGGCGCGCTTGCTGGCCCGCCCATCCTTCGCCCGGGCGGTAGAAGAGGCACGCCCCTTCCGGCCCCTCTTCCCGCTGGGCGCGCCGGACCGGGATTAGCCAGGGCGCCAGCTCAGAAGCCGAACCGTTTGGGCAGGCGCTGCGCCTGCAACAGCGCCTGGCGCAACAGGCGCGCACCGCGGTCCTGCAACTGGCCGGG
Source organism: Burkholderiaceae bacterium (assembly GCA_017848435.1). Taxonomy (GTDB): domain Bacteria; phylum Pseudomonadota; class Gammaproteobacteria; order Burkholderiales; family Burkholderiaceae_C; genus PCRC01. Next base: position 41,262 of record JAFEHU010000083.1, on the reverse strand, counting down.
CATGCTGCGGCCGCGGGCGGGCCGGGTCTTGGCGGCGGCGCAGGCCGACAGGAAATCGTTGAGGATGACGGTGTCGTTCAGCGTGTTTTCACCCGCCTTGTGGAACTCCGGGTGCCACTGGGTGGCGGCGATGTAGCCCGTGCCACGCACCGCCCGGCGGCGAATGGCCTCGGGCACCCGGTCGGGGACGCTCCAGGCCTCGACCTCAAAGCCCGGCGCCAGGCCCTTGATGCCCTGGTGGTGGATGCTGTTGACCCGCGCCCCGGCCATGCCGGGGTACATGCGCGCCAGCCGCGAGCCGGTGACGAATTCGATGTCGTGAAAATGCTGGTCGTAGGTGGCCGCGTCGCGGTGCCGCAGCGCCCCGGCGTGCTGGGTCTCGATGTCCTGGTACAGCGTGCCGCCAAAGGCCACGTTGAGCAGCTGCAGGCCTCGGCAGACACCGAAGATGGGCTTGCCAGCCTGCTCAAAGGCCTCGACCAGCGCCAGGTCGTACAGGTCGCGAATGCGGTCACCGATCCAGGCCTCCTGCAGCGGCTCTTCGCCGTAGCTGCCGGGCCAGACGTCGGCCCCGCCGTGCATGACCACACCGTCCAGCCATTCGGCGTAGTGCGACAGCTTCACGTCGCCGCGCTGCGTCTCCCCCGTGGGGCAAGGCACCATCACCACCATCGCGCCCGTGGACATCAGCCAGTGGGCAATCGACTGCTCGACGTACTGCAGCGTCTTGCCGGTGAACAGCGAGCGGGCCGGGTCGGCGTAGGAAAAACAGGCCGAAAGGCCGATCTTGAGGCGGGCGTGGGCGGCGGTCATTGCTGTCCATTGTGGGCCCCTGCGCCGGTGTTGTCTGTCAGACAAACGCCAGCCGTTACGATGCCAGGGTTGTTCACCCACCAAGGTTTCTCCCATGCCACTGCAACTCTATTTCGGCCCCGGCGCCTGTTCCTTTGTGCCCCACACGCTGCTGGAAAGCACCGGCGCCGCCTACGAGCCGGTGCTGGTCAAGCTGCACAAACAAGAGAACCTGGGCGAAGCGTTCAAGGCCATCAACCCGCGCGGCCAGGTGCCGGTGCTGGTGGACGGCGGCACCACCATCACGCAGATCGTGGCCATCGTCAGCTACCTGCACGACCTGTTTCCCGAGCAGCATTTCCTGCCCAGCGAGCCGCTGGCCAAGGCCCGGGTGCTGGAAACACTGGGCTGGATGAACAGCACCGTGCACCCGACTTTTGGCCACATGCTCTTGCCACACAAGTTCACCGACGACGCCGCGCTGCACGAGCCGCTGCGCCGTTTCAACACCGCCCAGTACCGCGAACTGCTGGCCGAGCTGCAAGGCATCCAGCAACAGGCCGCCGCACGCGGCGACGCGTTCATGGGCGGCGCGCACTTTGGCCCACTGGACGCCTACACGCTGACGCTGTTGCGCTGGGGCACGATGTTTGGCATTGACCCGGCGGACACCCCGACGCTGTGGGCGCATGTGCAAAAAGTGGCGCAGCTGCCGGCGGTGGCGCGGGTGCTGGAACGCGAGCGGGTGCCGCTCAGCCTCTACAAGCCCGCGTGAAGGTGGCCCCTACGCTCCCCGCTGCGCGTGGCTCGCTGCCCCTCAGAGGGGTCGCATTTTTCCTTGGGGCGGCCCAGCGGAAAACAGGCCTTCGTGCTCGCCTTAGCCGCTTCGACTGGGCAGCGCCTCAAACCGCACGCTGAACAGCGCGCCGGGTGGCGTGCGACCGGGCTGTGCGTCTTCAATGCCCAGCTGGGCCCCGTGGGACAACACGATTTCGCTGACGATGGCCAGGCCCAGGCCGGAGCCGTCAACGTTGGTGCCGAGCGCCCGGTAGAACGGCTGCAGCACCAGCGCGCGTTCGTTCTCGGGGATGCCGGGGCCGGAGTCTTCCACCTGCAGCACCAGCACCTTGCCAAAGGTGTCGGCATGCAGCCGCACGGTGACGACGCCGTTGGCAGGGGTGTAGTTGATGGCGTTGTCCACCAGGTTGCGCACCATTTCCTGCAGCAACGTGGCGTTGCCCGCCAGCATCACGCCGGCCGTGTCGGGTTGCGCACCTTCGTAGCCGAGGTCGATGTTTTTCTCCAGCGCGCGTGGGTAGGCTTCCTGCACCACGTTCATGGTCAACCGGGCGAGGTTGACCGGGTCGCCCTGCTGCGCGTTGGCCATGCCCTCGGCCCGCGCCAGCGACAGCAGCTGGTTCACCGTGTGGGTGGCGCGCACGCTGGAGCGGCCGATCTGCTTCAGCGACAGTTTCAGCTCCTCGGCGCTGCCGCCCTGGCGCTGTGCCAGGTCGGCCTGCATGCGCAGGCCGGCGAGCGGTGTCTTGAGCTGGTGTGCGGCGTCGGCCAGGAAGCGTTTTTGCGTGGCGATCGACCCCTGCAGCCGCCGCAGCAGGTCGTTCACCGACACCACCAGGGGCGCCACCTCCTGCGGCACCACACGCGGGTCCAGCGGGCTCAGGTCTTCGGGTTTGCGTTCGCGGATGTGCTCTTCCAGTTCGCTCAGCGGCTTGATGCCGCGCACCAGCGCCAGCCAGACCAGCAACACCGCCAGCGGCAGGATGGCGAACTGCGGCAGCATCACGCCCTTGATGATCTCGCTCGCCAGCGTGGCGCGTTTTTCGCGGGTTTCGGCCACCTGCACCAGCGCCAGGGGACCACTCGGATCGGCCATGCGCACCCAGGTGTAGGCGATGCGGACGTCGTCGCCGCGCATCTCACCGTCGCGCAGGCGCACTTCGCCGGGCTGGGCCTTTTCCTCGCCACTCCAGGCCGGAAAGTCGCGCTCGCCGCTGAGCAGCTCGCCCTTGGCACCGAGCACCTGGAAATAGACCAGGTCGGAATCGTCGACCCGCAGCAGCTCGCGCACGGCGGGCGAGCGGCGAAGCTCCTGGCGTTGCAGCTGCGTGGCGGCCAGCTTGCTCAGCGCCAGCGCCTTGTATTCGAGCGCGCGGTCAAAGGGTTTGTCGGCAATGCCCTGGGCCACCAGCCAGGTCAACGCCAGGCTCACTGGCCACAGCAGCAGCAGTGGCGTGAGCATCCAGTCCAGGATCTCGCCAAACAGCGAGCGCTGTTCGCCGTGGAAGAATTTCACCCGGGTATTTTCTCCAGGCAATAGCCCAGGCCGCGAACGGTTGCGATGCGGATCGGGCCTTTTTCAATCTTTTTGCGCAGGCGGTGGATGTAGACCTCGATGGCGTTGTTGCTGACCTCTTCACCCCACTCGCACAGGCGCTCCACCAGCTGGTCTTTGCTCACCAGCCGGCCGGCGCGCTGCAACAGCACTTCCAGCAGGCCGAGTTCGCGCGCCGAGAGCTCGACCATCTTGCCGTCGATGGTGGCCACGCGGCCGGCCTGGTCGTAGATCAGCGGGCCGTGCTTGATGCTGCTGGTGGCGCCGCCCATGCCGCGCCGGGTGAGGGCCCGCACGCGGGCTTCCAGCTCCTGCAGGCTAAAGGGCTTGGCCATGTAGTCGTCGGCCCCGTAGTCGAGGCCCTTGACGCGCTCTTCCACGCCGTCGGCGGCGGTCAGGATCAGCACCGGCAGGTTGCCGCCACGCGAGCGCAGGCGCTTGAGCACCTCCAGCCCGTGCAGGCGCGGCAGGCCGAGGTCCAGGATCAGCAGATCGAACTGGGTGTTGGTCATCAGCGCGGCGTCCGCCTGGGCGCCGTCGGGCACGTGGTCGACCGCCGCACCGCTGGCGCGCAGGCTGCGCAGCAGCCCGTCGGCCAGCACCTGGTCGTCTTCGGCAATCAGTATCCGCATGCAGGTCTCCCGTCGTTGTAGTGCTCGGCCAGCATGCCCATGCCGGTCTCGCTGACGCCCATTTTAGGACGGGGCCGCGCGCTGGCGCGGTTGCACCGGGTTGCCGTCGGCATAGACCTCCAGCCCAAGCGCCACCACGGTGGCGACCTGCTCACCCACCTCGTTGCGGAATTCGGCCTCGGCCTGGCGCACCGCGAGCTCAAACGCGCGCAGCCACTGCAGGCCGGTGGGGGTGAACACCACCAGCCGTGCGCGCCGGTCGTGAAGGCCTGCCACACGTTCAACCAGGCCCCAGGCGGCGCACTGGTCCACCAGGTCGCCCATGGCCTGCTTGCTCATGCCGGCCAGTGCGGCCAGCTCGGTCAGGCGCGAACCTTCCAGCGCCAGGTGGCGGGTGATGTGGGTGTGCGCGGCGCTGATCTGCCCGCGCGCGGCGAGGTTGGAGAGCGCCAACGGCACCTCCACGCTGTGCGCCATCAGGTGCAGCACCCGGTCGTCAAACCGGCGCATCGCGTGGCCCAGCAAGCGGCCCAGATGGGTCTGGCGCCAGCCGGGGGCCGAGGTGGAATTGCTTGCAGCGCTCACCGGCCAAATGGTAAGGCAAACTGACCATTAATTTCACTAATTATTTTTGACTTTCACTTAAACTACTGTTCAACCATCCAGTTAATTGAGTTTGTAACTGGTTCAATTTTCAGCAAGTGTTTGATATTCAAGGAGTTTTTCATGGATGCACCGGTCAAGGGCCTGAGCGCTTCTGCCAACCCCGCGAACAGCGAAAAAGCCAAAGCGCTGCAGGCCGCGCTGGCGCAGATTGAAAAGCAGTTCGGCAAAGGCACCATCATGCGGCTGGGCGAGGGCGAGGTGATCGAGGACATCCAGGTCGTCTCCACCGGTTCGCTGGGGCTGGACATTGCGCTCGGCGTCGGCGGTTTGCCGCGTGGCCGGGTGGTGGAGATCTACGGCCCGGAATCGTCCGGCAAGACCACGCTGACGCTGCAGGTGATTGCCGAGATGCAAAAGCTCGGTGGCACCTGCGCCTTTGTGGACGCCGAGCACGCGCTCGACACCCAGTACGCCCAGAACCTGGGCGTGAACCTGCAGGAAATGCTGATCAGCCAGCCCGACACGGGCGAGCAGGCGCTGGAAATTGTCGATTCGCTGGTGCGCTCCGGCGCGGTCGACCTGATCGTCGTCGACTCGGTGGCCGCGCTCACGCCCAAGGCCGAGCTGGAAGGCGAAATGGGCGACTCGCTGCCCGGCCTGCAGGCGCGGCTGATGAGCCAGGCGCTGCGCAAGCTGACCGCCACCATCAAGAAAGCCAACTGCATGGTGATCTTCATCAACCAGATCCGCATGAAGATCGGCGTGATGTTCGGCAGCCCGGAAACCACCACCGGCGGCAACGCGCTGAAGTTCTACGCCTCGGTGCGCATCGACATCCGCCGCATCGGCACCATCAAGAAGGGCGACGAAGCCATTGGCAACGAGACCAAGGTCAAGGTGGTGAAGAACAAGGTGGCGCCGCCGTTCAAGACAGCGGAGTTCGACATCTTGTTCGGCCAGGGCATCAGCCGCGAGGGCGAGGTGATCGACATGGGCGTGGAGGCCAAGGTCATCGACAAGTCTGGCGCCTGGTACGCCTACAACGGCGAGAAAATCGGCCAGGGCCGTGACAACGCGCGCGAATTTTTGCGCGAGAACAAGGGCCTGGCGCACGAGATCGAGAACAAGGTGCGTTTGTCGCTGGGCATCCCTTTGCTCCCAGAGCTGGCTGAGAGCGCCGCTTGAGGCTTCTGCGGCTGATTTTTAGGCCAAATCGGCCTCAAGCCTTAGTGAAATCTCGCAAGATTGCTACTTAAACAATAGCATCTGACCGATGAACACCACCGGACCATCGCTCAAGGGCCGCGCGCTGCGCCTGCTGGCGCAGCGCGAGCACTCCCGCGCCGAGCTGGAACGCAAGCTGGCCGCGTTTGAAGCCGTGCCGGGCACGCTGGCGCAGGCGCTGGACGCGCTGCAGGCCAAGGACTTCATCAACGAGCAGCGGGTGGTGGACAGCGTGGTCCACCGCCGCGCCCCCCGGCTGGGCGCGGGCCGGGTGCGGCAGGAGCTGGAACGCAAGGGGCTGGACCGCGAGGCCGTGGCCAGCGCCGTGGCCGCGCTGGCCAGCACCGAGCTGGCGCGGGCACGCGACGTCTGGCAAAAGAAGTTTGGGGGCACGTCCGCAGTGGACGCCGCCGACCGCGCCCGCCAGATGCGTTTTCTGGCCAGCCGGGGCTTCAGCGGCGAGGTGGTGCGGCGCGTGCTGAACGCACCGGAAGACGACTTGGCGTGAACCCTGGCAGCGCGCTCAGCGCAACTTGAGCCAGTTGTCCAGCGACAGCTTGCCGGCACCAAAAATGGCGATACCGGCCAACAGGGCGCCCCAGAACTGGTGCTGCTGCAAGGCCGCTGGCGGGATGTCGGCCAGGGCGACCACCGCCACCGCGTTCACCACAAACAGGCCGAGCGCGGCAAAACGCCCACCCAGCCCCAGGAACAACAAGACCGGCAGCACCAGCTCGCCGCCGGTGCCGAGCGCGGCCGCCAGCTCGGGCGACAGCAGCGGCACCTGGTACTCGTCGGTGAACAGCGCCACGGTGGTCTCCCAGTCGCGCAGCTTGGTCAGGCCGGACAGGAAAAACACCTGCGCCACGTAGATGCGCGCCGCCAGCAGCGCCAGCGGTTGCAGCAGGTCCAGCAGCGCGGCGGCGCCGTTGTACAGCCCGCGCACACGCGCCAGCAAGCTCGGGGGATGGCCAGTGGCCGGGTTCATGGCGGTGGAAGAGGTGCTCATCGGGTGTCTCCTGAAACAACGGGGTCGGGGTGAAGGGTTAGGGCCTGTTCAGCCTACTTTTGCCAGGTGCGTTGCGAGTCAAAAAGGTCATGCGCAAGGCGCGAAACGCTGCCGGGGTTGGCCCCCGGTAAGGCTTCGCAACGCCGCGCATGGCCTTTTTGGCCGCAACCCGGAGGGAATGGGGTTAAAACAGCGCCACCCTACGTTGCAGGCCTAGGCAAGGCAGAAGCCTTGCCGTCGTCCCGCGCCTTGATTGGCGCTGTTTTAACCCCATTCGCACTGACAAAAGTAGGCTGAACAGGCCCTAGTGCGCCGGTGACCAGCGCGGTCTGGACCGCGTCGGGCAGCCAGGCGTTGAAATCGAAAGCGTCTGCGCTGTCTGCGGCCTCCAGCGCGTCAGTCAGCGAGGCGCCACGCTGCAGCGCCAAAACAAAAGCCGCTTCGCCCGGTGCGGCCTGCCGCAGCGTGGGCCGCAGGCCCTGGCACCAGACCAGCGCGGTTTCGGCACGGGCGTCGCGCGCGGCCAGACCGGCCAGCCGCTCGGGCAACGCGGCCAGCGCGTCGGGCCCCTGGCGGTGCGCGTCCACCAGCGTCACCACCGGCCAGGGGCTGGCCACGCAGTGCAGCGGCTCGGCACATTGCAGGGTGTAGGTGGCCGGGTCGGCCTCGGTCAGCAAGGCGAAAGAAGCGATGTCCAAGACCTGATCGGCCGCCGTGGCCACGCTGTGCAGCGCCCACTCCACCTGCGCCACATCGGCCAGGTAGGGCGTGTCGGCCAGTTGGGGCGACGCCGCCACAAAGGCCGGCAATGCACCGCCCCACTGGGCGATGTCGCCCCGGGCCGGCGGGTGCTGCTGCCAGAAATCGGCCGCCAGCTCGGCAAAACTCTCGTCGCCCAGCATCTGGGCCAGCACCGGAAAGGCCTCGGGCAAGGCCCGGCGGGCCAGCGCCAGCGCGTTGGCCTGGTAACACTGCAGGCCGCGTGCAGTGAGCGGCCACGGTTTGGCGAGCGGCGCCATGGTCTGCAGGGCGTCGGCCAGGCGAAAGCTCGAAATCGCCGCCAGCAGGGCGGCTTGTTCGCGGGCCAGCAGGCTGCTCATGGCGCCACCGCTGCCATCGGGCTGGGTTGCAGCGCGCGGGCCTGCGCCGCTTCGGCCAGCAGCACCGCCAGCGGGGGCAGGTTGGTGTCCCATTCCACCAGCGTGGGCACGGCGCCAAAACGCGCCAGGGCGTGCCGGTAGAGCTGCCAGACCTCGGCACAGACCTCGCTGCCGTGGTCGTCGATGGCGATGTCGTCCATGCGGCAATGGCCGGCGAGGTGGAGTTCGCCCACCACGCCGGGCGGCAACCGGTCGAGCCAGGCGCGGCACTGCGTCAGCGGCTGGCCGGCCACACGCTGCTCGGCCGGCAAGGCCAGCGCGTCGTTGAGCGCATTGACGTAAATGTTGTTCACGTCCACCAGCAGCTGGCAGCCGGTGCGCTGTGCCAGCGTGGCCAGAAAGTCGGTTTCTTCGAGGTCGCTGTCGGCCCATTGCAGGTAGGCCGACAGGTTCTCCACCAGCAGCGGGCGCCGCAGCCGGTCCTGCACCCGCTGCACGTTGGCGCACAGCACATCGAGCGCGTCCTGCCGGAAGGGCAGTGGCAGCAGGTCGGCCGCGTGCACCGCCTGGCCCGCCCGTTCGGCACGTGCAAAACAGGCGTGGTCGCTGACGCGCACCGGCTCGACGCGGTCCACCAGCGCGGCCAGCTGGTCCAGGTGCCAGGCGTCCACCCCCATGGCCGAACCCAGCGCGAGGCCCACGCCGTGCAGGCTCACCGGGTAATGCGCACGCGCCTGCAGCAGCACCGCCTGCGCAGCGCCACCGGCACCAAAGAAGTTCTCGGAGTGCACCTCCAGAAAGTCCAGCGCAGGCCGGTCCGCCAGCAGCTCGGCGTAGTGCGCATGGCGCCAGCCAATGCCCACCGGGGACGCGGCGTTGGTCAAGGAATGGGGGTGGGCAACCATGGCGGGTGTCAAGAAGCGGGTTTGGGCGTTTCCTTGTGGATGGCCACCTGCGCGCGGTGGGCATCCACAAAGCGCCCGGCGGCACGTGGCCAACCGGGGCGCTCCATGGTCGATCAGCCTTTTTTGACCTTGTCAGCGGTCAGGCCACCCATCGTGGCGCAGGTGCCTTTGGCGACGTACTTCCACTCACCCTTGTCGTTGTCGGCCTTGGACTGGCCAGCGCACGAGTGGCTACCGGACAGGTTGGCGCAGTCGTTCTGGCCGGCCTTGGCGATGCCGTAGCATTTTTCCTTGCCCTTTTCCTGGGCCATCGCGGGCGAAGCGGCCAGCAGGGTGGACAGCACGGTGGCAGCGGCGGCGATCATGGCACGTTGGTTCATGGGTAACTCCTGGTAAAAAAGAATGAGGTGAGAAGGGGACAGCGTCCCGGCCAGCGCCCACGTTCGGGCCTGGTTGTGGGTTGGTCAGGGCGCGGGCCGGGTTCTTACAGGCACGTTGCAACCGCCCGCACGGCTCAGAGCAGATCGGCAATGCGGTCCCACACGTCTGCCGGCACGCGGCCACCGTACTGTGCAACCAGCCGGCCCTGTTTGTCCAGCAGGTAGGTGATCGGCAACTGCGGCCGGCCATCGGCACTGGCCACCGTTGGTCTGAAGCTGTCGGCATAGCCAGGTTCACCCTGCCAGAGCTGCACAAAACGCTGGCGCACGGGCACCAGCGTGGTCAGTATCCTGTCGTAGTCGGCGAGGTCTTGCGCGCGGCGGTCCATGCTGACCGCGACCAGTTCAAAGGGTTGGCCTTGCCAGCCCGCGTAGTTCTGGCGCAGCTCGGCCATCCGGTCGCGGCAAACCGCGCAGCCGGTGGACCAGAACACCACCATCACCACCTTGCCACGCAATGCGGCGAGCTGGAACGGCCGCCCCTCCAGCGTCCGGCCGGCCAGCGTGGGCCGCTCTTCCGCGCTGGCGGGTTGGGCGGCGAGGACCGCAAAGGCGATCAAAACAGTCTGTAATAGGCGCATGGGGGTTGGTCAGCTACCATGCGTGCCTCTTACAGCGGTCTTGCCATGCCCATCGAACACCAGCTTGCTGAACACCGCACCTACCTGCTGCGCTTTGCGCGCCTGCAGCTCCGCAACGACGCATGGGCCGAGGACGCGGTGTCTGAAACCATGCTGGCCGCGCTGACCAAACCCCAGTCGTTTGGCAACCGCTCGCAGCTGAAGACCTGGCTGGTGGGCATCCTCAAGCACAAGGTGCTCGACATCCTGCGCCAACGCTCGCGCGAGGTCAGCATGGACGCGAACGAAGACAGCGATGGCAGCGAAGAACTGGACGCGCTGACCTTTCACAGCAACGGGCACTTCGCGTCGCCGCCGGCCTCCTGGGGCAACCCCGAGCAGGACCTCAATTCGCAGCAGTTTTTTCGCGTGCTGGAAGCCTGTGCCGAAAAATTGCCTCCGGTGATGGGCCGCGTGTTCCTGATGCGCGAATGGCTGGAACTGTCGTGTGACGAAGTCTGTAAGGAATTGAACCTGACCTCGACGAATTTGTACGTTCAGCTCCACCGTGCCCGCCTCCGCCTGCGCGAATGCCTTGAACTGAACTGGTTTCAGTCACCTGCCAAGAATTGACCATGGTTTTGCGCCGCACCTGCAAGGAAGTTTCTGCCCTCCTGATCGCCCGGGAAGACCGGCCATTGCCTTTGGCAGACCGGGTCGCCCTGCGTTTTCACCTGGCGGCCTGCAAAACCTGCCCGGTGTTTGAGCGCCAGGTGCTGACCATGCGCAACGCCATGCGCCAGTGGCGCAACTACGCCGAAGACGAGTCCACACCCGGGCATTGAACCGCCGTTTGACAGGCATTTGCCGGCTGTTGTTGACAAATGCCAAAACCCTGTTTGCAAGTATTTTCCGTGACGCGCTGAATTGGCGCATAATGGAAAAGCGACTATCCTGAATTTCGGGGGATGCGCAGTTTCGGTGATCGGTCAGTTTCGCGCCACAGCGGTTTTTTGTTTGTTGTGCTTTCGGGACTCCATCGCTTTGTTTTGGTGTTTATTAGGAGTCCCTTCATGGGCAAAAAATTGTACGTTGGCAATCTGCCGTACTCGGTGCGCGACAGCGACCTGGAACAGTCTTTCGGCCAATTCGGCACTGTGACCAGCGCAAAGGTCATGATGGAGCGCGATACCGGTCGTTCCAAAGGCTTTGGCTTTGTGGAAATGGGCAGCGACGCTGAAGCCCAAGCCGCCATCAGCGGCATGAACGGCCAGCCTCTGGGCGGCCGCAGCGTTGTCGTCAACGAAGCCCGTCCGATGGAAGAGCGTCCTCCCCGCAGCGGTGGCTTCGGTGGTGGTGGTGGCGGCGGTTACGGCGGCGGCGGTGGTGGTGGCGGCTACGGTGGTGGCGGCGGCGGCCGCAGCGGTGGCGGCGGCTACGGTGGTGGCGGCGGTGGCCGCAGCGGTGGTGGCGGTTACGGCGGCGGTGGCGGCAGTGACGGCGGTTTCCGCAGCCCCTACGGCGCTGGCCCACGTGGCGGCAGCGGTGGCGGCAGCCGCAGTGGTGGCGGTGGCGGCGGTTACTGATCGCAGCTTCGCCTGACATGGCCACCGTTTAGACGGTGGTTGTGCCAAATCAAGGCTTTCGTGCTCAGCGCGAAAGCCTTTTTTATTGCCCGCGTGGGTTTCAACGAGGCGCGTCGTTCCGGCGTTGCTTGCGTGGCCGGCCCTGCAACAGGCGGTCAAACACCGCGTTGGGCAGCAGGCGCAACAGCTTGGCCACCACACCCATCTGCCACGGGATCACGCGGTAACTGGTGCCGGCGGCAATGGCGGTGAAGGCGCGTTCTGCAAACGCCTCGGCCGACATCAGAAACGGCATGCTGTAGCGGTTCTGCCGCGTCAGCGGGGTGTCGATGTAGCCTGGGCAGATGGTCACCACCCGCACGCCACTGCCACGCAACTCACCGCGCAGGCATTCGCAGTAGGCGATCACGGCGGCCTTGCTGGCGCAGTAGGCGCCATGGCCAGGCAGGCCGCGGATGCCGGCGACGCTGCCGATCCCGACCAGCGCGCCCGTGCCACGCGCGGTCATGGCCTGCACAAATGGGTGGAAGGTGGCGGCCAGACCGGTGTTGTTGGTGGCCAGCGTCTGCGCCAACACGTCCAGATCCGACCGGATGGCGGTGTCGATGCCAACGCTGATGCCGGCATTGGCGACCACCACGTCGGGCACGCCCTGCGCCTGGATGCAGGCCTCGCCGGCGGCCACGATGCTGTCGGTCAGGGCCACGTCGGCGCCGTAAATTTTGTAGCGCTCCGGCGAGATTTGACGCAGGCTCGCCCATGATTCAACCTCTGTGGTGCGGCGGGCGACCAGCGCCAGGTCAAAACCGGCCTGGTGGTAGCGCCAGGCCAGCGCCTGGCCGATGCCGCTGGACGCACCGGTGATGAAGGCCAGCGGGCGCTGTGGGCTCATCGTGGGCCTGCGGGTGCCAGCATGCCGCGCACGCGGCCCTGCAACTCGGCCACCCGCTCGGTGTGGTCGTAGCGGAGGCTGTCGGCGGTGAACCGGTCGGCGCCCCGGGTCAGCGTCACCGGTTTGTTGGAAACCAGCCGCTCGGTGTTGACGAAGGCGTGCAGAAACTCGCCCCGGAACTCGGTGGCGGGCGCACCCTTGACCGGCGCGTCGCGCACCACGACCGCGTTGCCGAACAGCTGGACCTCTGAAGCATCGCCATTGCTGAGCGCACGGCCTGCGGTGGCGGTGGTCAGGTTGCCCTGGGGGTTGAAGCTGCGCATGCGCACCTGGTCGATCTCCAGCGTGTCGGTGTCGGGGTAGTGGCGCGCCTCGTTGCCAAACAGCTCGCTTTTGAGCTTGCCCGACGGGTCAAAGCTGCGAACCGCAAATTGGCTCATGGTGTAGTCGGGGTCGTGGGTCAGCGGGCGTTGTGGCTCGGGCGCCTCGAACAGCGGGGTGTTCTTGACCAGCCAATAAGTGCCCATGGCGAGCAGCCCCATCATCAGCACCGGCAGGTAAATCGATGTCCGTTCCCAGGCGCGCTGCCAGAACGGGCGGCGCCGGCGTGCGGGCGACGGCAGGCTGGTGGCGATCATGCAGCGGCCTCCTGCAGCAGCGCGGCGTAGCGGCCGCTGGCCACAAGCAGCAAGTCACAAAACTCGCGGGCCGCCCCCATGCCACCGCCCGCGCGTGTGGTGTAGCGGGCCACGGCCAGCGCTTCGGCGTGGGCCTGTGGCGGCGCAGCGGAGAAGGCGCAGCGGCGCATCACCGGCAGGTCGGGCCAGTCGTCGCCAATGGCGGCGGCCTGGGCCCAGTCCAGGCCCAGCTTGGCCAGCGACGCCTCGGCTGCGGGGCGTTTGTCTTCGGTGCCGAAGTGCGCTTCGGTGATGCCGAGCGCGTCCAGCCGGCGGCGCAGCGGTGCCGAGTCGCGCCCGGTGATGACCACCGGGGTGATGCCCGCGCGCTGCAGCAGCTTCAGGCCATGGCCGTCGAGCGTGTGGAAACGTTTGAGGGTTTCGCCGTCGGCGCTGAAGTACAGGCCACCGTCGGTCAACACCCCGTCGATGTCGAAGAAGGCGACGCGGATGCCCTGGGCCTGCAGCAGCAGTTCGGGGGGGAACGTCAGCGCGGGGAGCATGGGGGTCATATCACCTTGGCCCGCATCAGGTCGCCAATGTGGACCGCGCCCACCAGGCGGTGGGCGTCGTCGACCACCAGCACGCAGGTGATGCGGTGGGTTTCCATGAGCACGGCGGCGTCCACCGCCAGCACGTCGGGGCGCAAGGTGCGCGGGCGGGTGAACATGATTTCGCCGGCGGTGGCCTGGCGCAGGTCGGTGCCGGCCTCGACCAGGCGGCGCAGGTCGCCGTCGGTGAAGATGCCGAGCAACGCCCCATCGGGCGCCACCACCGCGGAGGCGCCCAGGCCCTTGCGGCTCATTTCGCGCATCAGCGTGCCGAGGTTGGCGTAGGGCGCCACCTGTGGCAGTGCCTCGCCAGACCGCATCACATCGCTGATCTGGGTCAGCAGCTTGCGGCCCAGTGCCCCCCCGGGGTGCGAGCGGGCAAAGTCTTCGGCACGGAAGCCACGGGCGTCCAGCAACGCCACGGCCAGCGCGTCGCCCAGCGCGAGCTGCGCGGTGGTGCTGGCGGTGGGCGCGAGGTTCAGCGGACAGGCCTCTTTGTCCACACCGCTGTCGAGCACCAGCGCGGCGTTGCGCGCCAGCGTGGACTGGCCCCCGCCGGTGATGGCCACGAGGGGCATGCCCAGGCGCTTGAGCACCGGCAGGATGGCGGTGAGCTCGTCGCTTTCGCCGCTGTTGGAGATGGCCAGCACCACGTCGTGCGCGGTGACCATGCCGAGGTCGCCATGGCTGGCTTCGGCCGGGTGCACGAACATGGCGGGGGTGCCGGTGGAAGCGAGTGTGGCGGCGATCTTGCGGCCCACATGGCCGCTTTTGCCCATGCCCATGACCACGACCCGGCCGGTGCAATGCAGCATCTGTTCCACCGCGCGGGCAAAGCTGTCACCGGTGCGTGCCTTGAGCCCCAGCACCGCACTGGCTTCGATGTCGAAGGTGTCGTGCGCCAGCCGCAGCGCGCGTGCCGCGTCGAAGGGCGGGGTGGTCGGTGTCTTCTGAGGCATTGGGCCGATTCTATCGGCGCCTTGATACGATGCAGGCATGTCGTCCCTTGAGCTCACGCTGATGTACCTTGCCGCTGCGGTGCTCGGTGTGGTGGCCTGCCGCTCGCTCAAGCTGCCGCCGATGCTGGGCTACCTGGCGGTGGGCGTGGTGATTGGGCCGCACGCGCTGGCGCTGGCGCAGAACTCCGACGGCATGCGGCACCTGGGCGAGTTTGGCGTGGTGTTCCTGATGTTCGTGATCGGGCTGGAGTTCAACCTCAACAAGCTGCGGGCCATGCGCCGCCATGTGTTCGGCCTCGGGTTGATGCAGGTGCTGGTGACGATGGCCGTGGCCACCGCCGGCTCGCTGTTTCTGGCGGTGCTGGCCCCCACCCTCTGGAAAATGCCTTGGCAGACCGCCCTGGCGCTCTCCGGCGCGCTGGCGATGAGCAGCACCGCGATTCTGGTCAAGCTCATGACCGAACGTGGCGAGCTGGAGTCGGAGCACGGCAAGCGGGTGATGGGCGTGCTGCTGTTCCAGGATCTGGCCGTGGTGCCGCTGCTGGTGCTGATCCCGGCACTGGGCGCGCCGAACGAAAGCCTGTTTTTTGCGCTGGCACTGGCTGGCGTCAAGGCCGCCGCACTCATCACGCTGCTGTTGGTAGGCGGGCAAAAGGTGATGCGCTGGTGGCTGACGCTGGTGGCGCGCCGCAAGAGCGACGAGCTGTTCATGCTCAACCTGTTGCTGGTCACGCTGGGCCTGGCCTGGCTGACCGAGCTGGCCGGGTTGAGCCTGGCGCTGGGCGCCTTCATTGCCGGCATGCTGGTGTCGGAGACCGAATACAAGCACCAGGTGGAGACCGACATCCGGCCCTTTCACGACGTGCTGCTGGGCCTGTTTTTCATCACCATCGGCATGCTGCTGGACTGGCGGCAGGTGGTGGAGCACTGGGCGCTGGTGCTGACGCTGGTGGTGCTGCCGGTGACCTTCAAGCTGGTGGTGGTGACGGTGCTGGCGCGGGGGCTGGGCGCGCCGGCAGGCGTGTCGCTGCGCACTGGCCTGTACCTGGCACAGGCGGGTGAGTTTGGCTTTGTGCTGCTGACGCTCGCACAGTCCAACGCCCTGGTGCCGCCCAACCTGCTGAACCCGATCCTCGCCAGCATGGTGTTGTCGATGCTGGCCACGCCCTTCATTATTTTGTACAGCAACCAGCTGGTGATGAAGGTGGTGTCGAGCGACTGGATGCTGGAGTCGCTGCAGATGACCAGCATCGCCCGCAAGGCCATCAACGCCAACCGCCACGTCATCATCTGCGGTTATGGCCGTTGCGGCCAGAACCTGGCGCGCATGCTGGAGCGCGAAAGCATTCCCTACATGGCGCTCGACCTCGACCCCGACCGCGTGCGCCAGGCCGCAGCCGCTGGCGACTCGGTGGTGTTTGGCGACGCCGCGCGCCTGCAGGCACTGATGGCCGCCGGCCTGGCCCGCGCGAGCGCGGTGGTGGTGACCTACCTCGACACGCCATCGGCCATCAAGGTGATTGCCAACATCCAGGAACACGCGCAGAAGGTGCCGGTCATTGTGCGCACCGTGGACGACCAGGACCTGGAAAAGCTGCGCCAGGCCGGCGCCACGGAAGTGGTGCCAGAGGCGATCGAAGGCTCGTTGATGCTGGCCAGCCACGCGCTGGCGCTGGTGGGCGTGCCGATGCGCCGCGTGATCCGCGTGGTGCAGGACCAGCGCGACGAGCGCTACAGCCTGCTGCGCGGCTACTTCCACGGCAGCGACGACGACACCATTCTGGAACGCGACCATGAGCGTTTGACCAGCGTGACCTTGCCGCTCACCGCCCGTTCGCTGAACCAGCCACTGGGCGCGCTGGCGCTGCACGCGGTGGGCGTGCGGGTGCTGAGCCTGCGCCGCCACAACGGCAAGGCCGAAACACCCGACGACGCCATGCTGCTGCTGCAGGGCGACACGCTGGTGCTTTCCGGCCGCACCGACACCCTGGCGCTGGCCGAAGACAAGCTGCTGCGAGGTTGACATGACGCCAACCGACCCGCTGTGTTCTCTGCGGCGACGCGCGTTGCTGGCGCTGGCCACCGCAGGGTTGGCCACACGCCTGCAGGCCGCTTCGGCCGACGCCGAGACCCGCTTGCGGGCAGGCGGCTGCATGCTGCTGCTGCGCCACGCCCAGACCGTGCCCGGCATTGGTGATCCCCCCGAATTCCAGCTGGGTCGCTGCGAGACCCAGCGCAACCTCAGCGACGCCGGTCGCGCACAGGCCCAGCGCATCGGCCACTGGCTGGGCACACGCCAGCTGGTGCCCCGGGCAGTGCGCAGCAGCGCCTGGTGCCGCTGTACAGACACCGCGCAACTGGCGCTGGGCACGCACGAGGTCTGGCCCGCGCTCAACTCCACCTTTGGCGACCGGCTGGACCAGCCCGATGCCAGCGCCACGCTGCGTGCGGCCCTTCAACGCCTCCCGATGCGGCAGTTTGAGGTCTGGGTCACCCACCAGGTCAACATCACGGCCCTCACCCGCGAAGTGCCCGCAATGGGCGAAGGCTTGGTGGTGGACGGCCAAGCCCGCGTCATTGCCCGAACCCTGTTTGTCTGAGCACACCATGACCCACTCTTCCCCCGACGACCTGGCCCAGTACCTCACACAACACATCCGCACCGTGCCCGACTGGCCGGCACCCGGCGTGCAGTTCCGCGACATCACCCCGCTGCTGCAGGACGCGGCTGTGTTCCAGCGGCTGGTGGCCGCGTTCGTCGCCCGCTACCAGGCGCCCGAGCGGCGGCCCGACGTGGTGGCCGGGCTGGACGCGCGCGGCTTCATCCTCGGCGCGGTGGTGGCCCACGAACTGGGTCTGGGCTTCGTGCCGATCCGCAAGAAAGGCAAATTGCCGTTCACCACCATCGAGGAAACCTACGCGCTGGAGTACGGCAGCGCCACGGTGGAACTGCACACCGACGCGGTGCAAGCCGGCCAGCGCGTGCTGCTGGTTGACGACCTGATCGCCACCGGCGGCACCATGCTGGCGGGCCAGCGGCTGCTGGAACGGCTGGGTGCCACCGTCATCGAGGGCGCGGCGATTGTGGACTTGCCCGAGCTGGGCGGCTCCGCCCGGTTGAAGGCTGGCGGCCTGCCATTGTTCACCCTGGTGGAATTCGCCGGGCACTGAGGCCGTTCACCCCTCACTTGCCAATACAAAACCGCGAGAAGATTTCGCCCAGCAGGTCGTCGGCATCAAAGCTGCCGGTGATCTGGTTCAGCGCGTTCTGCGCCAGCCGCAGCTCTTCGGCGAGCAGGTCCAATGCGGGCATGGCGCTGGCCAGCAAGGCCGCGGACTGGTCCAGGTGGCTGGCCACCTGCTGCAGCGCCTGCACGTGGCGGGCACGGGCCAGGTAGAGGCCTTCGGGTGCGGCCTGCCAGCCGGCCACGGCCAGCAAACGCTGCCGCAAGTCGGCCAAGCCCGCGCCGGTTTTGGCGGACAAAACCAACCCCTGCGAGGCGTGTGGCGGGGGCGTTTGGGCCGTTGCGGCATCGGATTTGTTCCAAATGTCGATCACCGGCACGTTTTTTAAGAGTTTTTCGGCCAGCGCCCTGGTGATATCTGCATCTCCTGCTATGTATTCAGGAGCATTCGCACGCGTCAGGTCGTGCAGGAACAGCACCGCGTCGGCGCGCTCGATGGCGTCCCAGGCGCGGGCGATGCCGATTTGCTCCACCGCGTCGGCCGCGTCGTCGTGATGGCGCAGGCCGGCGGTGTCCACCACGTGCAGCGGCACGCCGTCGATCTGGATGGTTTGCGTCAGCTTGTCGCGGGTGGTGCCGGCAATTGGCGTGACGATGGCCAGCTCGGCACCGGCCAGCGCGTTCAACAGCGAGCTTTTGCCCGCGTTGGGTTGCCCGGCGATCACCACGGTGATGCCTTCGCGCAGCAGCGCGCCCTGGCGCGTGCGCTGCTGCACCGTGGCGAGTTGCTGCTGCAGCCGCGCGAGCTGGCCGGTGGCGTCGGCCCGCTGCAGGAAGTCGATGTCTTCTTCGGGGAAGTCGAGCGTGGCCTCCACCAGCATGCGCAGGTGGACCAGCGCCGCCAGCAAGGTGTTCACTTCCTGAGAGAAAGCGCCCGAAAGGGAACGGGTGGCGCTGCGGGCGGCGGCTTCGGTGCTGGCGTCGATCAAATCGGCCACCGCCTCGGCCTGCGCCAGATCCATCTTGTCGTTCAGGAAGGCGCGTTGGGTGAACTCGCCCGGCTCGGCCACGCGCAGGCCGGGCAGCACGGGCAAGCCGGTGGCGGAGTCGGTCTGGGCGGCCGCTTCCAGGCAACGCGCCAGCAACAACTGCAGCAGCACCGGCCCGCCATGGGCCTGCAGCTCCAGCACGTCTTCGCCGGTGTAGGAATGCGGCGCCGGGAAATGGATGGCCAGGCCGTGGTCGATCGGCTGGCCGTCGCTGTCGCGCAATGGCAGGTAGGTGGCCTTGCGCGGCGTGAGCGGGTGGCCACACAGCGCATGCACCAGGCCATCCAGGCCCTGGCCCGACACCCGCACAATGCCGACCGCACCGCGCCCGGGCGCGGTGGCAATGGCAACAATCGGTTGGGTGTGGCGCGCGAGCATGGTGCGATCTTCCATCAAAAAGAAAAGGCCGCAACCCCGGTGACGGTGGTGTGCGGCCTGGTGGTCCGCCGCGAGGTGCGGCGCCGGGGTTTAGGCTTTCTTGCGGAACAAATCCAGCGGGTTGGTCGGCTTGTGCAGCACGCCCAGCTTCTTGTTGATGAACCACTGCTGCGCGATCGACAGCACGTTGTTGGTGATCCAGTACAGCACCAGGCCGGCGGGGAAGAAGAAGAACATCACGCTGAAGGCCAGCGGCATGATCCACATCATCTTGGCCTGCAGCGGGTCCGGCGGCGTCGGGTTGAGCCAGGTCTGCAGCAGCGTGGTCAGCGTCATGACCACCGGCAGGATGAAGAACGGGTCGGGCGCGGCCAGGTCGTGGATCCAGAGCACCCATGGTGCGTTGCGCATTTCCACCGAGCTCAGCAACACCCAGTACAGCGCAATGAAGACCGGGATCTGGATCAGGATCGGGAAGCAGCCACCCATGGGGTTGACCTTTTCTTCCTTGTAGATCCTCATCATTTCCTGCTGCATTTCCTGCGGCTTGTCTTTCAGGCGTTCGCGCATCGCGGTGATGCGCGGCGTGACGGCCTTCATCTTGGCCATGCTGGCGTAGGCCTTGGCGTTGAGCCAGTAGAACGCCGCCTTCAGCAACACCACCAGCGCCACGATGGACCAGCCCCAGTTGTTGATGAAGCTGTGCAGCGCGTACAGCAGCCAGTAGAGTGGCTTGGCCAGAATGGTCAACCAGCCGTAGTCTTTCACCAGCTCCAGGCCTGGGGCCAGTGCTTCCAGCAGCTTTTCTTCCTGCGGGCCGGCAAACAGCGTTGACTCGACGGTGCGGGTGCTGCCAGGGGCAATGCTCTCCAGCGGCGTCAGCATGCCGACGGCGTAGAGGTTGGCCTGTTGCGGGTCTTTGCGGGCAAAGTTTTCGTGGGCCTGTCCGCTGGGCAGCAGCCAGGCGCTGGCAAAGTAGTGCTGCACCATGGCCACGTAGCCGCCGGTGGACTGCTTCTCGAATTCGGCCTTGCCTTTTTCAATGTCGGAAAACTCGATCTTCTGGAACTTCTTGGCGTCGGTGTAGATGGCCGGGCCGGTGAAGGTGAAGTAGAACGACGATTCGCCCGGCGGCTTGTTGCCGTCGCGGATCAGCTGCAGGTAGAGCTGCGGTGCCACGGCGGCAGCGCCGTTGTTGACAACGGCGTGCGACACCGCCATGTCGTACAGGCCGCGCTTGACGGTGTAGGTCTTGACCAGCTTGACGCCGCCGATTTCGGGCGATTCGAACTTGACGACCAGCGTATCAACGCCGTCTTTCAGCGTGCGCTCACCGGGCACGGCCGTCATCACGGTCTTGTGGGTCGGGAAGGCACCACCGGCGGGACCGGCAATCAGGCCGGTCTGGGCCTGGTACAGGCGGTCCTTGCTGTCGTCCAGCAGCACCACGTTCTGGCCCGGGTTCAGCGTGTCGGCGTGCTTCAGCAGCTCGCTTTTCACCAGCGAACCGCCCTCGCTGTCAAAGGTCAGGCGCAGCACGTCGGTGGTCACCACCACCCGCTCACGCACCGCCGGTGCACCGCCCGATGCAGGCACGGCGGCCACGCCCGCCACCGCACCGGCGGCGGTTGGCACGCTGCCGTTGCCGCTGGCTGCGCCACTGGCGGGCAAGGCCGCGCCGGTGGCCGCCGGGCTGCTGAGCTGTTTGGTGGACGACGGAAAGAACGTGGCTTTCTTGCCGTTGTGGACTTGCCATTGGTCCCACAGGAGCACCATGGAAAAGCCAAAAATCACCCACAGGATGGTGCGGCGGATATCGTTCATAGGGATTTCTTGAGGGGGGAAGTCAGCCAACGGCTGAACAAAGCGGGGGGATGGTCGGGCACCGGGTCGGTCCCGCCGTCACACCAGGGGTGGCAGCGCGCCAGACGGCGCAGTGCCAGGTAGCTGCCAGCGGCCGCGCCATGGTGCTGTACCGCCCCGATGGCGTAGCCGGAGCAACTGGGGCTGAAACGGCAGTTGGAGCCGATCCAGGGTCTGAACAGCAATTGGTACGCGCGCACCAGCAGCACCAGCAAACGGCGCATCATGGCCGTGCCCTGGCCAGCAGCTGCTGCAGTTCGGCGCGCACGGCGTTTTTCAACGCTGGCGACGACGCGCTCGGAAATTCGGTTTTGGCAAAACCAGCACGCAGGCGCACCAAGTGTGCCGCGTCAGCGAACTGGTCGGCGGCAGACGCGGTGAGGGTGTAAATCTGCCGGCGGATGGCGTTGCGCGTCACCGCGCGCCGGGCCCAGCGCTTGGGCACCATGGCACCCACCCACGCCGCAGGTGCAGCGGCAGGGTCTTGGCAAGGCGGAAACAGGGCGTCGGCCGCGTCGGGCGGCAGCGGCTTGCGGTGCAACACAAAGTGTGCGGTGCGCGCGACCGTCTGGCCTGCCAGAACAGCCTGAAATTGCGCACGCTGGGTCATCCGCTGCACCGTGCTGTCAGCGTGGGTGGCCGAATCGGTGGGACTCAGGCGGCCAGGCGCTTGCGGCCCTTGGCACGGCGCGCGTTGATCACGGCACGGCCGCCGCGGGTTTTCATGCGGACCAGAAAACCGTGGGTACGGGCGCGGCGCGTCTTCGAGGGCTGGTAAGTGCGTTTCATGATGGGTCCTGTAATGGGTGAGGTCGGCCGGATCGCCGGCCAGGCACCCTGATCGCCTCACGGCTGGAAAATACAAGTACGCACAAGCACGCTATACCTAAGTCTGTAGTGCGGGTCTGCGAACTGGCTGGATCAGGGAAACCCATGATTATCGCAAAAAATTCCTGCATGTTGGTGTCTCCGCGCATTTAATTGGATTTATTGGCGGCGCGCGGGCCCGTACCAGCGTGTCAAGGGGGCCTAACCCCGGATGTGGATAACCTGTTCGCGAACTACAATGCCGAGGCATCCAACGTATCAGCTATCCACAAGAACGACAACCAAGTATGAGTGAGGGATTGCCCCATCGCCCGAGCCACGGCCTGTGGGAGGCGTGCGTCGACCAACTGGCCCAGGAGCTGCCCGAACAACAGTTCAACACCTGGATCCGTCCCCTGGTGGCCGAGGTGGCCGACGACCTGACCAAGGTCACGCTGCTGGTCGCCAACCGCTTCAAGCTGGACTGGGTGCGCGCCCAGTACGCGGGCAAGATCACCGCCATGCTGGAAAAGGTGTCCGGCCAGCCGGTGATCTTTGAGTTAGCGCTTGCTCCGCGTGAAGAGCCCGCCAAACGTAGCTTCTCACAAGCCGTGTTTGAAGACACGGTGGCCGAACCGCCCGGTTTGGCAGCCAATGAAGAAGCCGGCGACGCCGCTTTCAAGACCCGCCTCAACACCGCATTGACCTTTGACACGCTGGTTGAAGGCACGGCCAACCGCATGGCACGCGCCGCCGCCATGCACGTTTCCGGCATGCCTGGCCATTTGTACAACCCCTTGTTCATTTACGGCGGTGTCGGTCTGGGCAAGACGCATCTGGTCCACGCGGTGGGTAACCGGCTCTTGGCCGACAAGCCGGGTGCCAAGGTTCTCTACATCCACGCCGAACAGTTTGTCTCGGATGTGGTCAAGGCCTACCAGCGCAAGACCTTTGACGAGTTCAAGCAGCGCTACCACTCGCTGGATTTGCTGCTGATCGACGACGTGCAGTTCTTCGCCAACAAGGAACGCACGCAGGAAGAGTTCTTCAACGCCTTCGAGGCTTTGCTGGCCCGCAAGTCGCACATCGTGATGACCAGCGACACCTATCCCAAGGGCCTGCCAGACATCCACGAGCGGCTGGTGTCGCGCTTTGACTCGGGCCTGACGGTGGCCATCGAGCCGCCAGAATTGGAAATGCGGGTGGCGATTCTGATCAGCAAGGCGCGTTCCGAGTTGGCCGAGATGCCGGAAGAGGTGGCGTTTTTTGTCGCCAAGAACGTGCGTTCCAACGTGCGTGAGCTGGAAGGTGCGCTGCGCAAGATCCTCGCGTACTCGCGCTTCAACCAGAAAGAGATTTCCATCGCGCTGGCGCGCGAAGCGCTGCGCGACCTGCTGAGCATCCAGAACCGGCAGA
Organism: Burkholderiaceae bacterium; assembly: GCA_017848435.1. Lineage (GTDB taxonomy): Bacteria > Pseudomonadota > Gammaproteobacteria > Burkholderiales > Burkholderiaceae_C > PCRC01. Next base: position 18,278 of record JAFEHU010000083.1, on the reverse strand, counting down.
TCAGTGTGGAAAACATCCAGAAAACGGTGGCCGACTACTACAAGATCAAGGTCGCCGACATGTACTCCAAGAAACGGCCTGCCAGCATTGCCCGGCCACGCCAGATCGCGATGTACCTGGCCAAGGAGCTGACGCAGAAAAGCCTGCCCGAGATTGGCGAGCTGTTTGGCGGGCGTGACCACACCACGGTGCTGCACGCGGTGCGCAAGATTTCTGGCGAACGCCAGCAAATGACCGAGCTGAACCAGCAACTGCATGTGCTGGAACAGACTTTGAAGGGCTGACACCGTGTTTTCAAGCACCTCTGAAACGCTGGGGATAGATCTGGGACAAGTGGCTACTTGTCCACAGGACGCTGTCTTTTTCAGAAGTTGTCCCAGCCTGGGGTACAGCCGGAAAGCACAGCTGCCCACAGCCTTCAAGGTGCGCCAAGTACTTGATAAAAAAGGGGAAAATAGAGCTGTCCCCAGGCAAGCGCGGCCCTTATCTACTACTGCTAATTTAAATTAAAGAAATTAAAGAAGAGGTTGACATGATTGTTCTGAAAGCAACTCAAGACAAAGTGCTCGCCGCGTTGCAGTCGGTCGCGGGGATCGTGGAACGCCGGCACACCTTGCCGATCCTAGCCAACGTGCTGATCCGCAAGACCGGCAGCCAGATCCAGCTGACCACCAGCGACCTGGAAATCCAGATCCGCACCACCGCTGAGCTGGACGGTGACGCCGGCAGCTTCACCACCACCGTGGGTGCCCGCAAGCTGATCGACATCCTGCGCACCATGCCGGCCGACCAGACCGTGTCGCTGGAGTCGAACCAGAGCAAGCTGATTCTCAAGGGTGGCAAAAGCAAGTTCACGCTGCAGACGCTGCCGGCCGAAGACTTTCCGCTGGTGCAGGAGGCCGCGAGTTTTGGCCCGGTGTTCAGCGTGCCGCAAAAAACGCTGAAGACGCTGCTGAGCCAGGTGTCGTTTGCGATGGCGGTGCACGACATCCGCTACTACCTGAACGGCATTTTGTTCGTGGCCGAGGGCAAGCAGCTGAGCCTGGTGGCCACAGACGGCCACCGCCTGGCTTTTGCATCGGCCACGCTGGACGTGGAAGTGCCGCGCCAGGAGGTGATCCTGCCGCGCAAGACGGTGCTGGAGATGCAGCGCCTGCTGTCCGACACCGGTGGTGAAAACCAGCCCAGCATCGAGATGCAGTTTGCGAGCAACCAGGCCAAGTTCAGCTTTGGCGGCATGGAGTTCGTCACCAAGCTGGTGGAAGGCAAGTTCCCCGACTACAACCGCGTGATTCCCAAGAACCACAAAAACAGCATCACGCTGGGCCGCACCGCGCTGCTGGCCAGCCTGCAACGCACCGCCATCCTCACCAGCGAGAAGTTCAAGGGCGTGCGCCTGAACATCGAACCCGGCACTTTGCGCGTGGCCAGCAACAACGCCGAGCAGGAAGAGGCCGTGGACGAGCTGGACATCGACTACGGCGGCGACAGCATCGAGATTGGCTTCAACGTCACCTACCTGATCGACGCGCTGGCCAACATGGACCAGGAGATGGTGAAGGTGGAACTGAGCGACTCCAACAGCTCGGCGCTGCTGAGCATTCCCGACCACCCGACCTTCAAGTACGTGGTGATGCCAATGCGCATCTGACGCCACGGCCCCAGCAAACGCCCCCACCAAACCCGCGACCGACGCGGGTTTGGTCATTGAAGAGATTCAGAAAACACTGGTTTTTCCAGGCAAGAAGTTGAGCATGAGCACAGAAAACACGCCCCCGCAACCCGAAGTCAACCCTGACCAGGGTGTCAACGCAGGTGAAGCCGGCGCCGACAGTTCCAACTTCCAGCCGGTGATTGACGCGCACCAGGTGGGCGCCAGCGAAGGCTACGGCGAAGGGGCGATCCAGATCCTGGAAGGGCTGGAAGCGGTGCGCAAGCGGCCGGGCATGTACATCGGTGACACGTCCGACGGCACCGGCCTGCATCACTTGGTGTTCGAGGTGGTGGACAACTCGATTGACGAGGCGCTGGCCGGCCATTGCGACGACATCGTGGTCACCATCCATTCCGACAATTCGGTGAGCGTGGTGGACAACGGCCGTGGTATTCCAACCGGCATCAAGATGGACGACAAGCACGAGCCCAAGCGCAGTGCCGCAGAAATCGCGCTGACCGAGCTGCATGCCGGCGGCAAGTTCAACCAGAACAGCTACAAGGTCTCGGGCGGCCTGCACGGTGTGGGCGTGAGCTGCGTGAACGCGCTCAGCAAGATGCTGCGGCTCACCGTGCGGCGCGAGGGCAAGATGCACGTGCTGGAGTTCAGCAAGGGTTTTGTGCAAAACCGCATCGTGGAGACGGTGAACGGGGTGGACATTTCACCGATGCAGGTGCTGGGGGACACCGAGAAGCGCGGCACCGAAGTGCACTTCCTGCCCGACACCGACATCTTCAAAGAGAACAACGACTTCCACTACGAAATCCTCAGCAAACGCCTGCGCGAACTGAGCTTTCTGAACAACGGCGTGAAGATCCGCCTGGTGGACGAACGCACCGGCAAGGAAGACGACTTTGCCGGCGCTGGCGGGGTGAAGGGTTTTGTGAACTTCATCAACAAGGGCAAGCAGGTGCTGCACCCCAACATCTTCCACGCCATGGGCGACCGCCAGAGCGACCAGGGCACCAACATCGGTGTGGAAGTGGCGATGCAGTGGAACAGCGGCTACAACGAGCAGGTGCTGTGTTTCACCAACAACATCCCGCAGCGTGACGGCGGCACCCACCTCACCGGCCTGCGCGCCGCGATGACCCGCGTCATCAACAAGTACATCGACGACGACGGTCAGGCCAAAAAAGCCAAGGTGGAAGTCACCGGCGACGACATGCGCGAAGGCCTGTGCTGCGTGCTGAGCGTGAAGGTGCCCGAACCCAAGTTCTCCAGCCAGACCAAAGACAAGCTGGTGAGCAGCGAAGTGCGCGGCCCGGTGGAAGACATTGTGAGCAAGCTGCTGGGCGACTACTTGCAAGAGCGGCCCAACGACGCCAAGATCATCGTTGGCAAGATCATCGAGGCCGCCAAGGCCCGCGAAGCCGCCCGCAAGGCCCGTGAAATGACACGCCGCAAGGGTGTGCTGGACGGCATGGGCCTGCCCGGCAAGCTGGCCGACTGCCAGGAAAAAGACCCGGCGATGTGCGAGATTTACCTGGTGGAGGGCGACTCCGCCGGCGGCAGCGCCAAGCAGGGCCGCGACCGCAAATTCCAGGCGATTCTGCCGTTGCGCGGCAAGATTTTGAACGTGGAAAAAGCGCGTTACGAGAAGCTGCTGACCAGCAACGAAATTCTCACGCTCATCACCGCGTTGGGCACCGGCATTGGCAAGGCCGGCGGCACCGATGGCAAAAGCGGCGCCGACGACTTTGACGTCGCCAAGCTGCGCTACCACCGCATCATCATCATGACCGACGCCGACGTGGACGGCGCCCACATCCGCACGCTGCTGCTGACCTTCTTCTACCGCCAGATGCCCGAGCTGGTGGAGCGCGGCCACATCTACATCGCGCAGCCGCCGCTCTACAAAGTGAAGGTCGGCAAGGAAGAGCAGTATTTGAAAGACGGCGGCGAACTCGACCGCTTTCTGCTGCGCATTGCGCTCAACGGCGCGAGTGTGGAAACCGGCGGCACCGCGTCCACCACCATCAGCGGTGACACGCTGGCCGAACTGGCGCGCAAGCACCAGCTGGCCGAGGCCGTGATTGCCCGCCTGGGCGGCTTCATGGACGCCGAAGCCCTGCGCGCCATTGCCGACGGCGTGGCCCTGAACCTCGACACCCCGGCCGAAGCCGAAGCCTCGGCCGTGGCGCTGCAGGCCAAGCTGCGCGAGCTGAGCGCCACCGGCATCCCCGCCGAAGTGGCCAGTGAGTTTGACGTGCGCAGCGACAAACCCATTCTGCGCATCAGCCGCCGCCACCACGGCAACATCAAGAGCAGCGTCATCACGCAAGACTTTGTGCACGGCGCCGACTACGCCGCGCTGTCAGAGGCCGCCAACACCTTCCGTGGCCTGCTGGGCGACGGCGCCAAGGTGCTGCGTGGCGAAGGCGAGCGACAGAAGGAAGAAAAGGTCAGCGACTTCCGCCAGGCCATGCGCTGGCTGATCGGCCAGGCCGAACACGCCACCGCCCGCCAGCGCTACAAGGGCCTGGGCGAAATGAACCCCGCCCAGCTGTGGGAAACCACCATGGACCCGACCGTGCGCCGCCTGCTGCGGGTGCAGATTGACGACGCGATTGAAGCCGACCGCGTGTTCACCATGCTGATGGGCGACGAGGTGGAGCCGCGCCGGGAGTTCATTGAGCAGAACGCGTTGCGGGCGGCGAATATCGACGTTTGATGAGCGTTGTACCGGCTTTTTGAGTTTCGCAAAGAGCCTCGGCTGTTCGATCTCCCGGGGCAACTTGATCAACACTGTGCATTGGATCCGGTGAGTTATCGAGCCAGTTTTAGCTGACCCATGCCCCCCATCGCCGTCATCGACTTCGAAACCACCGGCCTGTCGCCCGACATGGGCGACCGTGCCACCGAGGTGGCCATCGTGCTGGTCGAGGGCGACCAAATCGTTGACCGCTTCCAGAGCCTGATGAATGCCGGCGTGCGCATCTCGCCGTTCATCGAGGCCTTCACCGGTATCAGCAACGCGATGGTGGCGGCCGCGCCGCCGGCCGAGGTGGTGATGGCGGAGGCAAGCCGCTTTGTGGGCAGAGCGCCGATGGTGGCGCACAACGCGTCGTTCGATAGGCGCTTCTGGGCGGCCGAGTTGGCGCGGGTGGGACACGCGGCGCCGCAGCCGTTTGCCTGCACGTTGCTGCTGGCGCGCCGGCTCTACCCCGAGGCGCCCAACCACAAGCTCGGTTCGCTGGCTGCGTTTCATGGGCTGCCGTCTTCCGGCCGGGCCCACCGAGCGCTGGCCGATGCCGAGATGGCGGCTGCGCTGCTGGGCTGCATCCAGCGTGACCTGTGCCAGCGCTACGCGGTGGCGCAGGCGCACCATGCGCTGCTGTTGCGCGTGCAGCAGGCCCAGCGCCAGGCGGTGCCGGCGGCGGTGCGCCGTTACCTTGAAGCGGCCTGACGCACCGACCCGGCCCACCATGCACATCCACGTCCTGCGCCTGCCCCCTGGTGCCGATTTGCGGCTTGCGTTGGAGGCGGCGTTTGCTGACCTTGCGCGCACGCACGGTGTCAGCGCCGGCTGCATCGTCTCTGCGGTGGGCAGCCTCTCGCGCGTGGTGCTGCGCTACGCGGCCGAACCCGAGGGCACCGAGACGCTTGCGCCGCTGGAGTTGCTCACCCTCTCTGGCACATTGAGCCTGGACGGCGCGCACCTGCATGCCAGCGTGTCTGACGCGCAGGGCGCGGTGACGGGCGGCCACCTGATGCCGGGCAGTCTGGTGCGCACCACCGCCGAGGTGGTGGTGGCGCTGCTGCCGGGCTGGGCGTTCAGCCGGGCGGTGGACGGGGCCACGGGTTACCGGGAATTGGTGCCGCGCAGGCTTTGAAGCTCTCTGACGCGCTTCTTGGCGGCTGTTTTCAAGCCAAATCAGCCGCAGGCCTTAGTAGAACCTTGCGATCCAGCTACACAAACAATAGCAATCAAGCGGCCGTGACGGCGATGTTGGCGTCGGCCTGGGCCAGCATCTGGCTGCCAATGGCCTTGAAGTCGGCGTTGGGTGAGCGCAGGAGCAGCGCGCCGGCCTCGCGCAGGTAGCGCGGGGTGGCGGTGGCGGGCACCAGGGCGAGCCAGTGCAGGGCTTCGGCCTGGCGGCCCTGGGCGGCGAGCATGCCGGCGTAGCAAAACTGGCCACGGAAGTCGCCGCCCTCGGCGCCGCGCTGGTAGCAGCGCAGGGCGATGTCGGCGTCTTGCGGCACCAGCAGGCCGTCTTCGTAATACCGGCCGAGTTTGGCGAAGGCCTTGGCGTAGCCCTGTTCGGCGGCCTGCTGGTACAACGCCAGCGCTTCGGCGTGGTTTTGTGCCACGCCGTGGCCGCTGGCCAGCAGGTTGGCCAGGTTGTAGCGGGCCTGGGGCAGCGCGGCGGTGCGGATGGCTTGCTGGTACCAGTGGGCGGCTTTGCCACAGTCCACCGCCGTGCCCCAGCCTTGTTCGTGGCAGCGGCCGGCCATGTTCATGCCCATGGCGTGGCCCTGTTGGGCGGCGTGCAAAAACCAGTACAGCGCCTGCGCGGCGTCGCGCGGCAGGCCGTGGCCGTCCAGCAGCCACTGGCCGAGCACGGCCTGCGCTTCGGCATGGCCAAGCTGCGCGGCGGCGCCGACCCAGCGGGCGGCGTCTTCCAGCGGGCCCGACAGCACGGCTTGCCACTCGGCCAGGGGCATGGCCTGCAAGGCTTGCAGCGAGCTGGGGGGCGCGGTGGTGGTCAGCAACGCAGGGCTCCGAGGCGCGCGGTGGCGCGTTTGCGTTCGTCTTTCAGGCCTTCGAGCACGCGCGGCGAATGCGGTTGCCGGACCATCGCGTCCAGCTCGTTGTTGCGGGCGCGCAAGAGGTCGCATTCGGCGGCGCGGTCGGCGGGTTGGGTGACGGCGGCTGCGGCCTCGGCCTGCTGTTGCCGGCTGCGGCCCACTTCGATGTGGGCAATGCCGCCAGCGCCGGCGATCTCGGCCGTGGGCAGGGGCTTGGGCGGGCCGGTGTCCACCGGTTTGCCGTCGGCCGTGGGGGGCAGTGGGTAGACCAGCAGCTCGTTGCCGGTGGCGCGGCTGTTGCGGTGGCCGCCACCGCTTCCTCCGCCACCACCACCGCCGCTGCGGCCGGGCGTGGCGGCAGGGGGCGGTGTGGCGGCCACGTCAATGGCGGGCAAGGTGGCCAGCGGCGGGGCCAGGGTGGCGTCGGCGCCGGGCAGGTTGAAGGTTTTGCCAAACACGGTGATGCTGGTCAGGCGCGCGTCTTTGGCGTTGTTTTTCCAGTAGTTGTAGCCGGAATAGCCCAGAAAAGTGGCGCCTGCGCCGAGGGCGAGCACCAGCAGCACGCGGCCGGCCCAGCCGGTGCCGGTGGACGCGGGGGCCGTGACGAGGGTGCGGGTCAGGTCGTCTTGGGTGTGTGGTTCTTGGTAAGGGGACATGGGATTTCCTCGGTACGGGCGTCTGGCGCGCGCAGGCTGAACCTTACCGCAAGATGCAGGCGATGGCCGTGGCATCTGTCACGCGGGCCGCACACCATTCATCCGGCGGCTGAACGCGCCGGATGTTGGCACAATGGGCGACCCGTGCAGAACGGCCTGCCAGCACCAGCCAAGGGGGTTGGCGCGGCCCACCCCCGTTGTGAGATGTTTGCCATGACCGCTGTCCCTGTTGCCCACACGCCCCGCGCCACGTTGACGCCACTGCGCATGCTGGCCCTGGCCATGACCACCGCCGCCACGGCGGTGGCCGCCCTCGCTTACAGCCCGGTGCAGGCGGCGGGCTACGCGCCTTCCGGCGCCTTTGTGCAGGTGGGTGCGGGTGAGAACGAGCTGAAGTCGCTCAACGTCGGTGCGGTCTGGCCCTGCGCCTGCCTGCAAGGCTTGCTGGGCGGTCGGGTGGACGGCCACATCGAGGCCAACCTCGGCTACTGGAACGTGCGGGGCGTGAACGGCCGCAGCAGCTACGGCAGCGTGGCGGTGGTGCCGATGTTTCGCTACCGTTTTGACCAGGGGCGCTCGCCCTGGTTTGTGGAGGCCGGCATTGGCGCCGTGCTGACCGACCGCCTGTACGAGACCCGCAGCAAGCGCTTCAGCACCGCGCTGAATTTCAGCGACAACGTGGCGGTGGGCTACCGCCTGTCACCCAAGGACGAGGTGAGCCTGCGGGTGCAGCACATCTCCAACGCCAGCTTCAAGAAGCCCAACCCGGGTGAAAACTTCGTGCAGGTGCGCTACGCGTTCAGTTACTGAGCACCCTGGCCGATTTTTTAAACCAAATCGGCCCTGAGCCTTAGTAAAACCTGCCGATTCAGCTACCAAAAAAGTAGCAATCAGCAACCCATGGTGGCCATGCGTTCGCGCGCAATGGCCTGTTTGCCACGGATCCATTCCTGCAGCGCCTCGTCGGGCGCGTTGCCGGTCATTTCGGCCAGGTTTTGCAGGTGCAGCTTGAGGAAGGTGCACTGCGAAGGGTCGGTGACGACCACCGCGCCGTCGGGCTCCACGCGGGTGCCGGGCAGGCTGGCGGCGGCGCTGGGCGCCACCGGGGTCATGGCCACCGGCGCGGGCGGGGCGTTTTGCCGGCCTTTGTCGCCAATGCCAAGCGTGGGGGGCGGTGGCGCGTTGTCGACCTTTTTCACGTTGAGCTTGTAGAGCCCGACAAACGCGACGGCCGCCACCAGCAGGATGCCACCGCCCACCATCAGGATGAGTTTGATGGGCAGCGGTTGCGGCTCGTCAAAACGGATGCGTGACGACGGGTCTACCCCGGGGGAGGATTTCTTGGCGGTGGGGGCGGGTTTCTTGACGCTCATGGGGGTCCTGCGGTCGCTGTGCGGGCGGCAGGCCCGCAAAAACGCAACGATACCGCAATCCCCATGGCCGCATGCGGGCACAGGGTGTGGCGCTATGCTGCGGGCCGTTGTGGGCGGTGTTGTGCCGCCCGGCCCCAAGGAGACAAGCCATGCCCCGTGCCGTTCTGGACGAAGCCCAGGTCCACCCCGCCATCCGCCACCGGGTGGCCAGTTACCACCAGCCGCTGGTGGGCGCGGTGCAGGCGGCGGTGGCCACGCACCCGGTGGTGGTGGTGGGCATGGGGATCAACCCGTTCCCCAAAAAAGCGCGTGCGGCCCTGGCCGCGGCCGGTGTGCCCTTTCACTACATGGGCTACGGCAGTTATTTCAGCCAGTGGCGCGAGCGCACCGCACTGAAGATGTGGGCCGGCTGGCCAACGTTCCCGATGGTGTTTGTGCGCGGCACGCTGGTGGGCGGCGCGGCCGACCTGGACCGGCTGATCGCCAGCGGCGAACTGAAGACGCTGTTGCGCTGACCATGCAAAAAGGGCCGGCGCGGCCCGGAATGTCCGGTACGCGCAGGCCCTGAAGGGATTTTCTTTAAGCCAGCGGACAAGCCGCTGTGGCATCAGCCCTTATGGTGTCCGCCGCCGTGTTTGCCACCGTGGCCGCGGCGCAGGGTGGACTCGTCAAAGGTTTTCTTCTGCTCCGGCGTGAGCGCAGCGTAGAAGGTCTTGGTGGCGTCGGCGCGCTGGTCCATGCGGGCGTTGCGTTCGGCGCGCAGGGCCTTCATCTTGTCAATGCGCTCGGGCGTGGTCAGCTTGGCAAACTCCGCGCGGTCGGGCCGCTGGAAGTTGGCGGGCGGCTGGATGGCGCTGGTGAAGCGGGCCCATGCAGGTTCCTGCGCGGCGGTGAGCTTGAGCTGGGCTTTCAGTTCGGCCTGGCGCTTGGCAAAGTGCGCCTGCATCTTGGCGGGGTCGTGGCGGCCGGCGTGGTCACGTGGGCCGCCGGGGCCCGCTGGTGCGGTGGCGGCGGCTGGCGCTGCGGGTGCAGCGGTTTGCGCAAAGGCGCTGGCGCCCATGGCGGCCAGCAGGCTGGCGAGGGCGATGGCCTGGAGAGGTTTGCGAACGGTGTTCATGCGAGAGTCCTTTTAAAAACCCCCAATACACAGACATTGGCATCGGGTTGAATGCAGTGTCGGCGGCGCATGTATCTGCACGGTGCGCGGTGTCTGAACGCCGCGTAAAGTTGGGTGAACGCGGTGCGGGCCCGGTTTCAGGCGAGGCGGCCGTTCTGGAAGTCGTTCACCGCCTGCAGCAGCTCGTCGCGGGTGTTCATCACGAAGGGGCCGTACTGGGCAATGGGCTCGCCGAGGGGTTTGCCGGCGATAAGCAGCGCGCGCGGTGGCTCGGTGCTGGCGGGGTCGGCCCGCAGGGTGACGCCGTCGCCGCTGTTGCCAAGAATGGCCATGCGCTGGGCCGGGACCTGGCTGGCCTCGCCGGTGTCGTCCAGCACCTGCAGCGTGCCCCGGTAAATGTACAGAAAGGCGTTGTGGCCACGCGGCACGGGCAGGCTGAACTCGCCTACGTCACCGGGCAGGTGCAGGTCGAGGTAGAGCGGTTCGGTGTCGGCACGCTGCACCGCGCCGGGCACCGCGCGGCCGTTGGCGGTGACGGTGGTGCCGGCGATGACGCGCACGGTCACGCCTTCGGGCGTGGTGAATTCGGGCACCTCGCTGCGCTGGATGTCGCGGTACCAGGGCGGCTGCATCTTGCTTTTGGCGGGCAGGTTCAGCCAGAGCTGGAAACCTTCCATCACACCGTCTTGCTGCTCGGGCATTTCGCTGTGGATCACGCCGCGCCCGGCGGTCATCCATTGCACGCCGCCATCGGACACCAGGCCTTCGTGGCCGGCGCTGTCTTTGTGGCGCATGCGGCCGGTCAGCATGTAGCTGATGGTCTCGAAACCGCGGTGCGGGTGGCTGGGAAAGCCGGCGCCGTAGTCTTCGGGCTTGTCGCTGGCGAAGTTGTCGAGCATCAGGAACGGGTCAAGCCGCTGCTGCAGGTCTGGCGTCAGCACGCGGGTCAGCTTCACGCCGGCGCCGTCTTGTGTGGGCTGGCCGGTGACGAGGCGCTCCACGCGGCGCGGGTGCTGGACGGTGATCAGGGTGGCGTTCATGGCGCAATGGTGGCACAGCGGCGCTGTGCCGTTTCTCGGCAGGCCTTAACGCACCACGCGCAGGAAGGCACGGGCCGCGTCGCGCAGTTCCTGCGCTTCGCGTGGGCGGCGGCTGCCGAGGTCGTCGGCGCGTTCCATCAGCTGCTGGGCAATGCCCACGGTGGGGGGCAATTCGGCGGCCACGGTGGTGGTTGGGGCGGAAAAAAGGCGGGAGAGCATGTTCACAAAGGCTTTCGGGGTGGACCTGGTAGAAGAATAAGGGTTTTCCCCTAGGGTTTCAAGGCGATCTTGATGCCGCTTGCGCATGGCGGCCACCACGCGGGGCATGGGCGCCCTGCCCCGGCACAATCGGCACATGAACATCCAGCTGCTGTCTGACCTGCACCTTGAGTCCCACCCCGACTTTGTGCCCCTGCCCGCGCCGGAGGCCGACGTGCTGGTGCTGGCGGGCGACATTGGCTCCTACCAGCAGGGTTCGCGGCTGACCGGTGCGCTGGACGACGGCGACTTTGGCCTGTCGCGTTTTTCCCCGCGCAAAGACCTGGCGGGCTGGCCGGTGCCGGTGCTGTTTGTGCCCGGCAACCACGAGTACGACCTGCTGGACTTTGACGCCACCCACGCGCGGCTGCGTGCCACCTGCGAGCGTCTGGAGATCACCTGGCTGGAACGTGAGACGTTGGTGCTCAACGGGGTGCGTTTCGTCGGCACCACGCTGTGGAGCGACTACGACGCGCTGGCCAGCCTGCCGGTGCCCAAGGCCAAAGCCGTGCCCCGGCCGGTGCCGTCGGGCAAGGCCACGGCGGCGCAGGCGGCGGGCGCGTTGTCAGCCCCGGGGACCCCGCTGACGCGGGAGCTGCAGCTGCGCGAGAAAGCCTACCGTGCCGCCAACCACTACCTCCACAAGGCCGCCACCACCCGCCACGGTGCGCTGTTTCTGGCCGACACCATGCGCGAACAGGCGCTGGTCTGCCAGCAGTGGCTGCGCGGTGCGCTGGCGCAGCCGTTTGAAGGCACCACCGTGGTGGTGACGCATTTCGCGCCCAGTCTGCTGAGCGCCGACCCGCGCTACGGCATGACGCCGGGCACCGCCGGCTTTTGCAACGCGCTGGACGACCTGTTGCCACTGGCCAACCTGTGGCTGCACGGCCACCTGCACTGCCCCAGCGACTACGTGAGCCAGGGCTGCCGGGTGGTGGCCAACCCGCTGGGCTACGCCAAAAAAGGCGAGCAGGCCACGTTCCGGCCCGCGTTCTGCGTCAGCGTGCCGTGAGCCCGTCGAAGCAGGTGCTCATCACCAGCTCAACGATCGCCTCGTCGCTGTGCTGGCCGCCGAGCTTCAGGAACTCCAGCACCGGGTCGCAGGCGCGGGCGTACATGGTGTAGAGCACCGCGATGGGGGGCAGTTGGGGGTTGAGCGAGCCGTTGGCCTGGGCGGCCTCGATCCAGGCGCCGAGCTGGTCGCTCACGTCCATCAGGCCGTTGATGTAGTCGGGCGTGTCCATCAGTGTGGCGCGCAGCGACGAGTTGTGGCTCGGCAGCGAGGGCATTTCGCCCGAGAGCTGCAGCGCCATGGTCCAGCGGGCGACGGTTTTGAGTTTGTCCAGCGGCGGCAGCTCGGCCGGCACGGTGCGCACAAAGGCCTGCGCCTGCCGCATGACGCGCACCATGGCGGCGGCGGCGAGCGCCTCTTTGCTCGGGAAATGTTTGTACAGGCTGGCCTTGGCAATGCCGACCGAGGCGGCCACCTCGTCCACCGTCATCGCGTCAAAGCCTTTTTCGGCCAGCAGGCGGTTGACCGTCAACACAATGGCGTCTTCCCGCGCCTGCAGCATCTGCTCACGGAACGACAGGCGGGCGGAGGTGGCGGCCGCAGCACTGGCCTGGGCGTCGCTGGGGGGAATGGGCAGGGAAAATGGGGCGGTGGCTTGACGCATGGGGTGTATTTTAGCCTTGCCCGTCTTTTTTTGGGCGCCGCGTCTGCGCGGTAGACGCCATGTCTGCGCCGGTCACCCCCCGTCACACTTTTGTGCTTGCACGGAAATTGCATGCAGGCCACAGTGTCGCCACCACAGGGAGTGTGACCATGGGTTATTCGGTTCAACACGGGAAAGACGCCGTTTTCTGGCTGGCAGCGGTGCTGCTGGCGTGCGCGCTGGCGCTCGGTTTTCCAAGCGAGCGCAGTGTGATGGGCAGTTTGCCGCCGCTGGCGGCCAAAGACCTGAACCACAAACGCCTGCAATTGCCGGCAGACCTGGGGGCCGAGCGCACGCTGGCGCTGATTGGGTTTGACCGCTCGCACGCGCTCGGCCTGGACAGCTGGGTGAAAGGCCTGCGCCTGCAGGACGAACCGGGCATTGCCTGGCTGCGCATGCCGGTGCTGAACGACCCCGGCAACGCCAGCCACCGCGAGGCGCTGGAGGCGTTTCTCCTCGCCCGTTACCCCAACCGCCAGGACCGCGCCCGCATGGTGCCGGTGTTCACCGACCGCGACCAGTTCGTGCGCGCCGCCGGCCTGACGAGCACCCGCCAACCGCACGCGGTGGTGCTGAGCCGCAGCGGCGAGGTGCTGGCCCGGGCCGAGGGCTGGTATTCGGAAGAAAAAGCCCAGGCGCTGCTGGAAACGCTGGCCGAAACCACCCACTGAGCGCTACAATTTTTTTTAACTGAACCGCGAGCTTTTACTAAGGCCCAGGGTCGGTTTCGCTTGAAACTGGGGCGGCTGGGGGCGTTTCGGGCAGCGGATCGGTCCACGGCACGGTGACGGGCTCCGGCAACGGCGCTGGCACGGGCGCCATATTCGGCAAACGCTCGCGCATCCAGACCAGCAGGTCGGCCCACATGGCGGCCACGTCGGCGGCTTGGGGCAGTTCGGTGGCGCTGGCGAGTTCGATCGTCACCACCGGCATGCTGCGGTGCACGCCGCCGTAGTTGCCGAGCGAGCCGGGGTACACGCCGAGCTGGTCCAGGTGCAGCCGGCCCAGGCGGCGCGGCGGCTCGACCGCCGGGCCGTCGAAGTCCAGCAGGCCATAGGGCGCGTGCACGCTGACGATCAGGTGTGGCTGGAAACGGCCCATCTCGTTGTGCAAGAAGCGCGACTCGGGCTCCGACAACGGGCGCGGGCCAGGGTAGCGGCGCGGGTCTTTGCGGGTGCGCTGCTCCCAGTAGACGCGGCTGTCGCGCTGCCAGTGGGGCGTGGGGAAGTTGCGGTTCAGGTCCACGCCGCGCGCGTTGGTGCGCTGGGGCGTGGCGCGGAACATCCCGTCGGGGTTGAGCACCGGGATGAAGCGCCAGCTCACCTCGGCCGGGTCGGCCTGGGCCAGCGCCAGCCAGCGCAGCGCCAGGGCCGACGCCGACATCTCGTCGCCGTGCATGCCCCCCACCACCAGCACCCGCAGGCGCGGCTCGGGCACGGCCACGTCGCGTTGGTAGATCGGCTGGCCGCGCACCGAACGGGCGCCTTCGGCGGGCTGGAGCTGGGCGTCGCGGCAGTCGGCCGCGCTGAGGGCGGGCAGCCAGCGCACGAAGTCGTCGCAGGGGGCGGCGGCATGGGCGTGGCCCGCGGCCAGCAGCAGCCAGGGCGCACCGAGTTGGCGCAGGCGGCACAGGATGCCGGATAACGGGTCGGAAAACAGGTCTGGAACGGTCGTCACGCGCCGCTATTGTCGGCCAGCACGGACGCGCTGCCCCCCGGCGTTGTGTAAAACTTGGCGACGCGGTGTGCGGGTTGTGTCCCAGCGGCGACCAGAGGCATAGGGCGGGTGCCAACGCGGTGGCCGGGCTTCCACAATAATGGCCGGATGAAAGCTCTTGTTTCCCCGGCCGATGCGTTGGTGGCTGGCGCGCTGGCCACCGACGCACCCGGCGCCGCGCCGCCCGGTTTCAGTGCCCCCGAATTCCGCGCCGCCTTGGGCATGTTTGCCACCGGCGTCACCATCGTCACCACGCGCCTGGAGGACGGCACGCCGCTGGGCATGACGGTGAACTCGTTCAACTCGGTGTCGCTGAACCCGCCGCTGGTGCTGTGGAGTCTGTCGCGCAATGCCAGCGCGCTGGCGGCGTTCCATGGCTGCAGCCACTACGCGGTGAACGTGCTGGGGGTGGCGCAGCAGACGCTGGCCGAGCGTTTTGCCAGCCGCGTGCAAGATCGGTGGGTGGGGGTGGACAGCACGCCCGGCGCGGGCGGTGCGCCGCTACTGGCGGGCGCGGTGGCGACCTTCGAGTGCGTCAACCGCAGCCGTTACGAGGAAGGCGACCATGTGATTTTTGTCGGTGAGGTGCTGCGCTGCACCCACCAGGCGGACGCCGCGCCGCTGCTGTTCCATGGGGGCCGGTTCTACACCGAACACCCCCTGTAGCGCGGCGCGCGGGGCTTTAGCGGCGGCGTGCGGCCGGCGCTGGGCCACGGCCCGCGATGTGGCGGAACGTGATGCGGCCCTTGGTCAGGTCGTAGGGGGAGAGTTCCAGCGACACGGCGTCGCCAGCGATGATGCGGATGTGGTTCTTGCGCATTTTGCCGCCGGTGTAGGCGACGAGTTCGTGGCCGTTGTCCAGCGTCACGCGGAAGCGCGAGTCGGGCAGCACTTCGGACACTTTGCCGTTCATTTCAATCAGTTCTTCTTTTGCCATTAACGAGGGGTCCTGTTCATTGGGGATAGCGGGCCGGGCCAAGCGGTGGCACCCTGGGGTGCTGCTGCCGGCGCGTGGTTGCCGATTTGGCCAGAGGCCCGCTTGGCGCTTGGGCAAAAGAGCGGCTTGAGGGGGCAGCTTGATTGTGCCGATTCATGAAGCGGATAGCGAATCGATCCATCGGATTATAACGAAGGCGCTGGTTTTCTGCTCTGCGCTGCGTGCCCAACCCAGCATCTTGACGCCGCCAGTGCGCGGCATGCCGTGCAACAGCGTGGATTTTCAACCCCTGTTCGCGCCTTGGCAGCGGCGGCACGGGCGCTTAATAAGACCCATGGCAAGCACACATTCACCCCACCAGTTTCCGTCACAGCCGGGCACGCCCTGCTACCTCTTCTGATTCATTCAGGACAGTCTCGCGCTGTGACACCCTCTTCTCTCCTCGGGCGTGGTTCTCTGACCGCTCTTGCCCCGGCCCCCTGACAAGGGCCGGGGCTTTTTCTAGCCTGCTTCGGATCGGCGCTGTGCAAAGTCCACATACCAGCCAAGGCACCCCGGGTTGGCCATCGCGTCGCGGTTGACGACCTTGTCGATCGGCTGACCGAGCAGCAATTTCTTGATCGGCAGTTCCTGCTTTTTGCCGGAGAGCGTGCGCGGAATCTCGGGCACCTGGAAAACCGCGTTGGGCACGAAGCGCGGGCTGAGCGCGGTCTTGATGGCCTGGTTGAGCCGGGCGCTGAGCGCGTCGTCCAGCACCAGGCCCTCGCGCAGCACGACGAACAGCGGCATGTAACTCTCGCGGCCGAGGTATTCCAGATCAACCACCATGGAATCGAGCACCTCGGGCAGCGCTTCCACCGCGCTGTACAGCTCGCTGGTGCCCATGCGCAGGCCGTGGCGGTTGATGGTGGCGTCGGAGCGGCCGTAGATGGTGCAGCCGCCGTCGGCGGTGATCTTCAGCCAGTCGCCATGGCGCCAAACGTTCGGGTACATGTCGAAGTAGCTCGACAGGTAGCGCTGGTTGCCTTGGTCGCCCCAGAAGTACAGCGGCATCGACGGGATGGGCGCGGTGCAGACCAGTTCGCCCACCTCGCCAATGACCGGCGCGCCCTGCTCGTCCCACGACTCGACCGCGCAGCCCAGCAGGCGGCACTGCATTTCGCCGGGCACCAAGGGGAGTTCGCGGTGGCCGCCGATGAAGGCGCCCGCAAAGTCGGTTCCCCCACTGATGTTGCACCACCAGATGTCGGGCACGCCCACGCGGGCCATTTGTTCGGTGCCCCAGCGCTGTGCGTCTTCGCTCAGCGGCGAGCCGGTGCTGCCCAGCGCACGCACGCGGTTTAACCCGGGTATGGCGGACAGATCGACGCCGGCCTTCATGCAGTTGGCGTAGAACGCGGCGCCGGCGCCGAAGAAGGTCACACCGAGGTCGGCGGCGAAGCGCCAGAGCGTGGTCCAGTCGGGTTTGTCTTTGCTGCCACCGGGGTTGCCGTCGTACAGCACGCAGGTGGTGCCGTTCAGCAGGCCGCTCATCTGCGCGTTCCACATCACCCAGCCGGTGGAGCTGTACCAGTGGTAGCGCTCGCCAAACGAGTTGGGCGCGTAGCTGCAGCCAATGTCGTTGTGCAGCACCTTGAGCGCCAGCGCCACCAGCACGGTGCCGCCGTGGCCATGCACGATGGGTTTGGGCAGGCCGGTGGTGCCGCTGGAATACACAATCCACAGCGGGTGGTCAAACGGCAGCCAGAGTGGCTCAAAAGCTGCCGTTTCGGCATCATTTCGGCCACAAGCCTCAGTGAAATCTGCCGATTCAGCTATTGATTCTGTAGCATTCAGTTCGTAATGCACCACCACATGCGCCACGCTGGGCAGCGCCGCGCGCAGCTCGGCCAGCACAGTGCGGCGGTCGATGTCGCGGCCACCGTAGGTCACGCCGTCGCAGGCGATCAGCACCTTGGGTTCGATCTGTTTGAAGCGGTCGAGCACGGCCGCCGTGCCCATGTCGGGCGCGCAGATGCTCCACACGCCGCCCAGGCTCACCACCGCCAGAAACGCGACCATGGCCTCGGGGATGTTGGGCAGGTAGGCGGCCACCCGGTCGCCAGGCTGCAGGCCCTGCGCCCTCAGGTGCAGCGCGAGCGACGCGGCTTGCCGTCGCAGTTCGGGCCAGGACAGTTCCCGGTGAACGCCCTTCTCGTTGCGGCCGATGAGTGCGGGCTGACCGGCTGCTTCGGCTGCCGCCACGTGTCGGAACACCTGCCGCGCGTAATTGACCTGTGCGCCGGGGAACCACCGCGCGCCGGGCATGGTGCGTTCCACCAGCACCGCGCTGTGTGGCGTGGGCGACTGCACGTCAAAGTAATCCCAGATGCTTTGCCAGAAGGCGCTGAGGTCGTCCACCGACCACTGCCAGAGCGCCGGGTAGTCGGGAAATGCCAGGCTGCGCTGGTCGCGCAGCCAATCCTGGTAGAGCCTGATTTGCGGCGTGAAGGCAGGCGCCGTCCGCCCGGTGTGACGAACGTTGCCTGCCGGGTTCACGGCCGCGGCTGGTGGGTGTACGAAAACGCGACCTGCGCCGGCCGGGCCACCACCGCCAGCGCGACCAGCGTTTTGGTCTCGCCGGGAGCCAGCAGGTGGCCGGCTTTTTCCACCTCGGGGGGCGGCAGGCCGGCAACGCCGCTAGCCTGGATGCGCAGGAACACCGCCTGCTTGACGCCGCTCGCGTTGCGGCAGGCGATGGCGGTTTTTTCTTCGTCGTCGGTCACGGTGCGCCGGGCCACGCAGCTGACGATGTTGTTGGCGACCACGGTCACTGGCTCTGGTGGCGGCGGCGGTGGCGCCACCACCACGGGCACGGGCGGCCGGTAGTTCCAGGGCGGTGGCACCACCTTGGCAATCGGGCGCGACGGGAGTTCCAGCGGCTCCGGCTCGGCGGGCGTGGCCGCCGGCGCGGTTTCAGCCAGCACGGGTTTGTCGCTGGCCTTGTGGTCGGTGGCGGGC
>JAFEHU010000010.1 GCA_017848435.1 Burkholderiaceae bacterium | reverse complement strand
GAGCGGCCTTCGCGCACGTCGGCGGGCACGGTGTTGCTGTACGCCCCTGGCCACAGCGTGACCGGGCGCATGGCCTGCAGGATGGCGTCACCGCCGTCGCCCGCATGGCGCCAGACATGGTGAAAAAACGCGCGCCAGCCGAACTCGAACACCAGCTTGTCGTCGTAACCGAGCCGGTGGTGGCGCGACAGCCGGATGGCGGCTTGCGGCAGGCTCACCAGGCCGTGGGTAAAGTAAGGCGACAGGCCCGAGACGGCGCCGTCCAGCGCGTTGCGGGTGCGGGCGTAGGTGGTGGGTTGCAGGCGGTCAAGCCGGGCGACCACCTCGGCCACGGTGGGCGGGAAATGCTGGAGCGGTTCGGGGACACCGAGCGTTTGGAGGTCGGTGTTCATGGGGCAACCGGTGGGTGTGGGGGAAGGTGTGCTATTGAATCAATAGCTGTATCGCTAGGTTTCACTAAGGCCTGATGCCGATTCTTCTTATTTTCCGGCGTCTGCGAGGAATTTTTCGACCTGCTGGGCGTTGATGGCGCCTGGAACGCGCGAACCATCGGTGAACACCAGTGTGGGTGTGCCGGTGATTTTGGTCTTGCGGCCGAATTCGACGTTGCGCTGCACCGCGCCGGTGTCGCAGCTGGCGCTGGCGGGCGTCTGGTCTTCCAGCATCCAGTCGTGCCAGGCCTTGGCCTTGTTCTTGGCACACCAGATGTTGTTCGACTTGTCCACCGAGTCGGCGCCGAGGATGGGGTAGAGGAACAGGTAGACCGTCACGTTGTCGACCTTTTGCAGGTCGCGCTCGAAGCGTTTGCAGTAACCGCAGTTGGGGTCTTCAAACACCGCGATCTTGCGCTTGCCGTTGCCGCGCACCAGGGTGAAGGCGTCTTTCAGGGGCAGGGTCTTGAAGTCAATCGCCAGCAGTTTCTCGGTGCGCTCTTCGGTCAGGTTGCGCCGGCCCACGGTGTCGATCAGGTTGCCCTGCACCAGGAAATCGCCTTTGGCGTCGGTGTAGAAGATGTCGGTGCCATTGGCGCGCACCTCGAACAGGCCCTCCATCGGCGTCTTGCGCACCTCGTCGATCTTGGGCAGGTTGGGCAGGCGCTCGGCCAGGTTTTTGCGGATGGTGGCTTCTGGCGATTGCGCCTGGGCAGTGGCCACGGCAAACAGCCACAGCGCTGCCAGCAGCGCGCGCAACGACAGGGAAAAACGAGTGTTCATGGCAGAGCCTGATGGAATGAAAAAGTGTGGGGAAGTGAAGACGAAGACGCTCACGCCAGACCCATGGCCTGGCGTGCCAGCCAGTGCTTGACCGGGCCACTGCGCTCCACCGCACGCATGGCGCCGTTGCGCAGCGCGGGCCAGGGGCCGTCGTTCTGGGCAAACAGCCGCTGCAGGTGGTCGGTGAAGCCCGCCATGGCGGCCACGTCGGCCTGGCGGGCGCGTTCGTAGCGGCGCAGCAGCCGCAGGTCGCCCAGGCTGCGCCAGTAGTCGCTGCCGCTGCGGGCGGCCAACACCTTGGCGAGTTCGGCCACATCGGCCAGGCCGAGGTTCAGGCCCTGGCCGGCCAGCGGGTGGATGCAGTGCGCGGCGTCGCCGGCCAGCGCCCAGCCAGGGCCGACCCAGCGCGAAGCCCGGCCCAGCATCAGCGGCCAGCTGGCGCGCTCGCTGGTCAAGGTCAAGCGGTGGGACGTGCCGAGGCTGGCCGACATCAGCCGTTCCTCAAAAGCGGGGGCAGGCAACTGCAGCAGTTCGTCGGCATGGGCATGGGAGACTGACCAGACCAAGGCCAGGGAGTTCCCCGCCATCGGCAACAAGGCCAGCACCTCGCCGTTGGCAAACCACTGCCGGGCCACGCCGCCGTGGGGCTGTTCGCACTGCAGGCGGGCGGCAATGGCGCGCTGGCCGTACGGGTGGAGCGCCAGGCTGGCACCACGTGCGTCGCGCTGGCGGCTGTGGCGGCCTTCGCAAATCACTTCCAGTGCGGCGGTGGGTGCCGGGGATTCGGGGCTGAGGCGTTCAATCAGCGGCTGGTAACCAATGGCCTGGTGGAGCTGCTGCTCCAGCGCAGGCACATCGACGATCCAGGCGAGCGCGTCGCAGCCCAGGTCGGCTTGGTCAAACGCCAGGTGGCCGCCGTTGTCGCCCCAGATGTCCATGCGCCGCACCGGCGTGGCGTGGTGGGCGTCAGGCCAGACACGCAGCGTGGTCAGCAGTGCGCGCGACGCGGCGTTCAGCGCGTAGGCGCGCACATCCTGCACGGCCGGCGCCGCATGGGCCACCAGGCCCACGCGCAGGCGCTGGCTGGCCAGCTGCAACGCCAGGCCCATGCCCACGATGCCGCCGCCGCGGATACACACGTCCAAGTGCAAAGTCATCGCCGGATTGTAGGGGGCTGCCTCCGTGAGGCCCCGCCTCAGGGGATGGCCTTTGTTCACCGGGCTGGGCGTAAGACTTTGCAGTGCAGGATTGAACTGGGCGGTTCAAATTGGTGCGCCAAGTGCCCCAGCAGGGTGCCCAACCGGGGTTGGCGCCGGCCATTTCCCGAGGCGACAAGACCACCTTACAAGACCCCTTTGTCTGTGCGTCGTCGCACATTCAAGAGGGACATGCTGTGTTTTCGTGAACAGGTTGGCACTTTTTTTCCAGTGGAGCCTGCGCAATTTGATGAAGCGCGAATCCACCACGCGGCCGCGCACGTATCTTGCTAATACTTTTTTACTAATAAATCGGCGTTTTGTTGGTTTTGTGAATTTCTTTGTGTTAGCTGGCAGGCCTCTTTTTTAAAGGTGCGTTATGTTGAAACTCTCTATTTCTCTGGCGGCAGCGTTGTTTTTAGCCGCTTGCGGTGGCGGCGGCGACACGGTCAGCACACCGACTGAACAACCCGCTGCCGTTGCGGTCGCGCCTGCCCTTGCGGCCCCTGCCGCCCCAGCGGCACCTGTGGCCAAGACCCTGACCGACGGTCTGCTGACGCCGGAAAACACGCTGCTGGGAGCCATGAAGTGCAGCGCCGGTTTTGGCCCGAATGCGGGCCGCACCGTGCTGATGATCCCGGCGGCCACCATGACGGCGGACAGCGAATTGAGCTGGACCTACATCCCTTCGTTCGACCAGTTGGGCATGCCATGGTGCACGGTGGACCTGCCGTTCAAACACACGGGCGACCTGCAAATTGCTTCGGAGTACGTGACCTACGCGATCCGCAAGGTGCATGAAATCACCAAGACCCCCATGGCCGTGATCGCCTACAGCCAGGGTGGCGCCACAGGCCGCTGGTCCTTGAAGTACTTCGCCGACACCCGTCCCATGGTGGAAGACTTCATTGGTGTGGCGGCGGCTTACCACGGTTTGATTGAAGGCAACTTGCTGTGCACGATCGACGCGCTGACCTGTGTCACCTCCTTCACCCAAATCTCGGTGGGCTCCAAATTCATCGACGCGCTCAACAAAGGCGGTGAAACCTTCGCTGGCATTGACTACACGTCGGTCTACACGCGCACCGACGACGTGGCCATCCCGAACTTTGACGAAGAGCGTGGCATTTCCAGCTTGCGGACCGGTGACGGCGCGCGCGCCAACATCGCCACGCAGGACATTTGCCTGACCAACATTGCCGACCACTTCCAGGCCATCACCTACGACCCGATTCCCTTTGCGATTGCACTTGATGCCCTGCAGCACAAAGGCACTGCCAGCCTGGCGCGCCTGAAGGGGCAAGGGCTGGGGCTGTGCACGAAGCTGGCCGCACCAGGTGTTGACCTGGTGACCCTGCCCCTGAACTTTCTGACCAAGTCAATGTTCACCTTCGCCACTTCGGTGGCCTTGATGCCCAAGAGCAGTGTTGAGCCGAAGCTGCGCGAGTACGTGACGTACTGAGCGCTCCGAAATTGCGCCCGTTTGGGCGCGTTGCAGAAGGCCGGGCACCCCCTGGCCTTTTGTTCATGTGGGCTGCGTTGCCACGACAATTCGTGAACCTTGTCTTGAATTGAGATGCCCAACATGACCGAACCCCTCGCCGACGTCCACGCCCGGATCGCACAGCTTTACGTCTACCCCATCAAGTCCTGTGCGGGTGTGGCGGTCAACGAGGCCATCCTGACCCACACCGGGCTGGACCTCGACCGTGCCTGGATGGTGGTGGACGCCGAGGGCGAGTTTGTCTCGCAGCGCGAACTGCCCCGCATGGCGCTGATCCGGCCCACCTTGCGCCACGACGACATGGTGCTGCGCGCGCCCGGCATGCTGGCGCTGCACCTGGCGATTGGCGTGGCCGAGCAGCCGGTGACGGTGCGTGTCTGGAACGACGAGGTGCCGGCCTACGACATGGGCGCGTTGGCAGCCCAGTGGTTCACCGACTTTCTGTCGCCCGGTGGCAGCGGCCTCGGCCCGCTGCGGCTGGTGCGTTTTGACCCGGACGAAAAACGCCTGTCCGACAAGCGCTGGACCGGTGGTGTCGAGGCGCCCAACCAGTTTTCTGACGGGTTTGCGGTGCTGGTGGCGGGCGAGTCGTCGCTGGCCCTGTTCAACCGCCAACTGGCCGAGGCCGGCCATGCCGCGGTGGGCATGGAACGTTTCCGGCCCAATGTGGTGCTGAGCGGGCTGGAGGCCTACGACGAAGACCACCTGGACCGCCTGCAGATCGGCGACGGTGCCGAGGCCATGCAGCTGCGGTTGGTGAAGCCCTGTGCGCGCTGCCCCATCCCCGACATTGACCCCCTCACCGCCGAGCGCGGCCATGCGGTCGGCGACCTGCTGCTGGCCCAGCGCCGCGACGCCCGTCTCAACGGCGCGCTGACCTGGGGCATGAACGCCATCGTGCTGGCCGGTGATGGCCAGACCCTGCGTTGTGGCCAGCAGGTCCAGGCGAACTACCGTTTTGACTGACGCGGCGTGCCTTGGCGGGTGGCGATTAGGCGAAAGGGCGATTGCCGGTTAAGCTGGGTAATTCAAAAGTATTAAAGCCCATGGCGGCAGGAGACAACATGATGCATCGATTTGCTGCTTTCCTGGGCCTCGCGGGCCTGGCATTCAGTTGCGCCGCCCAGGCGGCCCAGCCGTTGGCGTTTGAAACGCCCATCCAGACGCTCAACGAGCGCATCAGCTGCAGCGGCAACATCGGCACCGCCGACCGCAGCCCGGTCTTGCTCATCGCCGGTGCCGGCCAGACCGTCAAAAGCAACTACGGCTGGAACTGGATCCCGTTCCTGCAAAAGGCCAACATCCCGTACTGCGCGGTGGACCTGCCGGTGCTGGGTTCGTCCGAGCTGCAGGTGGGGTCTGAGTACGTGACGCACGCCATCCGAACGACCTACGCCCGTGCCGGCAACAAGAAAATCCACATCATCGGCTTCAGCATGGGCGGCGCACTGCCGCGCTGGTCGATCCGTTTCTGGCCCGACGTCCGCCCGATGATCGACGACCTGATCTCGCTCGCCGGTGTGAACCACGGCACGCTGGACGCGGTGGCAGCCTGCCTCAAGCCCTGTGCCCCCGCCATCTGGCAGCTGCGCACCGGCTCGGCTTTCATGGCCGCGCTGAACAAGGACTTCGAGACCGTGCCGGGCATCTCGTACACCGCGCTCTACACCCGCACCGACGAGGTGGCGGTGCCCAACTTCAACCAGAGCGGCACGTCCAGCCTGCGCGTGGGCCCCGGTGTCAACGCGGCCCAGGTGCGCAACATCGCGAGCCAGGACGTCTGCCCACTGAACTTTGCCGACCACCTGCTGGCGGGCACGTCCGACCCGGTGTTCCACGCGCTGGCGCTCGACGCCATCATCCACGCCGGTCCGGCCGACCCCAAGCGCATTCCCCGCTCGATCTGCCTGAAGCCCTTCATGCCGGGCGTTGACCCGGTGATGTTCCCGCTGAACTTCATCAGCATGGCGGCGCTCACCTTCACCCCCGGCATCCTGCTGACACCGTCGGTCAGCGCCGAGCCCCCGCTCAAGCCCTACGTGGCATCGGGCAACTGACACCGGGTCATTCCCGAGACGGGCAGGCCTGTCTGCGTTCTACACTGGAGCACCATTCGAATGCCCCAGAGGCCGTGCAGACCATGAGACTTCACGTTGTATGCGCTGTGCTGAGCGCCGTTGTGCTGCAGGCCTGTGGTGGCGGTGGGGACGGCGCGACGCCCTCGGCCGCAGCGCCAGTGACCGAACGGCCAGCGGCGGTTGCCCCAACGCCCATCGCCCCTGCGCCCAACGTCCGGCCGCTGGAAACACCCTCGTTCAACCTGGCGGCCAGCCTGCGCTGCAGCCCCGGCGTGGACAACGCCACCCGCACCCCGGTGCTGCTGGTGCACGGCACCGCAACCAACGCCCGCAACACCTTCAGCTGGAACTACGTGCCGCAGCTCGAGAAGATCGGCTTCCCGTACTGCACGGTGGACCTGCCGCAAAACGGCATGGGCGACATCCAGGTGGCGGCGGAGTACGTGGTCTACGCGGTGCGGGAAATGGCACGCCGCAGCCAGCAAAAGGTGCAGATCATCGGCCACAGCCAGGGCGGCATGGTGCCGCGCTGGGCGTTGCGCTTCTGGCCCGACATCCGTGCCCAGGTGGACGACCTGGTGTCGCTGTCGGGTTCCCACCACGGCACCCTCGACGCCCATGCGCTGTGCGTGCTGCCGTGCTCGCCCGCCATCTGGCAGCAGCGTGACAGTTCGGTCTTTCTGGCCGCCCTGAACAAAGACTTTGAGACCATGCCCGAGGTGGCCTACACCAGCGTTTACACGATGCTGGACGAGGTGGTGGTGCCCAACCTCGGCACCGGCGCGTCCTCGCGCCTGCGTGGCACCGGCAGCCACCTGGTCAATGTGGCCACACAAGACGTCTGCCCGCTGAACCTGGCCGACCACCTGCTGGTCGGCACCTCCGACGCGGTGGCCTACGCGCTGGCGTTCGACGCCATCACCCACGACGGCCCGGCCGACCCGAAACGCATCGCCCGTTCTGTTTGCACCCAGCTGTTCATGCCCGGCGTGGACCCGCTCGGCTTTCCGTTTGATTTCCTGAACCTCGGCACCGGTGTGGCCGCGGCGCTGTTGAGCCCGCCCAAAGTGGACCGAGAACCCGAACTCAAGTGCTATGTGACGGGCGGCTGTTGACCGCCAGCCCCTCCACGGGTGGGTGACTTACACTAACCGACCTGTTCTGGAGTCTTGTCAATGAGTTTGAAGTGCGGCATCGTCGGCCTGCCCAACGTCGGTAAATCCACCCTGTTCAACGCCCTCACCAAGGCGGGCATTGCGGCCGAAAACTACCCTTTTTGCACCATCGAGCCCAACGTGGGCATCGTCGAGGTGCCTGACCCCCGGCTGGCGCAGCTGAGCGCCATTGTGCAGCCCGAGCGCGTGGTGCCGGCGATTGTGGAGTTTGTGGACATTGCTGGCCTGGTGGCCGGTGCCAGCACCGGCGAAGGCCTGGGCAACAAGTTTCTGGCCCACATCCGCGAGACCGACGCCATCGTCAACGTGGTGCGCTGTTTTGAAGACGACAACGTGATCCACGTGTCGGGCAAGGTGGACCCGATTTCCGACATCGAGGTGATCCAGACCGAGTTGTGCCTGGCCGACCTGGCCGCAGTGGAAAAAGCCCTGCACCGGGTCACCAAAACCGCGCGCTCGGGCGACAAAGAGTCCATCAAGTTGGTGGCGATTCTGGAGAAATGCCAGACCGCGCTGAACGACACCAAGCCGGTGCGCACCATCGACTTCAGCAAGGAGGAGCGCCCGCTGCTGCAGCAGTTTTTCCTGATCACCGCCAAACCGGCGATGTTTGTGGCCAACGTGGCCGAAGACGGCTTTGAGAACAACCCACTGCTGGATCGCCTGAAAGCATTTGCCGACGCGCAGCACGCGCCGGTGGTGGCGATTTGCGCCAAGCTGGAAGCCGAAATGTCGGAGATGAGCGACGAAGACCGGCAGATGTTCCTGGCGGAACTGGGCCAGGCCGAGCCGGGCCTGAACCGTCTGGTGCGCTCTGCATTCAAGTTGCTGGGCTTGCAAACCTACTTCACCGCCGGTGTGAAGGAAGTGCGCGCCTGGACCATCCATGTCGGCGACACCGGCCCGCAGGCGGCGGGTGTGATCCACACCGATTTCGAAAAGGGCTACATCCGCGCCCAGACGATTGCCTTTGACGACTACATCGCCTTCAAGGGCGAGCAGGGCGCCAAAGACGCGGGCAAGATGCGCGCCGAAGGCAAGGAATACGTCGTCAAAGATGGCGACGTGATGAACTTTTTGTTCAGCTCTTAAACATCTAGCCCGCCCGCAGCCGCGCCACGTCGGCCTGCAGGTCGGCCGCCCACTGGCGACGGTCCCGGCCCTGGGGCAGTTGCAATTCACCGTAGTGCACCACCGCCTGGATGGCGGGCGCTGTCAGCGTGCGCCAGATCGACACTAGCAGCGTGTCGTCACCGATGTAGCAGGGGGCCAGCGTGCGTTCGCCGGTGTGGGCATCTACATACGAAATAGCCACCGGCTGCACCGGCGCGTTCACTGCGATGGCGGCTTGCAGCAGGTTGGCATGGAAGGGCAGCATGGTCATGCCGTCGCTGGTCGTGCCTTCAGGGAACACCGCCACCACATCACCTGCGCGCAAACTCTCAGCCATCTGGTGCACCACCCGCATCGCGTCGCGCCGCGATTCACGCTGGATGTAAAGCGTACCAGCCGCATCGGCCATGGAGCCGACCATCGGCCATTGCCGGATGCCCGCCTTCGACACAAAGCGGCAGTAGCGCGCCGCGTGCATGGTCACGATGTCGAGCCACGAGATGTGGTTGGCCACCAGCAGCACCGGGCCCGCAGCGGCTGGCGTGCCCAGCCGCTGCAGCGTGATGCCGACCTTGCCCAGCATGCCATCGGCCCAGGCCTGCACCGCCGCCTGGCGCTGTACCGGTGACAGGCGCGGAAACCGCAGGTGGTAGGTCCACAGGCCGCCGGCAATGTGGGCCAGCAGGCGCACCCCACGCCAGGCGCCGCGCAGCAATCGCCACCAGCGCGGTGGTGCAGCAGAGGGGGTCATGGGCGCTGCGGTGTCAGGCTTCAAAGGCCTGGTGGCCGCCCACCAGCGTGTAACGCACCCGGCCGCGCAGCGGGTAGCCGGTGAACGGGGTGTGTTTGCCTTGGCTGCGCAGGGTGTCGGCAGCCACCGTCCATTCCACCGCCGGGTCAATGATGCAGATGTCGGCCATGCCGCCTTCCACCAGCCGGCCAGTGCTGGCCTGCAGGGTGCCCAGTGCGTCGCCGAGCACGGCGGCCGGGGCCGAGGTCAGCACGGCCAGCGCGCGCAGCAGGCCGGGGCCACCGTCGCTGACACCTGGGGCCTCGCCCCACTTCAGCGCCAGGCCCAGCAGCAGCTCCAGGCCGGTGGCACCGGGCTCGCTCTCGGCAAACGGCAATGTCTTGGCGTCTTCGTCCACCGGGGTGTGGTCAGACACCAGTGCGTCAATGGTGCCGTCGGCCAGACCGGCTTGCAGCGCATCGCGGTCGCGCTGCTGGCGCAGTGGTGGGTTGAGCCGGGCGCGGCTGTCGAAGTAGCCGATGTCGGTGTCGGTCAGGTGCAGTGAGTTGATGCTCACGTCGCAGCTCACCTTCAGGCCTTCCTGTTTGGCACGGCGCACCAGGTCCACGCCCGCGGCGCTGCTGATGCGGCACAGGTGCACGCGGGCGCCTGTGGTCCGCATCAGCTCGAAGATGGTGTGCAGGGCGATGGTTTCGGCGGCCACCGGCACACCCGACAGGCCCAGGCGTGTGGCCAGCGGGCCGCTGGCGGCCACGCCTTTGCCCAGGTGCAGTTCCTGCGGGCGCAGCCAGACGCTGTAGCCAAAGGTGCTGGCGTACTGCAGCGCGCGTTGCAGCACCTGGGTGTTGGCCAGTGGCACCTCGGCCTGGCTGAAGCCGACGCAGCCGGCTTCGGTGAGTTCGCCCATTTCGGTGAGTGTGTCGCCCTGCAGGTTGCGTGTGAGGGCCCCGAGCGGGAAGACGCGGGCCTGGTGCAGTTTCTCGGCGCGGAACTTCAGCATCTCCACCAAACCGGGCTCGTCCAGCACCGGGTCGGTGTCGGGTGGGCAGACCAGGCTGGTGATGCCACCGGCCACGGCGGCGGCCATTTCGGACTCCAGCATGCCTTCGTGTTCGTGGCCTGGTTCGCGCAGCCGCACCGCCAGATCAACCAAGCCGGGGACGACCAGACAGCCGGTGGCGTCGATGGTGCGGTTGGGGCTGAAGTCTTTCGCTATGTTTTTGATGGCGATGATGCGACCAGCGGCCAGGGCTATGTCGCACTTCTCGTCAAAACCCGATGCGGGGTCGATGACGCGGCCACCGTGGATCAGTACTTTCATGGGCTTGCCTCATTTCCGGCGACGATGCCCATCACCGCCATGCGCACCGCGATGCCAAAGGTCACCTGCGGCAGGATCACGCTCTGTTTGCCGTCGACCACCGCCGAGTCGATCTCCACGCCGCGGTTGATGGGGCCGGGGTGCATCACGATGGCGTCGGGCTTGGCGAGCTGCAGTTTCTCCGGCGTCAGGCCGAAGCGTTTGAAAAATTCTTGCGCCGAGGGCAGTAGCGCGCCGCTCATACGTTCATTCTGCAGCCGCAGCATGATGATCACGTCGCAGCCCTTGATGCCTTCTTCCAGCGTATGGCAGACGCGCACGCCCATCTGCGCCATGTCGCTGGGCACCAGCGTCTTGGGGCCGACCACCCGCACCTCGGCGCAGCCCAGTGTAGTAAGCGCGTGGATGTCGGAGCGCGCCACGCGGGAGTGCAGCACGTCGCCAACGATGGCCACGGTGAGGTTGGAAAAATCCTTTTTGTAGTGCCGGATGGTGTACATGTCCAGCAGGCCCTGGGTGGGGTGCGCATGGCGGCCGTCGCCGGCGTTGATGACGTGCACATGTGGCGCCACGTGCTGGGCAATCAGGTAGGGCGCGCCGCTTTCGCCGTGGCGCACCACGAACAGATCGGCCGCCATCGCGCTCAGGTTGGCGATGGTGTCCAGCAGCGACTCGCCCTTGCTGGCTGAGCTGCGCGCGATGTCGAGGTTGATGACATCGGCACTGAGCCGGGTGGCGGCAATCTCGAAGGTGGTGCGGGTGCGGGTACTGTTCTCGAAGAACAGGTTGAACACGCTTTTGCCGCGCAGCAGCGGCACCTTCTTCACCTCGCGGTCGCTGACGCTGACGAAGTTGGCGGCGGTGTCCAGGATGTGGGTGAGGATGTCTTTCGGCAGGCCTTCGATGGACAGCAGGTGGACCAGCTCGCCGTTCCTGTTGAGTTGCGGGTTGCGTTTGTAGAGCATCAGACAGTTTCCACCTGGAAGCTGAAGCGGCCGGCATCGTCCCGAATCAGCGCCAGCGATTGGGTGGCGGGCAAGGTGATCCGGGCGGCCACCACATCGGCCTGCACCGGCAGTTCGCGGCCACCCCGGTCCACCAGCACCACCAGCTTGACACTGGCCGGGCGGCCATAGTCGAACAACTCGTTCAGCGCGGCCCGGATGGTGCGGCCGGTGTAGAGCACGTCGTCGAACAGCAGGATGTCGGCACCGTTCACGTCGAAGCTGAGCTGGGTCTGTCCACCGTCCGACAGGCCACGCTGGGCAAAGTCGTCGCGGTGCATGGCCGAGGAAATGCTGCCTGGTGCGTCCGCCAGACCCAGGTCTTTTTGCACCCGTTCGGCCAGCCAGGCGCCGCCGGAGTGGATGCCAATCAGCCGGGTGCTTGGCGTATGGATGGCCTTCACGCCGCGCAGCAGGTCGCTGTACAGCGCTTCGGCATCGAGCGCGAGTTGCGTCACGGGAGGCTCCTCAGGAATTGTTCAAGGATGATGCAGGCCGACGCCGCGTCGGCATCTTTGGCGCCGTTGGCCAGCGCTTCGGTCGTACTGTAGCGCTCGTCCACTTCGAACACCGGCAGTTTGAAGCGGCCATGCAGCTGGCGGGCGAATTTGCGGGCACGCTCGGTGTTCTCGTGGCTGGCGCCATCCGGGTGGAAGGGCACGCCCACCACCAGCGCGTCGGGTTGCCATTCACGGATGCGGGCATCCACCTGCGCAAAGCGTGCGTCGCCGGTGGCGCTGATGGTGGCTTGTGGGCTGGCCTGCTTGAGCAGCCGGTTGCCACTGGCCACGCCGGTGCGCTTTTGGCCATAGTCGAACGCGAGAAAGGATTGCAGGTGGGCGGGAACGGGGGCAGTCTGGGTGGCGGCGTTCATGGCTATCCGTGCCCGGCCTCGGGGGACAGCATCCACGCCTGCAGGCCCAGCAAGGCCAGTGCCTTGTCGTAGCGCTGGGCGACGGGCGTGTCGAAAATCACCGCCGCATCGGCGCCCACCGTCAACCAACTGTTGTCGGCCAGTTCCGATTCGAGCTGGCCTTCGCCCCAGGCCGAGTAGCCGAGCGAGACCAGCACACGGCGAGGGCCGGCACCGGTGGACAGCGCTTCCAGCACGTCTTTGGAGGTGGTCATCTCCAGTCCGCCAGGGATCACCATGGTGGAGGCGTAGGCCGATTCGCGTGGCGCCACATCGCCTGCCTGGCCCGAGAGCATGGGGTCGTGCAGCACAAAGCCGCGTTCGGTCTGCACCGGGCCGCCCTGGTAAACCGGGTTTTCCACGAGGTCGTCGCGGCGCAGTGGCAGCTCGACCTGGTCGAACAGGCGTTGGAGGTTGATGTCGCTGGGTTTGTTGATGACGATGCCCAGTGCGCCGCGTTCGGTGTGCTCGCACACGTACACCACACTTTTGGCGAATGCCTCGTCTTCCAGCCCCGGCATGGCAATCAGGAAGTGGTGCGTCAGGTTGATCGGCGCAGAATCGGGCATCAACCGATTTTAATGGGGAACATGGAAAAGTCATTTGCCAGCGGCCTGGTGTGGTTCCGCCGCGATTTGCGCACCGAGGACAACGCCGCCCTCTACCACGCGCTGAAAGCCTGTCGGCAGGTGCACTGCGTGTTCGTGTTCGACCGCGAGATTCTCGACCCGCTGCTGGCGCAAGGGCGCCAGGCCGACCGCCGCGTGGAGTTCATCCGCGAATCGCTGGTGGAGCTGGACGCGTCGCTGCGCGCGCTGTCGGGCGATCCAGACGGTGGCTTGATCGTGCGCCACGCCTGGGCAGTGGACGAGCTGCCCGCGCTGGCCCGGCGCCTGGGCGTGCAGGGTGTGTTTGCCAACCACGACTACGAACCCCAGGCCATTGCCCGTGACGCCAAGGTGCGGGGTGCGCTGGCCGACGCGGGCATTGCTTTTCACACCAGCAAAGACCATGTCATTTTTGAGCGTGAGGAGGTGCTGACGCAGGCCGGCCGCCCTTACGGCGTGTTCACGCCATACAAGAACGCATGGCTGAAAAAGCTCAATGCGTTTTACCTCAAGCCTTACCCGGTGGCGCGCCATGCGGCGTCGCTGGTGTTTCGCCCCGAGGGCTTGCGCGACGCGGTGCCGCCGCTGTCGGCCCTGGGTTTTGAAGTCACCAACCTGTCGGCGCTGAAAATCCCGACCGGTGTGACCGGTGGGCAGGCCCTGTTCAAGGACTTTGTCGACCGCATCGACCGGTATGGCGACACGCGCGACTTCCCGGCGGTGAAGGGGCCAAGTTATCTGAGCGTGCACCTGCGTTTTGGCACGGTGTCCATCCGCCAGCTGGCCGCCGTTGCCTGGCAGCACCAGCAGGCGGGCAGCCACGGCGCTGCGGTGTGGTTGAGCGAGCTGGTCTGGCGCGACTTTTATGTGCAGATTCTCTCCAACTTCCCGCACGTGGTGGCGGGGGCCTTCAAACCCGAGTACGACGCGATTCAATGGGAGCGTGGCCCCGAGGCGCAAGCGCTGTTTGCCGCCTGGTGCGAAGGCCGCACCGGCTACCCGTTGGTGGACGCCGCCATGGCGCAGATCAACCAGACCGGCTACATGCACAACCGGCTGCGCATGGTGGTGGCGAGTTTTCTGGTGAAAGACCTTGGCATCGACTGGCGCTGGGGCGAGGCCTACTTTGCCACCCACCTGAACGACTTTGATTTGTCGGCCAACAACGGGGGCTGGCAGTGGGCCAGCTCCAGCGGCTGCGACGCCCAGCCCTACTTCCGCATCTTCAACCCCACCAGCCAGAGCGAGAAGTTCGATGCCGAAGGCAAGTTCATCCGCCGCTACCTGCCGCAGCTGGCGGACCTGCCCCATGCCGCGTTGCACGCACCCTGGAACGCGAAGCCGATGGACCTGCTGGCCGCAGGCGTCACGCTGGGCACCACCTACCCGCGGCCGGTGGTGGACCATGCGGCGGCGCGAGAACGCACGCTGGCGCGCTACGCCGTGGTGAAGAAATCGGCCTGATCAGGCGGGTGTTTCGCTCAGGCTGTAGCGCCGCACCAGGTCCAGCAGCTCTTCGTCCACGTAGGGCTTGCCGAGGTAGTGGTCCACACCGAGTTCACGCGCGTGTTCGCGGTGTTTCTCGGCAATGCGCGAGGTGATCATCACCACCGGCAGGCCGGCCAGCGCGGCATCTGTGCGGATGTTGCGCACCAGGTCGAAGCCGTCCATGCGCGGCATTTCGATGTCCGACAACACCACCGCCGGGCGTTCTTCCTGCAGGCGTTCCAGGGCCTGCAGGCCATCGGCGGCGAGGGCCACGCGGTAGCCCTCGCGCAGCAGCAGCCGCTGGGTGACGCGGCGCACGGTGATGGAGTCGTCCACCACCAGCACCAGCGGCGCCAGTGGCGGTGCCAGCCGCTGAGCACTGGTGGGCGCGTTGCGCAGTTCGTCCTGCATCGCCTGCCGGGCCGACTCGCCGTAGACGGCGGCCAGCGCCACCGGGTTGTAAATCAGCGCCACCGCACCCGAGGCCAGCAGCGTGATGCCGGAGAGACCGGGCAGCCGCGACAACTGCGTGCCCAGGTTCTTGACCACCACTTCCTGGTTGCCAAGCACTTCGTTCACATGCAAGGCCACGCGCTGGCCCGCGCTGCGGAACACCACCACCGGGATGTTCTTGCCAGCCGCTTCGCCCGCGGATTCGCTGGCCGGGCCACCGGTGTGGGCGCCCTGCAGCAGCGCACCGGCCCAGAAGAAGGGCACCGATTCACCGGCAAAGGCCACTGCGCCGCTGGCGTAGGCCGCGGCCAACTCGCTGGTGGAGGTGCGGCGCACCAGTTCCACCACGCTCGCCGGCACGCCCACGGTGAGGCTGCCAATGCGCAGCATCACCACCTGGGTGACGGCGGTGGTCAGTGGCAGCACCAGCTTGAAGGCGGTGCTGCGGCCGGGCTGGTGGCGAGTTTCGATGCGGCCACCGAGTGCGATCACCTCGCTGCGGACCACGTCCATGCCAATGCCGCGTCCGGCCAGTTCGGTGACGACGCTGGCGGTGGAGAAGCCGGGCAGGAAGATCAGGTTGGCCAGTGCGGCGTCGTCCTGCCAGGCACCCGGCTCGATCAGACCCAGGGCTTCGGCGCGCTGCCGGATGGCGTTGAGGTCAAGGCCAGCGCCGTCGTCTTCAAACTCGACCGACACGTCGTTGCCTTCCTGCCGCAGCCGCACGGTGATCACGCCGGACTCTGGCTTGCCTGAGAGCAGCCGGTCTTCGGGGGTTTCAATGCCATGCACCACGCCGTTGCGCAGCAGGTGCTCGAAGGCGGGCGTCATGCGGTCCAGCACGGCGCGGTCCATTTCGATGCGCCCGCCTTCAATGTCCAGCCGCACCTGTTTGCCGGTTTCCTTGGAGGTCTGGCGCACCACGCGGTAGAGCCGCTCGGAGATGCCTTCAAACTCCAGCATGCGGGTGCGCAGCAGGTCGCGCTGCAGCTCGCGCGTCTGGCGCGCCTGGGCGGTGAGGTCGTCTTCGGTGGCCTGCACCGTGCGCTGCAGGTTGCGCTGCACGGTGGCCACGTCGTTGACCGACTCGGCCATCATGCGGGTGAGCTCCTGCACCCGGGTAAAGCGGTCGAATTCCAGCGGGTCGAAGTTCTGCTGGGCCTCCTTGGCCTGCGCCAGCCGCGACTGCATCTGGCTCTCGGCTTGCACTTCCACGTCACGCAGTTGCACGCGCAGCCGGTCGAGGTTGCCGGTGAGGTCTTTCAGCGAGCCGCGCAGCTGGCCGAGTTCGGCCTCCAGCCGGGTGCGGGTGAGCATCACCTCGCCGGCCTGGTTCAGCAGGCGTTCCAGCAGGTCGGCACGCACGCGCACGGTGGCGGTGGCGCGCTGGGCCGGGGCGGTGTCTGGCACGGTGGGGCTGGCTGTCCAGCCCTGGCCGCCGTCGGCATGGTCCACCGGCACCAGCGGTGCCGGCATGGTGGGCATCAGCGGTGCTGGCCGGGTGGCGTCAGCGGGCAGGGACTGGGCTTCGTACCGCCGTGCGTCGCGCTGGCGCAGCGCGTCGAAGGTGTTTTCCAGGGCGTCGAACCGGGCCAGCAGCGGCGCCACACTGTCGCTGCTGGGGGCTTCGCTGCCGAGTGACTCGATGTCGGACTCGAACAGGTGGGCGAGTTCTCCCAGCCGCAGGGCGCCGGCCAGACGCGCGCTGCCCTTGAGGGTGTGCAGCACCCGCAGCACTTCGGTGCGGGCGCTGAGGTTGTCGGGCCGAGCCGACCACTGGCGCAATGCCGCGCCGAGCTGGGGCAGCAGCTCGACCGCTTCTTCTTCAAAGATCGGGAACAGCTCGGGGTCTACTGCGTCGGTCTCGTCCAACTCGTCGTCGGCATCCTGGGTGGCGTATGCTCCTGATTCAATAGCTGTATCGCTAGGTTCTACTGAGGCTTTGGGCTGATTTGGTTCAAAATTGGTGTCCCAGGCGGTGTGGCGGCGGCTGTCAACCGGCTGCAGCGGCATGGCCGCCGGTGGCAGGGCCTCGACCGGGTTCGACGGGGTGTCGGCGTCGGTGTCTGCGGGGGGATCCAGGTCGCGCTCGGGCGGCGTGCCGAGGTCGGTTTCCAGCGCCTGCAGCGCGGCCACCACGCCGGGGTTGGGGTCTTTGAGAAAGCCGGCAGCGAACTGGTGCAGCAGGCGGCGGATGTCGTCGGCCGCGTCCACGAACACCTGGGCCTGCTCGGCGGTGCAACGCTGGTTGATGCGGGCGTGGTCCAGCGCATGTTCCAGCTGGCGGGCCAGTCCGGAGAGGGCGCTGAAACCCACCGTGGCGGAGCTGCCGGCCAGCGAGTGGGCCAGCGCCACGGTGCTGTCGGCCACCGGGCGGTGCAGCTCCAGCTGCAGTTCGCTGAGGTCGGTCTGCAGGCGGCGCGACCATTCGTCGGCTTCGTTCAGGTAGACGTTGTAGAGCGGGATGTGTACCCGCAGGCCGTCGATCACGCGGGTTTGTTCGTCGTCGGTGGCGGTGGTATCGTCGTCCACCTCGGCAGATGCCGCCACGGGCTCGGGTTCGGGCGGCGGTGTGGCCTCTGCGGGCAGCGTGAGGTCGAGCGAGGGCAGTTCGCTGAGCCAACCGCTGTCGCGCACCGGGGCTGGGGCGTCGGGGATCGCGTCGCTGTCCAGCGGCACGTCGTGGCCGAGTTCGCTGGCCGGTGGCAGGGGCACTTCGGCTGCGGGTTCGGGGATGTTGGCCAGGCTGGCGAGGTCGATGTCTTCAATGGCCTGGACTTCGGCCGGCGCCGCGCCGGGCAGGTTCAGGTCGATGCCGCTGAACATGGCGTCGAAGTCCATGTCGGCCAGCGGCGCGGTAGAGACCGCGTCGGACAGGTCGGTGGGGGCCTCGGTGTGGATTTCAGGCACGTCCAGCAGGGCGAGGCCATCGAGTTCGTCGGCGGTCAGTTCGCTGGACAGCTCAACGGCCTCTGGTGGGGTGGCCATTTCGGCCGGTGGCACTGCGGCGGTGCCCAGGCGCAACGCATCGGCGCGGGCACGGAAGGGCTCGGCCTGCCAGGCACTGTCGTCGTGGCGGGCAACCGCTTCGACCCATTCGGCCAACGACTGCAGCGACTCGCCACACACCGCCAGCAGCGCCGGGCTGGCACTCAGGTGGTCGGCCAGCCAGCTGTTGAGCAGTTGTTCCAGGGCCCAGGCGGCCTCGCCAAAAGTGGTCAGGCCGACCATGCGCGAGCTGCCCTTGAGGGTGTGGAAGCTGCGGCGCAGGGTGATGAGTTGCTGGTTGTCGTCAGGCGCGGTGTGCAGGGCCTGCACGGCGGCGGTGCCGGTGGCCAGCACCTCGCGCGCTTCGTCCAGGAAGATGCCGAGCAGGTCGTCTTCGGCGTAGTCGGTGGCCGGTGGTGCGGGGGCGGGCTCGGCCGGCTGGGCGCTGAGTGCGGCCTGGGCGGCCAGCTGGTCCATGGCGGCGCTGACTTCGGGCTGTTCGGGCGCCGCCAACGCATTGGCGGCCTGGCGGGCAGCCGCGGCCAGCGCGGGCTGGTCGGCCAGCGAGGCGAAAGTGGCGATGCTGTCCAGCCGCTCGGTGAGTTCGGCGGGCGCGGTTTCCGCCACCGCCGCGGCGGCAGCGAGGGCCTGGTCGGCCAGCGGCGTGTCGGTCGGGATGGGCGGTGCCGCGCTCTCGGGGGCGGCGGGCTCGGCATCCGGAACGGCGGTGGAGCGGCCCATGATGGGGCTGAGCTCGCCGGTGGCGGCATCAAACACAAACAGCTTGCGCGCGAGCGCCGGCTGGTAGTTCAGCATGTCGATCAGGAAGCCGAGCGCACCCTGGTTGTTGCCGAGCTGGTCAAACACCGGCTTGAGGGCGGCGGCATCGGGTGGGCTGGCGAGCAGCCGTTCGACCACGTCGCGCATGTGCAGCACGGTCTGGCTGGCCTGGTCCAGGCCCAGCACCGACAGGACGCCACGCATCTGCCCCAGCTGGGCCGGCACCTTGACCAGGGCCTGGCGCTCCTGGGGCTGGCGGAAGTACTGGTCGAGCCCGCGTTCCAGCTCGTCCATGCTGGCGCGCAGCTCACCGACCACGCTGCCCATGGTTTGCCGGTCGCTGACGCGCCGGTAGAGGGCCTCCATCCAGGGCTCCAGCGGCTCGGGCGCTGCGCCGGCGAGCACCTGCTGCAGGCGTTGCGACAGGCGGCCGGTGCGTTCGGCCAGTGTCGCGTCGGCCGGGTCGAGTTCTTCGCAACTGGCTTCCAGGTACAGCACGGCGGTGGCCACTTCCATCGCCAGCGGGGTGCCGGGCGCGGTGCCCTGGCGCACGGTGTGGTCCACCACCTGTGTCAGGGTCTGGGCCAGTTGGGCGCTTTGCGGGTGCAGCTTGACCAGCGAATCGGCCACCAGACCGAACTGCTCGGCCACCTGGCGCAACTTGCTGGCGTCGCCGCCACTGACCGAGGACCAGGCCTCCTTGGCAGACGCAATGCGTTTGCGGGCCTGCCCCAACAGGGCCGGGTCGAACAGGCCGAGCACCGACTGGGTGTAGTTGGCCGGGGCATGCTGTTGCAGCTGGTAGGTTTGGCGCAGGGCCGACAGCACCGGGGCCGTGGCCGCGTCGGGTGGTGCGGCCTGGGCGCAGAAGAACAGCAGGTCTTGCGCCAGCCGCTCGGACACCTGGGTGTCGCCCCGCGACAGGTTGGCGTACTGCAACAAGATGCGCGAGGCCGCCCGTTTGGCGTACAGGTCCATGGGCAGCAGCCCCTGGGCCAGGCCTTCGCCCAACGCGGCGGCGAGTTGCCAGAACACGCGCGTTTCCGGCTGGGCCGTGGTGTTGGCCAGGCCCAGCGACAGTTCGCGCAGCGCCTGGGCGGCACGCATGTCGCCAGCACGGACGATGCCGAGGACGGCGGTGTCGAGTGCGGCACGCTGGGCCGGTGCGTCGCCCGCCAACGTGCCAGCTGGCAACGCCGAGGGCAGCCAGCGCCAGGGCTTATCGTCGCGCTCGAACAGGTCGGCAGGGTGGACGCGGTCGGCCCCGGCCAGGGCCTGCACGTCCTTGTAGGGTTGGAACAGCGCCACCGGCGAAACCGGGTTGTCGCCCAGTGCGCGTTGCAGACAATCCACCAGCGCGAAGCAGGCCCGCTGCACGGTCTGCACCGCCGGTTCGGTGCAGCGCGCAGGGTCCTGCACAAACGTGTGCGCCACCGCCTCCACCGCCTTGAGCAGCTTGGTGGGCCCGGGTTGGTCTACCAGCGTGAGGGCGCCCGCTGCCTGGTGGAACAGCTGGAGCGACACGCGCAGCGGCGCGGTATCGGGTGGCAGCGGCGCGTCGGCCGTGGTGGCCACGCTGGCCCGTACCGCGTCGGCCTCGCGGGCAAAGCGGCGCAGCCCCTTGTTGGCCTGGTCGAGTGTTTTGCGCAGTTCGTCCAGCACCCAGGCCAGTGGGCCAAGGTCGGCGGTGGCGAGGTTGCCGTGGTGGGGCGGGGCGTCTGAGGCGGGATGGGCCATGGTGTGCGGTATCGGCGCTGCGTCAGGCGATCTTGAAGCGCGAGACCGACTGGCGCAGCTCTTCGGCAATGCGCGACAGGTCGCGCACCTGCTGGGCCGTGGAGCGTGTGCCTTCACCGGTTTGCTCGGTCACCGCAAAAATCTGCTGGATGTTGCCGGCCACCACGTTGGCGGACTGGGCCTCGCTGGCAGCGGCGAGCGAAATCTGCTCGATCAGCTCGGCCAGGCGGCGTGACACCTGGTCAATCTCGGTCAGGGCCGAGCCGGCGTTGTCGGACAGCTTGGCCCCTTCAACCACACCGCGAGTGGAGCGCTCCATGGCGGCCACCGCGTCCTGGGTGTCGGTCTGAATCGCTTTCACCAGCGCGGCAATCTGGCGCGCCGCGTCGGACGAGCGCTCGGCCAGCCGCTGCACCTCTTCGGCCACCACCGAGAAGCCGCGGCCTGCGTCGCCTGCCGACGCGGCCTGGATGGCGGCGTTCAGCGCCAGCACGTTGGTCTGTTCGGTGATGTCCGAGATCAGCTCCGTGATTTCACCGATCTCTTGCGACGACTCGCCCAGCCGCTTGATGCGTTTGGAGGTTTCCTGGATCTGGTCGCGGATGGCGTTCATGCCGCCGATAGCGTTCTGCACCGCCGACAGGCCCGATTCGGCGGCCACCAGCGACTGGCGCGCCACCATGGCCGACTGCTGCGCCTGGGACGACACGCTGTTGATGCGGTCGGCCATGTCCAGCACCGACTGGCCGGTTTCCCGGATCTGGCTCAGCTGCTGGGTGGAGCTGGCCAGCAGGTCGGAGGAGGTGGCTTCCACCCGGGCCGTGGTCTGTGTCACGCGGGCGGCGGTGGTCTGCACGTTACCGACCAGCTGGCGCAGTTCTTCCACCGTGTAGTTGACCGAGTCGGCAATGGCGCCCGTGATGTCTTCGGTCACGGTGGCTTCGTTGGTCAGGTCGCCCTCGGCCACGGTCTGCAGTTCGTTCATCAGCCGCAAAATGGCCGCCTGGTTGGCGTCGTTGACCCGCTTGGCTTCCTGCTCCAGCTGCGTGGCTTCCAGGCGCTGGCGTTCGGCGATCGCTTCCCGGCTGCGGCCTTCCTGCAGCTGCACATACGACAGGCCAAACGCCGCCAGCAGGGCCGCCACAGCCGGCACCAGCAGTGCCAGCAGCGCGCCAAAGCCGAAACCGGCTTGTGACGACAACTGGCTTTGCAAGGTCTCCAGCCCTTTGCGCAGCGGTTCGCTGTCGGCCAGGATGGCGCCTTGCGCTTCACGTGCGGCCACCAGGCTTTGCAGGTTGCCAAGGATGGCGCTGGCTTCGGTGCGGGTTTGCTGGTAGACCTTGAGCAAAGTGCTCAGCTGTTCACGCAGCTGGGGGTCGCGGGCACTGGCCAGGCGCAGCTCGTTGCTGCCGCTGATCAGGCCATTGGTGATCTCGCTGAAGGTGTTCAGGTCCTTGCCGAGCAGGAACACCGCCTCGGGGCTCACCCCCTCCACCGTCAGGAATTCGTTGGCCGATTTGCCAATGCGCTGGGTCAGCATCACCAGCTGGCCGGCGGCCGACAGCTCGGTGGCCGGTGCGCCCTGCTGCAGCTTCAGCGACGACACGGTTTCGGCAATCTCCAGCAGGTCGGCCGACTGGCGGTTGATGGTGCGCAGCGCCGTACCCACCTGGGTCAGGATCTTCTGCTGGGCCAGTACCACCGCGGCGTTTTTCTCGGCGCGCTCCATCCCCGGCACGACTTTTTCCACGCTGTCCTGGTACTCGCCAGAGGCGGCCGACACGCCCAGCTGCGCGTCACCGCTGCGCAGCGCCCGCACGTTGGTGGACAGCACCTGCGCGCTGTCGCGCACCTCCAGGAAAGCCTGCTCGGCCCCCACCAGCGCTTGCGACACCGACTTGGCCAGCCGTTGCGACTGCATCAGTGCCTGACCGGTCACCGCAACCTGCTGGCTCAGCTGGTTGGCCTGGTTCAGGGTGTAAAACACCGCACCACCCAACACCACCAGGGCTGCGATGAACAGAATGGTCAGTGTGCGCTGGTGCCGCGCGACCGGTTGGCTGCCCAGAAAAGGCAGGGCGATCAGACCTTCTTCGGTGTCCGGGTTGTCGGGGTTGCCAGGGATGATTTTTGTGAGCTGGTCAGCGACAGACATGGTGGGCCTTGGTCTAGGAAGTGTGGCGGCGCGGGGGCGTTACGCGTTGATGTGGATGAAGCGCTCCTGCGAGCACAGCAGTTGCAGGTTGAGTTCTTGCCAGAGCTGGCCATGGGCATCGGTGTAGCGCTGCCCAAAGTAGACCGGTGCCTGCGGGTCCGGTGGCTCGGAGGTGGGAAACGCGTCGTGGCCGCGCAGGCCAGAAAGCCGGTCCACCAGCAGCGCGCAGTTGCGTTCCAGCGTCTGGTTGACCGCCACCAACCGTGCCTCGTTGGTGGTACCGGCGCTGGCAGCGACCGACGGTTGGCCGTAAACGAAGCCACCCAGGTCCACCACGCCGAACAGGCCGCCACGCAGGTTGGCCACGCCGAGGAACCAGGGCTGTGTGTAGGCCACCGACTGCACGCCGACGACCGAGAAAATCTCGCCCGACTGGCGCAGCGGGAACAGCAGCTTCTGCCCGGCGGCTTCCACCGCCAGCCAGTTGGCAGACACGGCAGTGGTCTTGGCGGCTTCCAGCCGGTCAGCGAGCCGGCTTTGGAGTTCCCTCAGGGCTTCACGGTTCGCCATGGCGCTAGTTCAGCGCCTGGATCTTGGCCTGCAGCTCGTCACTGTCCACAGGCTTGGTGATGTAGTCCCGTGCGCCCTGGCGCATGCCCCAGACGCGGTCGGTTTCCTGGTTCTTGCTGGTGCACATGATGATGGGCACGTCAGCGTACAGCGGGTCGCGCGAGATGGTGCGGGTCAGCTGGAAACCGTTCTGCCCGGGCATGACCACGTCCATCAGGATCAGGTCGGGCTTCTCGGTGGCCAGGCTGGCCAGCGCTTCGGTGGCGTTTTCGGCGGTGCGCACGGTGTAGCCGCCCTTCTGCAACAGGCCAGTCAGGTACATCAGCTCGGTTTTGGAGTCGTCTACAACCAGAATCTTGCGGATGGGCATCAGGTGTCTCCGGAGGTGGCGGGCGTGAACTGCCGGACGGTCTGCAACAGCTGGTCCTTGGTGAAAGGTTTGGTCAGGTACTGTTGTGAACCGACCATGCGGCCACGGGCTTTGTCGAAAACGCCGTCTTTGGAAGACAGCATGACAATCGGTGTGTTGGCGAAACGCGCGTTGCGTTTGATGATGCCGCAGGTCTGGTAACCGTCCAGACGCGGCATGAGGATGTCGCAGAAGATCAGGTCGGGCAGATGGTCATTGACCATGGCCAGTGCGTCAAAGCCGTCTTCGGCGAGCAATACGTCGTGGCCGCCCTGCTTGAGAAAAATCTCGGCACTGCGACGGATGGTGTTGCTGTCGTCTATGACCAGGATTTTCAGACCCGTTGGGGGAATGCTCACGACCTCGACTCCTCGCGGAATGCGGCACCCAAGCGGTGCCGCTTGCAGCCATCATGGCCTAGATTTGCACCATCTCAAAGCTAGATTTGAACCATTTCAAAGTCTTCCTTGCGGGCGCCACATTCGGGGCAGGTCCAGTTCATGGGTACCTCGGCCCACAAGGTGCCAGCAGCGATGCCATGGTCGGGTGCACCTTCGGCTTCGTCGTAAATCCAGCCGCAAATCAGGCACATCCAGGTTTTTGATTCAGTCACAGTGTTTCCAAAAAATGGCTCGAATAGAATGACTTATTGTATCGGGGCGACTGGCTGTCTCATGGTTGTCAAGGCGGCTCATACAGGGCAGCCGGACCGCTTCGGCCAGCACCCTGACCGCCCCATTTGCCATGACACCACCGGACTCCTCCACCCCTTCCGACGACGCTGACACCACCGACGGCAGCCCGGTGTGCGTGCTGGTGTTCAATGCCAACGACCCGAGTGGCGCAGGCGGTCTGGCGGCCGACATCACGGCCGTGGCCTCGGTGGGTGCG
This sequence comes from Burkholderiaceae bacterium, assembly GCA_017848435.1. GTDB lineage: Bacteria > Pseudomonadota > Gammaproteobacteria > Burkholderiales > Burkholderiaceae_C > PCRC01. Next base: position 10,238 of record JAFEHU010000010.1, on the reverse strand, counting down.
CACGGCCTGCCGGTGGTGACTGGCAGCTACGCCCGCGACAGCGCCGAGGTATTCGACCACTTTGACTTTGACGAAGAGGCCGTGGCCGAGCAGGCGCGCGCGTTGCTGGAAGACGTGACGGTGCAAGCGATCAAGGTCGGTTTCATCGGCACCCCGGAGAACATCAGCGTGGTCGCCGAGATCGCGTCCGACTACGCCGACGTGCCGCTGATCGCCTACATGCCCAACCTTTCCTGGTGGGATGAAAACAAGATTGACGCCTACCTTGACGCCTTCCGCGAGCTGATGCTGCCGCAGGCGGCGGTGTTGGTTGGAAACCACAGCACGCTGTGGCGCTGGCTGTTGCCCGACTGGAGCAACGAGCGCTCCCCGAGCGCCAAGGACATTGCCCGCGCGGCCGCTGAAGCCGGCACGCCTTACACACTGGTCACCGGCATCCCGTTGCCAGAGCAGCACATCGACAACGTGCTGGCGTCGCCACAGCAGGTGATGCACAGCGAAAAGTTCGAGCGCTTCGACGCTGTTTTCGCCGGCGCTGGCGACACCTTGTCCGGCGCGCTGACGGCGCTGCTGGCCAGCGGTGTGGCGCTGCCGCAGGCTGCTGGCGAAGCGCTGTCTTACCTTGACCGTTGCCTGGATGCTGGCTTTCGCCCCGGCATGGGCAACATCCTGCCCGACCGCATGTTCTGGGCCCAGTCCGGCGACGAGGACGATGAGCCCGGTGAGGGCTCTGTGGACGAGCTGCAACTTCTGAACTTCCCGCGCAATGACATCAAGCACTGACCGCAACCTGCAACTCTTCGAGCGCGCCAAAGCGCTGATTCCCGGTGGGGTCAATTCCCCGGTCCGTGCCTTCAAGGCCGTGGGCGGCACGCCGCGGTTTGTGCAGCGCGCGCAGGGTGCCTATTTCTGGGACGCCAACGGAAAGCAGTACACCGACTACATCGGCTCCTGGGGCCCGATGATCCTGGGCCATGGCCATCCGGCCGTGGTCGAGGCGGTGCAGAAAGCCGTGCTCGAAGGCTTTTCGTACGGCGCACCCACCGAGCGCGAGGTCGAGCTGGCCGAGGAAATCGTGCGCCTGGTGCCGTCCATCGAGATGGTGCGGCTGGTCAGCTCCGGCACCGAAGCCGCGATGAGCGCGATCCGGCTGGCGCGTGGCGCCACCGGCCGCAGCAAGCTGATCAAGTTCGAGGGCTGCTACCACGGCCACGCCGACGCGCTGCTGGTGAAAGCCGGCTCCGGCCTGGCCACCTTTGGCAACCCCACCAGCGCCGGTGTGCCGCCCGAGGTGGTGCAGCACACGCTGGTGCTGGAGTACAACAACATCGCGCAGCTCGAAGAAGCCTTTGCGCTGCACGGCGCAGAGATCGCCTGTCTGATGATCGAGCCGATTGCCGGCAACATGAATTTTGTGCGCGCGTCGGTGCCTTTCATGAAGCGCTGCCGCGAGCTGTGCACCCAGCACGGCGCGCTGCTGGCCTTTGATGAAGTCATGACGGGCTTTCGGGTGGCCCTCGGCGGCGCGCAGAGCGTCTATGCCCAACTCATTTCCGGTTTCGAACCCGACATGACAGTGATGGGCAAGGTCATTGGCGGCGGCATGCCGCTGGCGGCCTTTGGCGCCAAGCGCGCGGTGATGCAGCAGCTCGCGCCGCTGGGCGCGGTCTACCAGGCGGGCACACTCAGCGGCAACCCGGTGGCCACGGCCTGCGGCCTGGCCACGCTGCGCGAAATCGCGAAACCCGGTTTTTACGAGGCGCTGGAAGCGCGCACGCGCAGCCTGGTGGCTGGTTTGATCGGCGCCGCACGCGATGCCGGTCTCACGCTCACCGGGGACAGCGAAGGTGGCATGTTCGGCTTCTTCCTGCTCGATGCGCTGCCGCAGAACTACGCCACCGTGATGACGACCGACGGCCCGCGTTTCAACCGTTTCTTCCACGGCATGCTCGAGCGCGGTGTGTATTTCGCGCCGGCGCTGTACGAAGCCGGTTTTGTGAGTGCGGCACACACCGATGCGGACATTGCCGCCACGGTGGAGGCCGCCCGCGCCGTGTTCGCGGCCGGCTGACTCAGGCCTGCCGCGCCCGCCAGCGCGGCCACAGCACATTCACCGCCAGGCCCGCCATCACCAGCGCGGCTGCGCCCAGCTTCCAGCCTTGAAGTGGTTCGGCCAGCCAGAGGGCCGATGCCCCCATGCCGAACACCGGCACCAGCAAGGCCAGGGGCGTGACCGAAGCGGCCGCGTAGCGGCTCAGCAGCCAGGCCCAGGCGCCATAACCAAACAGTGTGTTGCCGGCGGATTGCCACAGCACCGCGGCCCAAGTCTCCCAGCCGGCGTGGGACAGACCCGCGGCGATGCGCGGCCAACCTTCCACCAGCAGCGACAGCAGCGCAAGCGGCGGCACCGCAAACAGGCTGGACCACGCCACATAGGCCAGCATGTCCACCTGTCCGGCGGCACGCCCGACCAGGTTGCCGCCGGCCCAGCTCAGCGCGGCGCAGCCAATCATCAGCAGCCCCCGCGGGGTGGCGCTGCCGTCGCTGTGCCAGGCAATCGTGGCAATGCCGGCGGCGGCAATCGCCGTTGCCAGCCACTGGAAAGGCTGCGGCCGGTCGCCGCTCAGCAGCATGGCCAGCCCCACGGTGAAGAACACCTGGATCTGGATCACCAGTGAGGCCAGCCCTGGCGTGATGTCGGCGCGCATGGCCATGAACAGCAGGCCGAACTGGCCCGCACCGATCAGCACACCGTAGGCGGCGAGGTTGCGCCAGGGCACCGCCGGGCGCCGCAGCAGGAACACGGCCGGCACGGCCGCCAGGCTGAAGCGCAACGCGGCAAACAACAGCGGCGGCAGGTCCTGCAGCCCGAACTTGATGACAACGAAATTGGAGCCCCACACCGCCACCACCGCCAGGCCGAGCAGCAGGTGGCGTGGTGCGAGGACGGTGTTCAACGCAGGCGATCAGTGGCGGAAGTGGCGCACGCCGGTGAACACCATGGCCACGCCGCGTTCGTTGGCAGCGTCAATCACCTCCTGGTCGCGCATCGAGCCCCCGGGCTGGGCCACGCAGGTCGCACCCGCGTCCACCACCACATCGAGCCCGTCGCGGAACGGGAAGAAGGCGTCGCTGGCCACCACCGTGCCGGCCAGCGACAGGTTGGCATGGCCGGCCTTGATGCTGGCGATGCGGGCCGAATCGAGCCGGCTCATCTGGCCCGCGCCCACGCCCATGGTCATGCCGTTTTTGCAGAACACGATGGCGTTGCTCTTGACGTACTTGGCCACCTTCCAGGCGAACAGCAGGTCCTGCAGTTCGGCCGGGCTGGGCTGTTTGGTGGTGACCACTTTCAGGTCGGCCAGCGTGAGTTCGTGGTTGTCGGCGGTCTGCATCAGCAGGCCCGAACCCACGCGCTTGATGTCCATCAGGTTGCGGCCGTTGTCCCAGTCGGTCTTGCCGCCCGGCGGCAGCGCAATCTGCAGGATGCGCACATTGACCTTGCTCTTGAACACCTCCAGCGCTTCGGCGGTGAAGCCGGGCGCCATCAGCACCTCGACGAACTGCTTGCTGATGGCCTGGGCCGCTGCCGCATCCAGCGTGCGGTTCAACGCGATGATGCCGCCGAAGGCCGAGGTCGGGTCGGTCTGGAAGGCCTTGCTGTAAGCCTCCAGCGGGTCGGCGCCCACGGCCACGCCGCAGGGGTTGGCGTGTTTCACGATCACACAGGCCGGGGTGGTGAAGCTCTTCACACATTCCCAGGCGGCGTCGGCATCGGCGATGTTGTTGTAGCTCAGTTCCTTGCCTTGCAGCTGCGTGGCCGTGACCAGCGAGCCCGGTGCGGGGTAGAGGTCGCGGTAGAAGGCGGCCTGCTGGTGCGGGTTCTCGCCGTAGCGCAGTTCCTGCAGTTTCACAAAGCGGCCGTTGGCCTGGCCACCGAACAGGCTGTGCGAGCCATCGTCCTGGATGCGCGAGAGAAAGTCGCTGATCGCGCCGTCGTAGTTGCTGATGCGGTTGAACGCCGCCACCGACAGCGCAAAGCGCAGCTTGTCGCTGAGCTTGCCGTGGGCCTTGAGTTCTTCCAGCACGCCAGCGTACTGCGAAGCGTCGGTCAGCACGCCCACGTCCTTCCAGTTCTTGGCGGCGCTGCGCACCATGGCCGGGCCACCGATGTCGATGTTCTCAATCGCGTCTTCCAGCGTGCAGCCGGGTTTGGCGACCGTCGCCTCGAAAGGGTAGAGGTTGACGATGAGCAGGTCGATGGTCTGGATACCGTGCTTGGCCAATGCGGCCATATGCTCGGGCAGGTCGCGGCGGGCCAGCAGGCCACCGTGCACCATGGGGTGCAGGGTTTTGACGCGGCCGTCCAGCATCTCGGGGAAGCCGGTGAGCTCGGCCGCTTCGGTGACGGGCAGGCCCTGGTCGGCCAGCAGCTTGGCGGTGCCGCCGGTGGAAATGAGCCGGATGCCCAGCCCGTGCAGGGCTTGTGCGAATTCGACGATGCCGGTTTTGTCGGAGACGGAGATGAGTGCGTTCATGGCGGTGTGCAGAGAGGTTTTATTTGAGAAGTTTGTGTTCAACGAGTTTTTTGCGCAGGGTGTTGCGGTTCAGGCCCAGCCATTCGGCGGCCTTGGACTGGTTGTGCTCGGCGCGCTGCATCACCACCTCCAGCAGCGGCTTCTCCACGGCCTTGACCAGCATGTCGTACATGCCGTCGGGCTCGGTACCGCAGAGGTCGCGGAAGTAGCCATCCAGGCTGCTCTTCACGCACTCCTCAATCTGCTTCTTGCTCATGTGCTCCACTCCATTGCTTCTTGTTCTGTCGCCACCGTCACGTTGGGCAGGCGTTCGTGTTCGTTTTCCAGCGCGTCAAAAAAGGCGGCCACGGCCAGCCACTGCTGCTCACAGTCTTCCACCATGTTGATGCGCTGCCGGAAATCTTCGCCGCCGGGCAAGGCCTTCACGTACCAGGCAATGTGTTTGCGTGCGGTGCGCATGCCGGTGAGTTCACCGTACAGGCTGTAGTGGTCGCGCAGGTGGTCCAGCAGCAGTTGCCGCACTTCGGCCACCAGTGGTTGCGCCAGGTGTGTGCCGGTGGCCAGGTAGTGCGCGATCTCGCGGAAGATCCAGGGCCTGCCCTGGGCGGCGCGGCCGACCATCACCGCGTCGGCCTTCGTATACGCCAGCACGTCACGGGCTTTTTCGGGCGTGGTGATGTCGCCGTTGGCCACCACCGGAATGCGCAGCGCGGCTTTCACGGCGGCAATCGTGTCGTATTCGGCATGGCCTTTGTAGCCCTGTTCGCGGGTTCGGCCATGCACGGTGAGCATCTGCACACCGGCGCTTTCGGCGGCGCGGGCAATGCGCACGGCGTTGCGGTGTTCTGCGCTCCAGCCAGTGCGCATTTTCAGCGTCACGGGCACGCCGTGAGGTGCGGCGGCGGCCACCACGGCCTCGATGATGTCGAGGGCCAGGGGCTCGTCCTGCATCAGCGCAGAACCCGCCCACTTGTTGCAGACCTTCTTGGCCGGGCACCCCATGTTGATGTCGATGATCTGCGCGCCGCGGTCGATGTTGAAGGTGGTGGCCTCGGCCATCATGGCCGCGTCGGTGCCTGCGATCTGCACGGCGATGGGCGCGGGTTCTCCGTCGTGGTTGGCGCGGCGCGAGGTTTTCAGGCTGGTCCAGAGGTCGCGCCGCGAGGTCACCATCTCACTGACCGCGTAGCCAGCGCCCAACCGCTTGCACAGCATGCGGAACGGCCGGTCGGTCACGCCCGCCATCGGGGCGGCCAACAGGTTGTTGGCCAGAAGGTAGGGACCGATGTGCATGTGGGGCGGCGATGGGCTGAACAATGCGGCGCTGGCAGCAGGATCTGAAAGAGGGGCGATTGTACCTGCCCAAAATTTCAGCAACCGAAATCTGCAGTGCGGGCCTGGGGCCCGGGGTGGCACGCGGCCGTGGCCATGGCGGGCCCCTATACTGACCAGCTTCCATGGATGCTTGGTTCCACTCCCTGCTGGCACTGCTGGCCTTGCCGCAGTACGGTCTGAGTACGGTGTTTGTGGTGGCTTTCGTCTCGGCCACGCTGCTGCCATTGGGGTCTGAACCGGCGGTGCTGGGGCTGATCAAGCTCAACCCGGAACTGTTCTGGCCGGCGATTGTGGTGGCCACGGTCGGTAACACGCTGGGGGGGGCGGTGAGCTGGTGGATGGGCTATGGCGCGCACCGGATGATGGACCATTACCGTGGGTCTTCGACCCATGTGCGTGCCATCGACTGGCTGCAGCGTTTCGGTCCCAAGGCCTGTCTGCTGTCATGGCTGCCGGTGGTGGGTGACCCACTGTGTGCGGTGGCCGGTTGGCTCAAGATGCCGTTCTGGCCTTGTGCGCTTTACATGGCGATTGGCAAGTTCCTGCGTTACCTGACGATGACGGTGTTGCTGCTCTACATTTTCCCGGGGCAGCTGCCCGGCCTTTAACGCCGCCGGGGCAAGGTTGTGGGCACTGGCGCAGGTGCCGGACCGTGCCGTTCGAAGGTCACGATGTGGTCGATCTCGGCGCGGATGCCAATCCATTCGCCCACTCTGTGGTCGTGGTGCGAGGGCACATGGGCCATCACCGTTTCGCCGCTCTGCAGCCGCAGGGTGTACAAAAACTCCGAACCGCGAAATGCCTTGCGGACGATTTCGGCCTTCACCGGCGCGTCGTCGTCGTGGACGATGTCGTCGGCGCGCAGCAGCAGGTCGTAGTCGCCTCCGGCAAAGTCGCCTGGCAACGGGTGGCGATGGGGGTCGGTGAACTCGCCCAGCGGGGTGTGCACCACCAGCTGCTGGCCCACCGGGCGCAGCGAGGCGGGCGTGAACACGCCGTGGCCAATGAAGTCGGCCACAAAACGGGTGGCGGGGCGGTGGTAGAGGTTGTAGGCGCCGTCCCACTGGTGCAGCCGGCCTTCGTGCATCACGCCAATCACGTCGCCAATGGCAAAGGCTTCCAGCTGGTCGTGGGTGACAAACAGCGCGGTGGTGCCGGCCTGCTTCAGAATGCCGCGCACCTCGTGCGCGAGCCGCTCGCGCAATTCCACGTCGAGGTTGGAAAAAGGTTCATCGAGCAGCAACAGGCGTGGCTTGGGCGCCAACGCGCGGGCCAGGGCCACCCGCTGTTGCTGACCGCCAGAGAGTTCGTGGGGAAAGCGTTTTTCAGAGCCCCCCAGGCCCACCAGGGCCAGTACCTCGGCCACACGCACTGCGCGTTCCGGTTTGGGCAGTGCGTCAATGCCAAAGGCCACGTTGCGGGCCACGTCCAGGTGGGGAAAGAGCGCGTAGTCCTGGAACACCATGCCAATGCGGCGGTGCTCGGGGGCCACCGCCCGCCCGGCCTGACTGACCCACTCGCCCGCCAGTTGGATGTGGCCACCGGCCACCGGCTCCAGGCCGGCCACGGCGCGCAGCAGGGTGGTCTTGCCACAGCCTGATGGGCCGATCAGAACGCCAATTTCACCCGCCTGCAAAGCCAGCGAGACGCCATCGACCGCGGGCCGGTCGCGGCCGCAGTACTGCACCTTCAAATCGTGGACATCCAGGAACATGCGCCATTGTAGATGTCTACAATTCGCATTTGCATGCCCGCCGGGTGTGTCCCTGATGGCGGTTTGCCCTGCCTGTACCTGCCCCGCATGTTCCAACGCTGGTTGTTCCCCACCCTTTTGCTGCTGACGGCGCTCGTGCTGGCCTTGCCAGTGTTGTCGGTGCTCGCGTCGTGGGCACAGTGGACGCCCGAGAGCGGGCAGATTCTGGGCGAGATGGCGCACACCGTGCTGCCGCGCTACACCGGCACCACCTTGCTGCTGTGCCTGTGTGTGGGCGTGGGTGTGGCGCTGGTGGGCACGGCCACCGCCACCGCCGTGACGCTGTTCGAGTTTCCAGGCCGGCAGACGCTGTCGTGGGCGCTGCTGCTGCCACTGGCCATGCCGGCCTATGTGGTGGCCTACGCCAGTACCGACTTTCTGCAGTTCAGCGGCCCGTTGCAAAGCTGGTTGCGGGCCAGCTTTGGCCTGGAAGGCCGCGTGTTTCCCGAGGTGCGCAGCCTGGGTGGCGCGGTCTGGGTCTTCACCTTTGCGCTCTACCCCTATGTCTACCTGCTGGCGCGCACCGCGCTGGCCGAGCGCGGTAGCCATTTGATGGAAGCCGCGCGGCTGCTGGGGGCGCCGCTGGGCCGGCGCATCCGCCAGGTGGCGCTGCCGCTGGCGCGGCCGGCGGTGGCGGCTGGTGTGGCGTTGGCGCTGATGGAAACGCTGGCCGACTTTGGCGTGGTCAGCTACTTTGGCATCCAGACCTACACGGCGGGCATCTACAAGGCCTGGCTGGCGATGGACAACCGCCTGGCCGCCGCGCAACTGGCCACGCTGTTGCTGGTGGTCGTGGTGGTGGTGTTGCGAATCGAGCACAAGGCACAGCGGCGAATGCGGTTCGTGGCCGCGCGGGGCGCCCGCGCTGGCTCCAGCGAGGCGCAACCGGTGGTGCTGCGTGGCCGCCATGCCGCTGTGGCTTTCACGGCGTGTGCCCTGCCGGTGTTGCTTGGTTTTGTGCTGCCGGTGCTGTTCATGCTGCGGCCCCTGGTGCTGGCCATGGCCGACGGTTCGCCGCTGCCCTGGGGCCAGTTTGTTCAGTGGGCCCTCAACAGCGTGTTGCTGGGCGGTGGCAGCGCGGTGCTGGCGCTGCTGTTGGCGCTTTTGCTGGCGTTTGCGGTGCGGCGGCAGGCCAACCGGTTGACACGCGGTGTGGTGGCCCTGGTGGGGCTGGGCTATGCGATTCCCGGCGCGGTGATCGTCGTGGGCCTGCTGTTGCCGGTGGGCTGGCTGCAAACCGCGTTCCCCAAGAGCGGTGTGGGCTACTGGGTGACGGCCACGGTGCTGGGCATCGTCTGGGCCTACATGGTGCGGTTTTGCGCGGTGGCGCTGCAGTCGGTGCAGAGCGGTTACGCGCGCATCCCGGCCAGCTTTGACGACTCGGCCCGCATGCTGGGCATTGGCGGCGGTGGCCTGCTGCGGCGTGTGCACTGGCCGCTGCTGCAACGCTCGGCGGCCGCCGCGGCGCTGCTGGTGTTTGTGGATGTGATGAAAGAACTGCCGGCCACGCTGGTGCTGCGCCCCTTCAACATGGACACGCTGGCCGTGGTGGCCTACCAGTTGGCCCGTGACGAGCGGCTGGGCGAGGCGGCGCTGCCGTCGCTCGCGCTGGTGCTGGTGGGGCTGCTGCCGGTGCTGCTGCTGAGCCGCACTTCGGGCAAGGCCTGAGGCTCTGATAACGGATCATTCAATGCGCGCATTGAGGAGTTGCACCGGTCTGGCAGTACCTCCCAGCAGAAAACTCTTTCCTGTCTGGCCAGTTGGGGTCGCGGTGTTGATCAGCCTGCTGCGCAACTCCGCACCAGAAGGGACAGCCTGAACGTTGCGCCGTGCCAAACCAATGGCCAGTGCAGCAGCACCAGCCACATGCGGAGATGACATCGACGTGCCTGAAAGAACCGCGGTCCCGCCGGTGAAACTGGTCGACAGTACGTCAACGCCTGGTGCCCAAATATCGACACAGTTGCCGGAATTGCTGAACGAAGCCTCACGCCCCTGTTCGTCGGTGGCTGCCACCACCAGCACGCCAGGTGTAGAGCCGCCGATGCGGGATGGTGAATACCCACAGGCATTGCCACTGTTGTTGCCTGCGGCGATGGCATAAAGAATGCCTGTGGCGGCCGAGTTGCGCACCGCATCGTCCATCGCTGTGCTGGTGCCTCCGCCCAAACTCATGTTGGCCACTGCGTTGGGTACGGTGGCATTGGCGGTGACCCAGTCCACTCCCTTGATGACGTTGGATGTCTGACCGCTGCCATTGCAGTCCAATACCTTGACGGCAACGATGGGCGCACCCGGTGCAACACCGACCACGTGGGTACTGTTGTCTCGTGCGGCGGCGATGCCAGCCACATGGGTGCCGTGGCCGTTGCAGTCGTTGTCCAGACCGCCAGCGAAATTGATGCGCGACTGTACATTCAGATCCGGGTGGCTGGAGACGCCCGTGTCGATGAGGTAAAGCACAGGACCATTGTCCACCGCACCACTGCCGTTACCAGCCAATGACCAGCTGTTGGTCGCGCCAGTGACTTGGATGCCATAAGGAGTGACTTGTGAGCCTGGAGCAGGAGCAGGAGCAGGTGCAGGTGCAGGAGCAGGAGCAGGTGCAGGTG
>JAFEHU010000059.1 GCA_017848435.1 Burkholderiaceae bacterium | reverse complement strand
CTCTGGCTGCTGGCGCAAGGTCACGATGCCGCAATGGCGCACCAGCCGCCCATCCGGCAGGTCATGCAGTTGCTCAGCCGTCATCAATTTGCACTCCGCCAGCAAAGGCCGCAGCAAGGCCAGCGGGTGCCTTCTCAGTGTCAGCCCGGTCGCCGCATAGTCGTTGACGATCTCCTCGCCCTCCGGTGCTTCTGGCAGTTCCAGGAAGTCCTCATGAACCTGCGCTTCCCGCAACAGCTTGGGTGGCGTTCTAAGGGCTGACGCTTCCCACACCTGCTGGCGCCGGTGCCCCGCCAGACTCATCAGTGCATCCGCACCCGCCAGCAACCGCATCTCATGCTGCTCCAGCCCGGCGCGGCGAGCCAGGTCCTCGGCCCCGTCAAACGGCATCTGTACCCGCTCGGCCACGATCCGCTGCGCCGAATCCTGCCGCAACCCCGACACCAGCCGCAGCCCGAGCCGCACGGCCGGGTTCTCTGCCGGCCCTTCCAAGGTGCAGTCCCAGTCACTGGCCATCACATCCACCGGTCGGACCTCCACCTCGTGCCGCTTCGCGTCCTGCACCAACTGGCTTGGGCTGTAGAACCCCAGCGGCTGCGAATTCAGCAGCGCCGCCAGAAACGCTGCCGGGTGGTGACACTTGATCCAGCAGCTGGCATAGACCAGCAAGGCGAACGATGCCGCATGGCTCTCCGGGAAGCCATATTCGCTGAACCCCTTGATCTGCTCGAAGATGGACTTCGCAAACGCCTCCTCGTACCCCCGTGCCGTCATGCCATTGACGATCTTGTCGTAGTAGTGCTCCAGCCCGCCCTTGCGTTTCCAGGCCGCCATGGACCGCCGCAGGCCATCGGCTTCCCCAGGGGTGAAGCCAGCCGCCAGGATGGCCACCTGCATCACCTGTTCCTGGAACACCGGAATGCCCAGTGTCCGTTCCAGCGCCTCCTTCAAGGCGTCGCTGGCGTAGGTCACCGGCTCAATGCCCTGACGCCGGTTCAGGTAGGGATGCACCATGCCGCCCTGGATCGGCCCTGGCCGCACGATGGCCACCTCGATCACCAGGTCGTAGAAGCACCTGGGCAATAAACGGGGCAGCATGCCCTGCTGGGCCCGGCTCTCGATCTGAAACACGCCCACCGTGTCGGCCTTGCAGACCATGTCGTAGGTGGCGGGGTCCTCGGCCGGGATGTCCTGCATCTCGAACTCACGGCCCAGCCCTTCGCCAATGAACACCAGCGCCTTGCGGATCGCAGTCAGCATGCCCAAAGCCAGCACATCGACTTTGAGCAGCCCAATCGCATCCAGGTCGTCCTTGTCCCACTCGATCACCGTCCGGTCGGCCATCGACGCGTTTTCCACCGGCACCATCCGGGTCACCGGTCCCTGGGTCAGCACAAACCCGCCAGTGTGTTGCGACAAATGCCGGGGCATGCCCAGCAACTGATCAACCAGGCTCAGCCACTGCACCACCCCCAGGTCGTCTGGGTCCAGCCCGGCCGATGTCAAATGGGCCTGCCTGACCTCTGGCCCATCCCACCAGACATGGCTGCGGGCCAATTTGTCGATCACCGCCGCGTCAAAGCCCAGTGCCTTGCCCACATCTCGCATGGCCGACTTCGGTCGGTAGCTGATGACGGTGGCCGTCAGGGCCGCCCGGTCACGGCCGTATTTGGTGTACAGGTACTGGATCACCTCTTCCCGCCGCTCGTGTTCAAAGTCCACATCAATGTCCGGTGGCTCGTTGCGCTCCTTGCTGATGAAGCGCTCGAACAGCACCGCCATCCGGGCCGGATCGACCTCGGTGACCCCCAGGCAGTAACAGACCACGCTGTTGGCGGCGGAGCCCCGGCCCTGGCACAGGATGTGGCGGGACCGGGCAAAAGCCACGATGTCGGCCACGGTCAGGAAGTAATGCTCGTAGCCCAGCTCGGCGATCAGGTCCAGCTCCCGTTCGATCTGCAACTGCACCTTGGCCGGCATGCCATCTGGCCAGCGCCGACCCGCCCCTTCGTAGGTCAGGCGGCGCAGCCAGGAGGAGGGTGTCTCGCCATCGGGCACCACCTCGCTCGGGTACTGGTAACGCAGTTCGTCCAAAGCAAAGTCGCAGCGCGCAGAAACAGCCAGGGTCTCGGCCAGCAGGTCTGCCGGGTAGGCATTCGCCAGCCGCAACCGGGTCCTTAGGTGCTGCTCGGCATTCGGCTGCAGTTCCAGCCCGCATTCCGTCAAGGGCCTGCCGACGCGGGTGGCGGTCATCACGTCCTGCAGCGGCTTGCGGGACCGGGTGTGCATGTGCACATCACCGGCAGCCACCAATGGAATGGCGG
>JAFEHU010000013.1 GCA_017848435.1 Burkholderiaceae bacterium | reverse complement strand
CTTGGCATCCGTGGCATGGCCCGCTGCACCAGGCGTACCGATTTCGCTACCGTGACGACCGCGAATACCGCCTGCACAGCGCCGCAACAGGCTTGCTCTATCGCCAACTGCTCGACCGCCACGTCCTGGACTGGCTCAGCGACTATCCGGCTCTCTGGGCACCGCTGCTCTATGTGCTGGCCGGTCAGTACGAACATGCCGGTGTACTGGGGGAACTCGTCGTGCAAGCAGACCGGACGTCGGTGGCCCAGGAGCTGGGCGGCGATCCGGCGCGCGCCATGGCCGCGCCCAAGCACGTACTGCAACGCAAGCTGCTGGATGGGTTGTGCGCTACCTGCTCAAGGAACAGTTGAAGCTGAACCAGCCGGAAGCCTCCGATGGCTGGCTCACCGAGGATGGTTTGTGGCTGGTGAGCAAGACGGTTTCGGACAAACTGCGCGCACACCTCCTGTCTCAGGGGATCGATGGCATTCCTGCGAACAACACCGCCGTGTACAACGTGCTGCAAGACCACGGCATGCTCCAGCCCACCTCGGACGGCAAAGCGGTCTGGCGCGCGACCGTGACCAGCACGACCGGCTGGTCCCATTCGTTCACCCTGTTGCGTCTCGCTCCCGCGCTGATCTGGGAGTCTGGCGAGCGACCAGCACCTTTCGCGGGGACGGTAGAGATCGACGCGACGCCCGCGGAAAACGACGCCAGCATGTCGGCTCCCGCGCCTTCCGTCTCGGTGAACCCAGCGCAGGGAGGTCAAGAGCCTCCGATTTGGGAGGGCGACAGCACCACCATCGTTTCACCGCCCGCAGCCCAGCCCGTGCCCGACGTCATGGAGGATTTGCTCGCGATGGTGGGCTTGGGTGATTCGGCCGGCGTTGGCCAGGATGCCGAGGAGTTCCTCCACACCCCCGCGCCAGCAACAGCCGCGACGTCCATTCCATCGCCTGCACCTGCACCCGCGCCTACGCCTGGGTCATCGGCAACGAAGCCATCCGGGGAACAGTTCATGGTTTGGCTGAAGCAGGGAATCGCCTCACGACGGCTCATCATCAACGACGCGAAGGCACTCGTGCATACGGTGAATGACACGGCCTACCTGGTCAGCCCGGGTGTGTTCCAACGCTATGCGCAGGAGCATCCCGAAGTGGCCGCACTCGCCAAGCAGGAGAGTCAACAGGATTGGCAGTGGGTGCAGAAGCGCTTCGAGAAGCTGCAGCTACATCGAAAGCAGCCCAATGGCCTGAACATTTGGACCTGTGAAGTCACGGGCCCGAGGAAGTCCCGCCGACTGCATGGCTACCTCCTCGAAGATGGGTCCTTGGCACTCGCCGAAATACCGCCCAACAACCCCTATCTTGCTCTGACTCAGGAAGGATGACGCGATCCGGCATTGATCGCCACCGTCGTGTGGCGACGATCAATGCCCCGCGAAAACTGGCAACATTTGGCGAACTGAGCTACTCGGCCCGCGCCAACTCCTGTGCAAGGAACGGAGCGGTTCTGCTGCCAGACGTTCGGGCCACCTGCTGAGGGGAGCCCGCCACCACGATGCTGCCGCCGGCAGCGCCTGCACCAGGCCCCACGTCGATCACCCAATCGGCCTGGGCCACCGCGCGCATATCGTGTTCGATCACCCAGCAGTTCAACACCACCACCTCGATGGGTCGGCTGATGCTCAACGTCCTGCTGTCCTTCGCCCAGTTTGAGCGCGAGGTCACCGGCGAGCGCATCCGCGACAAGATCGCCGCCGCCAAGCGCAAAGGGATGTGGATGGGCGGCGTCCCGCCCCTGGGCTACGACGTCGACAACCGCCTCCTGGTCATCAACGAAACCGAGGCGGCTGTGGTGCGCCGTATCTTCGAGGAGATGCTGACCATCGGCTCTCCGACCCAGATCGCCGTCAATCTCACCGCCGACGGCATCACGACCAAGGCCTGGACGACGCAGGAGGGCCAGACCCGCAACGGCACGCGCATCGACAAAAAGTACCTGCACAAGCTGCTGCGCAACCGCATCTACCTGGGCGAGTTGTCGCACAAGGGGAACTGGTACCCCGGCGCTCACCTGCCGATCATCGACCGGGAACTGTGGGACAAGGTTCACGCGGTGCTGGCCAGGGATGGGCACGCCCGGTCGGTGGAAACCAAGATCCGGTCGCGCACCGACGCCTTGCTGCGTGGCCTGCTGTACGCCCCCTCGGGCGAACGGATGTACCCAACCTACTCACGCAAGAACGGGCGCAAGTACCACTACTACGTGTCCAAGTCGGAAAGCCGGTTCGGGGCACCAGGCAAGAGCTACGAACGCCTGCCTGCACCGGAGATTGAGGCGGCAGTGGTGGCCCAAATCCGCACGGTGCTGACCAGCCCAGAATCCATCGCATCGGTGGTGCGCCACATCCAGCGCAACGGCGGACAGGTCGATGAAGCCACCACGGTGATGGCGATGGGAC
>JAFEHU010000040.1 GCA_017848435.1 Burkholderiaceae bacterium | reverse complement strand
TGGCATTGCAGTCGGCCGGCATGGGGATGACCTTCAACACCAGGGCTTTGTCGGTGGGCAGGGTGGCGGGCGGGGAATGGGGGCTGTGTTCGCCGCTTCGGCGCATGGGAGACAATCTGAAAATTACTGAAACGAGATTGTGCCCATGTCCGCCAATTCAAGCGCGCCCGCCTCCCTGCCCACCGACAAAGACCTGGTGTTGAAGGTCATCCCCATGCCGGCCGACTGCAATGCCAACGGCGATATTTTTGGCGGCTGGGTCATGGCCCAGGTGGACCTGGCCGGTGCGGTGATGGCAGCCCGCGCGGTGCGGGGCCGCATGGCCACGGTGGCGGTGAACCAGTTCATCTTCAAGCAGCCAGTGCGGGTGGGCGACATCCTGAGCTTTTACTCGCACGTCTCCAAGGTGGGCAACACCTCCATCACGGTGCAGGTGGAGGTGTTTGCCGAGCGCTTCCAGACGCAGGGCAATTACATCAAGGTCACCGAGGCCTCTCTGACCTATGTGGCGATTGACGAAGGCGGCAAACCACGGCCAATCGTCAAAGCCGAACCCGTGGTTTGACGCGACCAGATTGCTACTAAATTAATAGCTTAATCGCTAGTCTGTACTATGGCTTGCGGCCAATTTGGCTTAAAAATCAGCCAAATTGGCCGTGCCGGCCCTCTCCCGCACTGAAACGGGCCGCCCCGGCAAAGGCTTCGGGCAGACAGGCTTTGCCGCGCTCCCACTCCTGGTGCAACGCGGCCTCCACAGGCAGGTCCCACTGGCGGTAGGCGCTCATGCGGTCGGCCAGCATCGTGATCTGCGGGAAGCGGCTGAGCTGGTGCGCCAGCGCCACCGCCGCGTCGCGCGCACCACCGGTGGGCACCACCCGGTTGGCCAGGCCCATCTGCAGCGCCTCGGCCGACTCGACCTTGCGGCCAGTGAGGATCAGGTCCATGGCATGGCCCATGCCCACCAGGCGCGGCAGGCGCACCGTGCCGCCGTCGATCAGCGGCACACCAAAGCGGCGGCAGTAGACGCCGAAGTAAGCGTCCTGCTCCATGACGCGCATGTCGCACCACAGCGCCAGCTCCATGCCACCGGCCACTGCGGCGCCGCTGATGGCACCAATGACAGGCTTGGACAGCAGCAGGCGGGACGGGCCCATCGGACCGAGGGCCTTCTGTTCATCGGACGAGAAGTTCAGGTTGCTCAGCACCTCGTGCCCTTGGCCCGGTGACGCGGCCGCCATGCGGGCCCCAAACTGCAAATCCCAGCCGGCACAGAAGTGGCCGTTGGCGCCATGAAAAACAGCCACGCGGGCGTTGGGGTCTTCGTCGAACGCGAGGAAGGCCTCGTACAGCGCGCGGGCGGTGTCGGCGTCGACCGCGTTGCGCACCTCGGGGCGGTCGAGCGTGACGATGGTGACGTGCTGGTCGTGCTCTGTACGAAGGGGCATGGTCTTGAATCCTGGTGGGTTGACGGTGCACAGCGACACCGCTGAACACGCCAATCTACCGAGGCCAGACACAGGGGCTTGACACCTAGAAGACAGGGTATGCGGAACAACCCCTACGGCCAAGCCGTGTTGCGACAGTTATAACCTCGCACCGGCTTGCAAAGCAGGCCCGGCGGCATTGACCGACCCAGATGGAGACACCGTGCAATTTGTGCAGTTAGTGATCAGCGGCGTGGCCCAGGGCTGTATCTATGGCCTGATCGCGCTTGGCTTTGTGCTGATCTACAAGGCCACCGAAACCGTGAGCTTCGCTCAGGGTGAACTGATGATGCTGGGCGCCTTCATTGGCCTGGCGGTCATGAGCTTCATGGGCTTTCCATTCTGGATCGCGGTGCCCAGCGCGATTCTGGGCATGGCGGCGTTTGGCATCGCGCTGGAGCGGCTGGTGATCCGGCCCATCCTGGGCCAGCCAGCGTTCTCCATCGTGATGCTGACCATTGGCATCGGCTACGTTGCCCGTGGCCTGATCACCATGATCCCCAACATCGGCACCGACACGCATGTGCTGCCGGTGCCCTACAAAGACCAGTACTTCAACCTTGGCGCGCTGGTGATCAACACCGAGCAGCTGGTGGTGATTGCCGCCACCGCCGTGTTGTGCGGCCTGCTGTTCGCGCTGTTCCGCTACAGCAAGCTCGGCATTGCGATGCAGGCGTCTTCGCAGAACCAGCTGGCGGCCTACTACATGGGCATCCCGGTCAAGTCGCTCAACGGCCTGGTCTGGGGGCTGGCAGCCGGCGTGGCGGCCATTGCCGGGCTGCTGCTGGCGCCGATCACGTTCGTGCACGCCAACATGGGCTTCATCGGCCTGAAGGCTTTTCCCGCCGCCGTGGTGGGCGGCTTCGGCAGCCTGCCAGGCGCCATCGTCGGGGGGCTGGTGATTGGCATTGTGGAATCCCTGTCCGGCTTCTACTTGCCCGACGGCTTCAAGGACGTGGCGGCGTATGTGGTGGTGCTGGTCATGTTGATGGTCAAACCGAATGGGTTGTTCGGCGAAAAGCTGCGCAAGAAGGTCTGACGCGATGCGATACATATTCAAAACCGACTACGCGCAAGACATCAAGCTGGCCAAGCATGGCGGCCACGTGTTCTGGTACAGCGCACTGGTGCTGCTGATGGCGGCGGCCCCGTGGCTCTTCAGCGAGTATTTGCTGGCGCAGCTGACCTTCATCCTGATCTACGGCGTGGTCGGCCTCGGGCTGATGGTGCTGGCCGGCTTCACCGGCCTGTTCTCACTGGGCCACGCAGCCTTCCTGGGCGTGGGGGCTTACACGCAGGCGGTGTTCACCGGCATGGGGGTGCCGTTTCCGATTGCGCTCGCACTCGCCGGCATGCTCTCGGCCTCGGTGGGTGTGGTGGTGGGGTTGCCCGCCTTGCGCCTGAAGGGCATTTACCTGGGCATCGCCACGCTGTCGTTCGGCTTCATTGTGGAAGAAGTCTTTGCACGCTGGGAATCGGTCACCGGCGGCAACGCGGGCAAATCGGTCGGCAGCGTCAACGTTTTTGGCTGGGTGGCCGACACCAGCACCTCGTTTTACTTCGTCTGCCTGGTGATCACCATCGTCTGCACGCTGGCGGTGGTGAACCTGCTGCGTTCGTCCACCGGCCGGGCTTTTGTGGCCATCCGCGACTCCGAGATTTCCGCGCAGAGCATGGGCATCCACCTCGCGTACTACAAGACGCTGAGCTTTGCCATTTCCGCCGCCTTGGCTGGCATTGGCGGCGCGCTGTACGCCCACCAGATCCGCTTCCTGTCGCCGGACCAGTTCAACATCCTGCAGTCGATCGACCTGCTGCTGATGGTGGTGATCGGTGGCCTCGGCTCCATCCACGGCGCTTTCCTGGGCGCGATTTTCCTGATCGGTCTGCCCCAGGGCATCAGCGCGGTGAAAGACTTTCTGCCCGCCGCGATTGGCCAGGCACCGGGCCTGAAGGCCGTGGTGTATGGCATGGTGCTGATCGGCTTTGTGCTGTTCGAGCCGCTCGGCCTGTATGGCCGCTGGCTGAAGGTGCGCACCTACTTCCAGCTGTTCCCGTTCTACCGCAAGGGTTTGTTCAAGCGGCAGAAATCGTTCCAGAAGTCGGACCGACTGAAATGACAGACATTCTTCTTTCAGCCAAGAACCTGAGCGTGCGCTTTGGCGGCGTGCTGGCCGTCAACAACGTGAGTTTTGATGTGCGGCGGGGCGAGGTGTTCACCTTGATCGGCCCCAACGGCGCCGGCAAGACCACCGTGTTCAACCTGATCAGCCGCATCTACACCCCGACCACGGGCGAGATTGCCTGGCTGGGCGGCGCCACCGAGCTGCGCCTGACCAACCAACCGCCCCACCGCGTGGCGCAACTGGGCATCGCCCGCACCTTCCAGAACATCGAGCTGTTTGAGCACGCCACGGTGCTGCACAACCTGCTGATCGGGCGCCACACCCACCGCAAGACCGGCCTCTGGCAGGAAGTGTTTTTCACTGGCAAGACACGGGCTGCCGAGATCGACGCACGGGAAAAGGTCGAGCGCGTCATAGAACTGCTGGACCTGCAGCACTACCGCGACACCATGGTCGCTGGCCTGCCCTACGGCGTGCGCAAGGTGGTGGAACTGGCGCGCGCGCTGTGCACCGAACCGAAGTTGCTGCTGCTGGACGAACCCTCGTCCGGCCTGAACGTGGAAGAGACCGAGGACATGGCCTTCTGGATCCAGGACATCCAGCGCGAACTCGGCATCACCGTCTTGATGGTGGAGCACGACATGACGCTGGTGTCCAAGGTCTCTGACCGCGTGCTGGCGATGAACCAGGGCGAGATGCTGGCCATGGGCACGCCGCGCGAGGTGCAGACCCACCCCGGCGTGATCGAGGCCTACCTCGGCACGGTGGACGACGTGTCTTCTTTGCGGAGGCAAGCCGCATGAACACCGCTGTGACCCCTGCTGGCGACAAGCCGATGCTCCAGCTGCTCAACGTCGAGAGCGCCTACGGCCCGATCAAGGCCATCCGTGGCGTCAGCCTCAAGGTGCGCCAAGGCGAAATTGCCACCGTGCTGGGCTCCAACGGCGCGGGCAAAACCACCATCCTGAAAACCATCTCGGGCATCATCGACCCGCGCAAGGGCTCGATCGAGTTCAAGGGCGAGGCCATCACCGCGCAAGACCCGGCACTGATCGTGCGGCGCGGCCTGGTGCACGTGCCCGAGGGCCGCGAGGTGTTCCCGCTGCTGAGCGTGCGCGACAACCTGCTGATGGGCGCCTACACCCGCCAGGACCGTGACGGTGTGGCGCGTGACATTGAAGCCGCGTACACCTACTTCCCCATTTTGAAAGAGCGCTCGGCACAAGACGCTGGCTTGCTCTCAGGCGGCCAGCAACAGATGCTGGCGATCAGCCGCGCGCTGATGGCCAACCCCGACCTGATCTTGCTGGACGAGCCCAGCCTGGGCCTGAGCCCGAAGCTGACCAAGGAAATCTTCGAGATCGTGGTGCGCATCAACCGCGAGCGCGGCACCACCATCCTGCTGGTGGAGCAAAACGCCAACATGGCGCTCAACGCGTCGGACTACGGCTACGTGCTGGAGAACGGCCGCATCGTGATGGAAGACACCTGCGAACGCCTGCGCGAGAAAGAGGACATCAAGGAGTTCTACCTCGGAATGAAGGAAGAAGGCGTGCGTGGCGAACGGCGCTGGAAGAAAAAGAAAACCTGGCGCTGAGACGGGAAAGCAACGACATGAGCAACCTCTGGGACCTCACCCACATCCAGCCCGAACGCAACATCGTCCTGGCTGGCAACACGCTGCCTGCAATCTTCTGGAACGCGGTGGCCGAACGCGGCCCCAACGTCTGGCTGCGGCAAAAGGAACTGGGCATCTGGCGCAGCTGGAGCTGGACACAAACCGGTGCGGCGGTGCGCGAGATTGGCGATGGCCTGCTGAGCCTGGGCTTTGCGGCCGGGCACTGTGCCTCCATCCTGTCCAACACCCAGGTCGACTGGGTGCTGACCGACCTGGCCGTGCTGAGCTGCGGCGGCGTCTCCAGCGGCATCTACCCGACCGATGCCGCCAGCCAGGTGCAGTACCTGTGCGAAGACTCGGCCACCCGGGTGCTGTTCGTGGAAGACGACGAGCAGCTCGACAAGGTGCTGGAGGTGCGCGACCGCCTGCCGATGCTGCACAAGATCGTGGTGTTCGACATGGAGGGTTTGAGCGACCTGCGCGACCCCATGGTCATCGGCCTGGACGATTTGCGGGCATTGGGCCGCACCCATGCCCGCACCCACCCGGCCATGCTGGACACGCGGGTGGCGGGCTGCCGCCCGGAAGACCTGGCCATCCTGGTCTACACCTCGGGCACCACCGGCAAACCCAAGGGCGCGATGCACACCCATGGCGGCCTGGTGTATTCGGTGCATGGGTACAACACCATCGTCTCGCAGACCATGCAGGACGAACGGCTGTGTTTCCTGCCGCTGTGCCATATTGCCGAGCGCCTCGGTGGCGAGTACCACGCGCTGTACGCGGGCGCCAAGCTCAATTTTGTGGAGAACCCGGAAACGGTGCCTGAGAACATCCGCGAAATCGCCCCCACGGTGATGCTCGGCGTGCCCCGGGTCTGGGAGAAGTTCTACTCCGGCGTGATGATCGCGCTCAAGGAGGCCAGTGGCCTGCAGCAGGCGGCTTACGCCTGGGGCATTGGCGTGGGCACCCGGATTGCCGACAAGGTGCTGGCTGGTCAGCCCGTCAGCACCTCGCTCAAGCTGCAGTTCACGGTGGCCCGCTGGATTGCGCTGAACAACGTGCGCAAACTGATCGGCATCCACCGTGCCCGCTACTGCGTCACAGGCGCAGCACCGATCTCGCCTGAGTTGGTGAAGTGGTACCTGGCGCTGGGCGTGCCCATGCTCGAAGTCTGGGGCATGACGGAAACCTGTGGTGCCTCCACCTACACCCCGGCCAACGGCATCAGGCCCGGCATGATTGGCCTGGCCTGCGAGTACAACCAGGTGCGCATCGAGCCCGTCACCGGCGAGATCCAGGTCAAGGGCGCCAATTTGTTCAAGGGCTACCTGAACCAGCCCGAAAAAACCGCCGACAGCTTCACCACCGACGGCTGGCTGCGCACCGGGGACGTGGGCCTGGTGGACGACAGCGGCTACTTCAAGATCACCGACCGGATGAAGGACATCATCATCACCGCCGGTGGCAAGAACGTCACCCCGAGCGAGCTGGAAAACGAACTCAAGTTCTCGCCCTACGTGACCGATGCGGTGGTGATCGGCGACAAGCGGCCCTACCTGAGCGTGATCGTGATGATCGACCAGGAGAACGTCGAGAAATATGCGCAAGACCACGACGTGCCCTTCTCCAACTACGCCAGCCTGACCAAATCGCCCGAAGTGCAGGCCCTGATTCAGGCCGTGCTGGACCAGGTCAACAAGAAATTTGCGCGGGTCGAACAGATCAAGAAGTTCTGGCTGCTCGACACCCAGCTGAGCGCCGAGGACGAGGAACTCACCCCCACGATGAAGCTCAAGCGCAAGCTGGTCGAGAAGAAATACGCCGCCCAGATCGAAGCCATGTACCGGTGACATGCCGCCTAGGGTTACTGCGGTGGGCGTCGCAGGGATAAGTCTCTATAAGTGTGTAGTTCAATTGAGGAGTTAACCGATATGAAGTCAAAATCACTGCTAGCCTTGGTCGCTCTTGCAACCACCGCTACTCTTTCCATAGCACAGCAAGGTGTCAGCAAAGACGAGATTTCGCTCGGCTCGATCCAGGACTTGTCTGGTCCGATTGCGGGCTTTGGCAAGCAGGTGCGCCTGGGCATGCTGCTGCGGGTGGACGAAATCAACGAGCAGGGCGGCATCAACGGCCGCAAGCTCAAGCTGAGCGTGGAAGACTCCAGCTACGACCCGAAAAAGGCCGTGCTGGCCGCACAGAAGCTGGTCAACCAGGACAAGATTTTCGCGATGGTGGGCCACATTGGCACCGCGCACAACCTGGCCGCCATGCCGGTGCAGTTCGAAAAGAACGTGATCAACTTCTTCCCGGTCACCGCCGCACGCGAGATGTACGAGCCCTTCCACCGGCTCAAGTACTCGTTCGCCGCCACCTACTACGAACAAATCCGCACCGCCATGCCCAAGCTTGTGAAGGAAAAGAACGTCACCAAGGTCTGCACGATTTACCAGGACGACGAGTTCGGGCTGGAAGTGCTGCGCGGCGCAGAGGCCGGCCTCAAGGGCATGAACATGGAACTGACCGAGAAAACCTCGTTCAAGCGCGGTGCCACCGACTTCTCCTCGCAAGTGGCCAAGATGAAAGCCGCCGGCTGCGAGTTTGTCGTGCTGGGCAGCCTGATTCGCGAAACCATTGGCACCATTGGTGAAAGCCGCAAGACCGGGTTCAACCCCATCTTCCTCGGCTCCAGCGGCGCCTACACCGACCTGATCCACAAGCTTGGCGGCAAGGCCATGGACGGGCTGTACACCACCATGACGGTGCAACACCCCTACCTTGACGAAGCCTCGCAGCCCATCCGTTTCTGGGCCAACAAGTACAAGACCAAGTTCAACGAAGACCCGACGGTGTTCTCGGTCTATGGCTACAACCTGATCGACGCTTTCGCCCGTGCCGCCGACAAAGCGGGCAAGAACCTCACCACCGACAGCTTCATCAAGGCGATGGACACGATGGTCATTCCACCCGATATTTTCGGCAGCGCCCAGGCCACCTTCGGCCCGCAAAAGCGATTGGGCAGTGAAGTGTCCCGGCTGTCTCAGATTCAGGACGGCAAGTGGAAGGTGGTCTCCGACTACGTCCGCTGATCGGCCCAGCCAACCCACAAGCCACCCATCCGGGTGGCTTTTTTTTCAGATGCACACGCACCGCACGACCTGGACCGCCCATGGCCTCACTTGACACAGACTACCTGATCGTCGGTGCTGGCGCCACGGGCTTGGCGTTCGCCGACACCCTGCTGGCAGACAGCGACGCCCACATCACGCTCGTGGACCGGCGGGACCAGCCGGGTGGCCACTGGAACGGTGCCTACCCCTTTGTGCGGCTGCACCAACCCTCGGCGTTTTACGGCGTTAACTCGCTGCCACTGGGCACCGGCAGAAAAGACACGTCGGGCCACAACGCCGGCCTGTACGAGCTGGCTTCGGGGACCGAAGTGATGGCCTATTTCCAGCAGGTCATGTCACAGCGCCTCCTGGCCAGTGGCCGGGTTCGCTTCCTGAACCTGACCGAGTTCATGGGGTTCGAAAGCGGCACAGCCACCACCCGCGCGGGCCTCAATGGCGCGCAGCACCACATCACCGTGCGTCAAAAGCTGGTCGATGCACGTCACTTCAGTCCGAACATCCCGGCCACTCACCCGCCCCAGTTCAAGGTAGGGGCTGGTGTGCGCTGGGTCACGCCGACCGGGTTGGCTTCTGCGGCCTTGGCGTCCCGTGCTTCCCCGGAGGCAGCGCATGCCGCTCGTTATTGCATTTTGGGCGCGGGCAAGACCGCCATGGATGTGGGCGTGTGGCTGCTGGAATCCGGGGTGGCGCCCGATTCGATCCATTGGGTGGTGCCGCGCGACTCCTGGCTGATCAACCGGCGAACCACGCAGCCGGGCATGGCATTTTTTGAAGACGCCATCGGTGGTCAAGTCAAGGCCATGCAGGCCATGGCCGAGGCCACCAACGTCGACGACCTGTTCGAGCGGCTGGAAGCCGCTGGGCAGATGTTGCGCATCGACCGCAACACCCGGCCAACCATGTTCCACTACGCGACCATGTCGGAAGGTGAGGTGGCGTTGCTGCGGCGCATCCAACAGGTGATCCGCCTCGGCCGGGTCACCGCCATCGAGCCCGAGCTGCTGGTGTTGCAGCAAGGCCGGGTGGCCATGCACCCCGACACCCTGTACATCCACTGCACCGCCTCGGCCGTTCGGCCCCGAGCCAGCGAGCCGATCTTTCAGCCGGGCAAGGTGGTGCCCCAGCTGGTGCGCGCCCCATTGGTCACCTTCAGTGCCGCAGTGTGCGCGCACGTGGAAGCGACCTATCCGGACGATGCGTCAAAAAACCACCTCTGCACCCCGGTGCCATTTCCAAAAGGCTTGGCGGGCTATGTCCGGTCCACCCAGGTGAGCATGCTGAACCAGGTGCGCTGGAACCAGGACAAGGCCCTGCGCAGCTGGATGCGCGACAGCCGGCTGGACGGGTTTGGGCAACTCACGGCCAGCGTGCCTCCCACCGACACCGACAAACTGGCGCTGCTGGCGGCGTTGAGGGAGCAAGCCGCTGCCGCAATGGCCAACGCGCCGAAACTGCTGGAGCCAACCCCATGACCACGACCCAATTCCAGGTACACAAAACGCGGCTGCACGACACACGCTGTGTGAGCCTGCCAGACACCCCTTTGGCCGAAGGACAGGTCAGGGTTCGGGTGGTTCAGTTCGCCTACACCGCCAACAACATCACCTACGCCGCCTTCGGCGATGCGATGCACTATTGGCAATTCTTCCCGGTACCCGAAGAACCCGATGCAGGCGCGGCCAGCTCACCCTGGGGCATCGTTCCGGTGTGGGGGTTTGGTGTGGTGGTGGAAACGCGCTGCGCGGGTGTGAGCGCGGGTGAGCGCCTCTACGGCTACTGGCCCATGGCCTCGCACGCGGTGTTGCAGCCGGTGCGCGAATCGCCCCAGGGCTTCTACGACGGGACCGAGCACCGGACTCACCTGCACCCGGTCTACAACCAGTACCTGCGCTGTGCGGTAGACCCGCTTCACACCGCAGACCAGGAAGGGCTGGAGGCGCTGCTGCGGCCGCTGTTCCTCACCGCCTGGCTGATTGACGACTTTCTGGCAGACCACCAGTTCTTCGGCACCGCACAAGGCCAAACAAAGGGCGTGGTGCTGCTCTCTTCGGCGAGCAGCAAAACCGCCTTCGCCACCGCCTCGATGTTGGCCCGCCGGCCCGAGGTCGAGGTGGTGGGGTTGACCTCGCCGGGCAACGTGGCGTTTTGCGAAAGCCTGGGGGTTTACAGCCGCGTCGTCACCTACGATGCGCTCGACGCCATGGCCCCTGACACGCCGTGTGTGTACGTGGACTTTGCTGGCAGCGGGCCGCTTCGGCTCCACATCCACCGCCACTTCACCCAACTGGCGCACAGCTGCGCGGTGGGCGGCACGCATGTGGGCGAACTGGCGGGTGGGCGAGATCTGCCTGGCCCGAAGCCGGTGCTGTTCTTTGCGCCGGCCCAGGCCAAACAACGCCAACGCGACTGGGGGTCCGCCGGCTTTGTCGAGCGGCTGGTCACGGCCTGGCACGGTTTCGTCCAGCAGGTGAGCCAGGCCGAGACGCCTTGGGTGCAAGTGCAAACCCACCTCGGGCCCGACGCGGTGGCGGCCGCGCACCGGCTGGTGCTGGAAGGGCGCGGAGATGCCCGCCAAGGCCACGTGATGGCCCTGTGACCCGCTGAGCCAGTCGCCCGCGCGTGGCGTCAGACCACTGCGCTTGCCAGACCCAGCATCTGCCTGGCTTCGGCCGGACTGGCCACCTCGCGGCCCGCTTCGCGGGCATAAGCCGCCAGCGTCTCGATCAGCGGTGCGTTAGAACCCACCTTCGTGCCATCGGGCAGGTAAAAGGTGTCTTCCAGCCCGCTGCGCAAGTGGCCGCCGAGTTCGGCCGTGCGGCGGTGCACCGGCCAGATCTCGGCACGGCCAATCACCGTGGTCTGCCAGTTGGCGTCCTTGATCTTGAGCTTCAGCAAAATCGGCAACAGGTCGGGGTCGGCCGGCATGCCGGACTCCACCCCCATCACGAAGTTGTACTCCAGCGGGCCGGTGTACATGCCGGTCTGCACGTACATCTCCACACAGCGCACGATGCCCACATCAAAGCACTCGAACTCGGGCAAGGTGTTGGTCTCGTTCATCACATCGATGAAGTCCTGCACCTTGGCCGGCGGGTTGTCGAACATCATCGGCGGCCAGGCCCATTGGCCATTGCTGCGCACCTTCAGGTAGTTCAGCGAGCCCGCGTTGCAGGCGGCCATCTCGGGCCGGGTGGCGCGCAGGCAATCCAGCGGCCCCTGGTAGTCGGGCCCCACCACGCCAGTGGTCTGGTTGATGATC
The DNA here is from genome assembly GCA_017848435.1 of Burkholderiaceae bacterium. Classification (GTDB taxonomy): domain Bacteria; phylum Pseudomonadota; class Gammaproteobacteria; order Burkholderiales; family Burkholderiaceae_C; genus PCRC01. The sequence continues at coordinate 24,697 of JAFEHU010000040.1, read as the reverse complement.
AGGTCGGGGCAGGCCGCCCGCATCGCCTCGGTGCAGGCCAGTGCCACGGCCGGGTCCCACGATGGCAAATGCCCTTTTCCGGGCGTCTGGTTGCGGAAATGCACATGCACCACCGAGGCACCGGCGTCATAAGCCCGGCGCGCCTCCTGCGCCAGTTGCTCGGGTGTCACGGGCACGTGGTGCTGGCCCGGGTCGGTCAACACGCCGGTGATGGAGCAGGTGATGATGGCTTTGTCGGTCATGGCTTCTCCCTTCTCAGGAAACAATGTAGGCAGCGGCCCCGGTGGACAGCAGCTTGCCGTCGGCACTGCGGAACTCCATGCGGGTGTTCGCCACCCGGGAACCAAGGCGCAGCACCTCGGCCGAGATCTCGAAATGCTCACCCTGCACCGGCCGCAGGTAGTCGATGCGCAAGTCAATGGTGCCGAGCTTGCCGAAACGCTCCAGCCGCTTGCCCATGGGTTCGTCCATGTGCCGGGCAAAGACCGCCGCCATCACGGCAAACCCACCGACCGCGTCCAGGCAAGCGCTGGTCACGCCGCCGTGCATGCGGTGGTGGGTGAAGTTGCCAACCAGTTCGGGCTTCATCTGGACGGTGGCCGTCACGCGCTCTGGCCGGAAGCTTCCCAACTTGAGGCCGATCAGCTTGTTGAACGCGATCCGTTCGTCAAACATGTGCGTCAGGATGGCCAGCAGTTCGGGCTCGAACTGGACGGCAGTGGTGGCTGTGTCTGTTTTTTTGCTCATGGTGTCCGTCTATATGCCGAGCTGTTTGGCCGCCAGCTCTTTCATGATTTCTTCAGAGCCGCCACCGACCATCAGCACCTTCACCTCGCGGTACATGCGTTCGGCGCGGGTACCACGCATGTAGCCCATGCCACCGAGGATTTGCACCGCCTGGTCGGCACAGAACTGCATCGTCTGGGTGGCGTGGTTTTTCAACATGCAGACGGCGGCCACCCAGTCGGGGGACTGGTCGCCGGCATCGGCACGGTCGGCCAGCGCATCGCACCAGACCTGGGTGGAGGCCATGCGCATCTGCATGTCCACCAGCTTGTGGCGCACCACCTGGTGGTTCACCAGCGCAGCGCCAAAGGTCTTGCGCTGGCGCGCCCAGTCGAGTGCCTCGTCGTAACAGGCCTGGGCAAAACCCAAGGCCGCCACGGCGATGGCCAGACGCTCGCCGTTGAAGTTGCCCATGATGATCTTGAAGCCACCGCCCTCGTCGCCCAGCAGGTAGCGGGCGGGAACCCGCAGGCTGTCAAAGCGCAGGTGCGCGGTGTCGGAACACCACCAGCCCATTTTCTGCAGCGGGCTGCGCGACAGGCCTTTGGCGTCGCCGGGCACCACGACCATCGAAATACCGCCGGAGCCTTTACTGCCGGACTCACCGGTGCGCACCGCCAAGGTGATCCAGTCGGCACGCAGGCCGGAGGTGATGAACACCTTCTCGCCGTCAATCACCCATTCGCCCCCATCGCGGCGCGCGGTGGTGCGCAGCGCGGCCACGTCGGAGCCGCCACCGGGTTCGGTGATGCCGAGCGCGGCAATCTGCTCGCCGCGCAGCACCGGTGGAATCACCTCTTGCTGCAACGCCTCGCTGCCGTGGTTCAGCACCGGCGGCAAACCAATGTTGTGCGAGAACAGGCTGGCGAACACACCACCACTGGCGCCATGGCGGCAGAACGCCTGCGTCATGGCGTTGCGCATGCGCCAGGTGGCGGGCGTGCCGCCCAGGTGCTCGGGATACCCCAAACCCAGCAGGCCGAGGCTGGCTGCTTGCGCATAGAGTGGGCGCGGGAATTCTCCCGCCTCGTCCCACTGCGCCACATGCGGTGCAATGTCGCGGGTGGCGAAACGCTGAACCATGTCGGCCAGCGCGGCGGCTTCTTCGGGCAATGTGCTCATGCGTCCAACCTCAACAACACCTGGCCTGGCACCACCTGCTGGCCTGTTCCCACCGCCACCGACGCGATGCGCCCGTCGCGCGGCGCGGCCATGGCATGTTCCAGCTTCATGGATTCGATGACCAACACGGTGTCGCCACGTTGTACCGCGGCACCCGCCTGCACATGCACCGCGATCACCTTGCCGTTGAACGGCGCGCGCAGTTCGGCCGCAGCGCCAGCGCTGTGCTGGCCTGACGCCGCCTGCCAGGTGGCGTCTTCGAGCCACAGGTCGGTGCCCCCCACCTGCACATGCCAACGCTGGTCGGCGCCCAAGGTGGCCTGCACGGCATGCAGCACGCCGTCCACCCGCACGTCGCACGCGCCGGGCGCGGTGCGCTGGCAATGGGCGGTGTGCACCGTGTCCCCCACGGTGACGTTCAGCGCGCCCTGCCCCGTTTCATGCAGCGTGAGCGTGAGGACGTCGCCACGGTGGCGCCACCGCAGCGGCTTCGCGAACGGCAGTGGCAGCGCCTGCGCGGCGCCGCCACTGGCGGCAAAATGCACCGCCACCGCAGCGGCCACCCGCACCTGCGTCTCCTGCTGGCTCAACGTGTGGCGCAAGGCATCGCCTTCGCTGGCCAGAAACGGGATCAGCGCCTGGCCCGCCACAAATTCGGCATGCCGCAGGCAGGCCCGCAAAAAGCCGCGGTTGGTGGGCAGGCCCAGCACCACCGTCTGGCCCAGAGCCACATCCAGTTGGTCGATGGCCGCTTGCCGCGTCGGGCCGTGCGCAATCAGTTTGCCCAGCATCGCGTCGTAGTGCGGCGAGACCACACACCCGTCGTGCAAGGCGTGGTCGCTCCGCACACCGGGTGGCGCCACAAAACGCTGCACCGTGCCAGCGTGGGGCGTGAACTGCGCGTCTTCGGCGCACAGCCGCACTTCGATCGCGTGACCACTGAACGCCACCTGGGCCTGTGCCAGTGGCAAGGGTTCGCCGCGTGCCACGCGCAACTGCCATTCAACCAGGTCCAGGCCAGTCACCGCTTCGGTCACCGGGTGCTCCACCTGCAGGCGGGTGTTCATCTCCATGAGGTAGAACGCGTCGCCCTGGAGCAGGAACTCCACCGTCCCTGCGCCCACATAGCCCGCCGCCTGCGCCAGGTCCACTGCGCAGCGGCCCATGCGCTCACGCAGCGCCGGACTGACCGCCGGGCTGGGCGACTCCTCGATGATTTTCTGGTGCCGGCGCTGCACCGAACAGTCGCGCTCCCCCAGGTGGATGCAGTGGCCCAGCGCATCGGCAAACACCTGCACCTCCACATGGCGCGGCGCCAGCAGCGCCCGCTCCACCAGCAACTCACCGCTGCCAAAGCTGCTGCACGCCTCTGAACGTGCGCTGTGCAGTGCGGCGGCGAGTTGGTCGGGCGCTGCCACCAAACGCATGCCCCTGCCACCGCCACCGGCCACGGCCTTCACCATCACCGGGTAGCCAATGCGCTCGGCTTCCACGGCAAAACGGGCATCGCTCTGGTCGGCGCCGAAATAGCCGGGCAGGCAAGGCACGCCCTGCCTTTGCGCCAAGGCCTTGGCACCCGACTTGCTGCCCAACGCCTGGATGGCCGACGGTGGCGGACCGACCCAGGTCAGGCCAGCGTCGATCACCGCCTGGGCAAACCCCGCGTTCTCACTGAGAAAACCGTAGCCGGGATGCACGGCATCGGCACCCGTGGCTTTGGCGGCAGCCAGCAGCTTGTCGGTGCGCAGGTAGCTGTCGGCAGACGCTGCGCCGCCAAGGGCCACCGCCACGGCGGCTTCGCGCACATGCAGCGCGTTGGCATCGGCGTCGGAATACACGGCCACCGTCTCCATGCCCATGCGGTGCGCGGTGCGGACCACTCGGCGGGCGATCTCGCCCCGGTTGGCGATCAGCAAGCGCTTCATTGTGGGCGCTTGGCAATGCCCATGATCTTGGCGATGATGCCCATCATCACCTCGTCGGCGCCGCCGCCAATGGATGCGAGGCGGCCGTCGCGGAACATGCGCGCCACCTTGTTTTCCAGCGTGTAGCCCATGCCGCCCCAGAACTGCAAACAGGTGTCGGGCACCAGCCGGTTCAGCCGGCCGGCTTTCAGCTTGGCCATGGAGGCCAGTTCGGTCACGTCCTGCCCCTGCACATACAGGTCGCAGGCACGGTAGGTCAGCGCACGCAGGCTTTCCACCTCGGTCTTCATCTCGGCCAGCTTGAACTGCACCCACTGCTGGTCGGCCAGCGCCGCGCCAAACAGCTTGCGCTGCTGCGCCCAGTCCACCGTCCATTCAACGCAGTTGCTCAGCGACTGCAGGCAGCTCGCGGCACACCACAGCCGCTCTTCCTGGAACTGCTGCATCTGGTAGATGAAGCCCTGGCCTTCGGCACCGATACGGTAACGCTGTGGCACCCGTACCTCGTCGAAATAGATCAGCCCGGTGTCGCTGGCGTGCATGCCGATCTTGCGGATTTTCTGCGCCACGGTGATGCCGGGCAGCAACTTGCCGTTCTCCCGCATCGGCACGACCACCAGGCTCTTGTTCTTGTGCCCGCCACCTTCACCGGTGTTGACCAGCATGCACATCCAGTCGGCCTGCAGGCTGTTGGTGATCCACATCTTCTGGCCGGTGATCACGTAGTCGTCGCCGTCTTTGCGGGCGTGGCTTTTGATGGACGCCACGTCGCTGCCAGCGCCCGGTTCGCTCACCCCAATGCAACCCACGGTGTCCCCGGCGATCGCGGGCACCAGGAATTCGTGCTTCAGCGCCTCGCTGCCAAAACGGGCGAGTGCCGGTGTGCACATGTCGGTCTGCACACCGATCGCCATCGGCACGCCGCCGCAGTCGATGTGGCCCAGGGCCTCGGCCATCGCCATGCCGTAGGAGTAGTCCAGCCCCGCGCCGCCATAGGCTTCGGGTTTGGTCAGGCCCAGCAGTCCCAGGTTGCCGAGCTTCTTGAAAACTTCGTGCGCCGGGAAGATTTCGGCAGCCTCCCATTCGTCCACATGTGGGTTGATTTCGGCGTCGATGAAACGCTTGAGGGTTTTCTGGATTTCGAGGTGTTCGTGGGTCAGGTTCATGGGTGTCTGCCTGGGTGGTGGGGCCGTGGAGATCAGAGTTCAGGGCGCAGGTCGAACTGGCCGAGCGCATGGGCCTGGCCGTTCAGCATCAGTTCCAGCCGGTGCGCGCCGGGGTAATGCACACGGGTGGTCATTTGGGCCAGCGACAACCGCTTGCTGAGCCGGTGGGTGGAACCACCGGGCAATGCCACGGTCTTGAGCTTGAACACCTTGGCGCCGGTGCCGCCGCCGGCCTTGACGTAATGCACCCGCAGGTCGGCCAGCACCTGCTGCGTGGCGGCCTTCGGGTTGTGCAGGTCGAACGCGATGGTCACGGCGGTCCCGATTCTGGGTTGTGCCGGTGTGATGGCCACCTGCCGCACATCGAGCGCGACGGCATGGCCCATACCCAACGCGGCGAGGGCGTCCGCGTCGCCACGCTTGACCGCAAAGCGCAAGGCATGGCGGACCAGCCGCTGGCGTGGCTCGGGCGCGTCCACCAGCCACTGGCGGGCGATGCCTGTGAGGATGCCGGGGTGGTCTTTGCCGATGTCGTTGAGGTGGTTGGCCACCGACCGCCGCACATAGGACGAGGGGTCGTCTTTCAGGCGCTCCAGCAGCGGCAACAGCGGTCGCGGGTCCTGCATGAAGGGGCGCAGCCGGGGCGCCCAGGGCAGGCGCGGGCGGCTGCCCTCGCTTGCCAGCCGGCGCACATGGGCGCTGGGGTCGTCGGTCCAGGCCATCAGGCGGTTCAGCGTGGCCTGTGCGTGGTGTTCCAGGTAGGGCCGGATGCTGAACTCGGCGGTGAAGCGCTGGGTCAGGGCATGTTGTGCGTGCATTGACGCCTCAAAGTGCGCCAGCCCATGCCCGGCAATGAATAGGCTATGGGGCAGGTACACAAAAGCGCTGTGGCCACTGCCACTGGCCACCGGTTCGCCGGCCGCATCCAGCCCCATGGCGGGCCCCATCGAGGCGACCAGGATGGCCACCGCTTCGGGGTATGCCGCTGGCAGGCGGCGGTGCATGGCGTCGGCGATGCGGCGGCCACGCTGCATCAGTTCCAGCGCCTCGTAGCCCGGGGCGATGTCGGCCAGAAACGCGGCACGGTCAAAACCGGACCAGGCGGCATGCAACATGGCCGCGATGTGGGGTGGCACCGCGCTGTTGAGCAAGTGTTTCAGGGGCTCGGCCATGGCACACCCGGGGTTACATGCGCGCCACGCCAAACTGCATCGGCTGCAGTGGGCGGGCATGGGCTTCGGCGCAAATGTCCAGGCACTGCACCAGCACAGCGCGTGTGTCGCGCGGGTCGATCACGCCGTCGTCGAGCAGCAGGCCGGAGGTGGTGAAGGCGTCGGACTGTGCCTCGAACATCGCCACGATCTGGTCGAACTGGGCTTTGGCCTGAGCCGGGTCAGGCACCAGCCCTTTGCGGGCCAGGCCCGCTTCTGTGACGATCTGCATCGTGCGCGCCGCCTGTTCGCCGCCCATCACCGCCGTTTTTGCATTCGGCCAGCTGAACAGGAAACGCGGCGCATACCCCCGGCCACACATGCCGTAGTTGCCCGCGCCGAACGACGCACCACACTGGATGGTGAATTGCGGCACGGTGGCATTGGCCACCGCCTGGATCATCTTGCTGCCGTGCTTGATCATGCCGCCCTGCTCGCTGTCCTTGCCAACCATGTAGCCGGTGGTGTTCTGCAGGTAAATGAGCGACTGGCCCAGCTGGCAACTGCGCTGGATGAAGTGCGCGGCCTTGTTGGCGCCGGCCACGTCAATCGGCCCGTTGTTGCTGACGATGCCCACCGCATGGCCACCGATGCGGGCCTGCACACACAGCGTGGCGGTACCGTACAACGGCTTGAACTCAAGCAGGTCGGCACCGTCCACAATGCGCGCCATCACCTCGCGCATGTCCACGGGCTGCCGCAGGTCGTCCGACATCAGGCCCAGCAGTTCATCCCGACCATCGGGGTCAGATGCCAATGGCCCGGGATTAATTGGAATCTGACCCCGATTGTTTTGATGGTTTGAGCGAGCCACCACCTCGCGGGCCAGGCCCAGCGCATGGCGGTCGTCTTCGGCGAGGTACTCGCCCAGGCCGGACACGGTGGCGTGCATCTCGGCGCCGCCGAGTTCTTCTTCCGTGGCCACCTCGCCGGTGGCAGCCATCAGCAACGGGGGGCCGGCCAGAAAGGCGCGGGAGCGGCCACGCACCAGAACCACCACGTCGCTCAGGCCCGGCATGTAGGCCCCGCCGGCCGTGCCCGAACCGTGCTGCACGGTGATGACGGGAATGCCTGCGGCAGACAAGCGCGCGAGGTTGCGGAACAAGGCACCGCCGTGCACGAAGCCTTCCACCTTGTAGCGCATCAAGTTGGCGCCGGCACTTTCCACCAGGTGCACAAACGGCAGTTTGTTTTGCAGTGCAATCTCCTGCACCCGCAGAATTTTGTCCAGCCCCATGGGCTGGATGGCGCCGGCCTCGATGCCCGAGTCGCTGGCCACCACCATGCAGCGGACGCCCGACACGAAACCGATGCCAGCGATCACACCGCCGCCCGGTACCGACTTGGCCGCGTCGGGTGTGTCCTGCCGGTAACCGGCGAGGCTGCACAGCGGCAACCAGGGCGCGCCCGCGTCCACCAGCAGGCCGATGCGTTCGCGCGGCAGCAACTGGCCGCGTTTCTCGAAGGTGGCCCGTGACCTGGCCGACGCATCGGCCGCACGCTGCTCCAGCGCGCGCAATTGCGCGATGCGCGCCAGCATGGCGGTGCGGCGCTGCTGCGCGACGTCCCCCTGCGCGTTCCACGGCGAACGGAACACGCTCATGTCTGCAACACCTTGGGCATCTGGTAGCGGTGGAAGCCGTCGAACGGTTTCACCGCGTCGCGCTGCTGCACATCGGCCGGTGCCGCCACCGGGCCCCAGCCCATGCGCACCTGCGGCCGTGCGCCATCGACGCGCAGCACACTGCCCGAGATGAAGGCAGCGGCCGGCGACAGCAAAAAGACGATGGCCGCGGACGTTTCCGCCTCGTTGCCGAAGCGCCCCAAGGGCACGGTGGCCTGCATCTCGCGCAGCATGGCACCGGCCTCAGCAGGGTACTGGTCCATGCCGCTGGAGGCGATGTAGCCCGGCGCCACCGCGTTGACCCGCACGCCGCTCTTGGCCCACTCCAGCGCCGCCGTTTCGGTGAAGCTGACCATGCCGGCGCGCGCCGCGCCGCTGTGGCCCATGCCCGGCATCGAGCCCCAGATGTCGGCCACGGTGTTGACGATCGCACCACCGTGCTGCTGCATGCCCTGCAAATAGCATTCGCGCGCCATCAGGAAACCGCCGGTGAGGTTGGTGTCCACCACCGCCTGCCAGCCCTTGGCGGAAATGGCTTCCAGCGGCGTCATGTACTGGCCGCCCGCGTTGTTCACCAGCGCGTCGATGCGGCCATGGGCCAGCACGATGGCGGCCACCGTGCTGCGCACGGCGTCTTCCTGCCGGATGTCGCAGGCGTGAAAACTCACGTGCCCCACATGGCCCACACCGTCGAGCGCGATCTCGGTCGCCACATCCTGCAGCTTCTCGAGTTTGCGGCCGATCAGCACCACATGCGCGCCGAGCGCGGCCAGTTCGTGCGCGGTGCAGCGGCCAATGCCCGAACCACCGCCAGTGACCACGATGACCTTGCCAGCGAACAGGCCGGGCTTGAAGACAGATTGGTAGCTCATGCCTCACCTCGAATGAAAAGGGCCATCGCGGCGGCGGTCAGTTCGTCGAGCGACGCGCCCTTGCGCGCATCGAACCACTGCGCCGACCAGTTCAGCGCGCCAAAGATCAGCAGCCGTGAGAGCTTGACGTCGGCTTTGAGTTGGCCGCTGGCGTGCAAGGCCTGCAGCACCGGCGTCCACGGCGCTTCGTATTCGCTTTGCAGCGTGGCCAGCAACGTGCGCTGGCGTGGCGTGATCGAGCGCGCCTCGTACAGCATCACCGGGATGAAGTCGCTGCCCGGCCCGACCAGGATGTCGAAGTGGTTGCGGATCAGCACCGCCAGCAAACCGGCTGCGGACTGGCCCCCCTGCGCGGCTGTTTGAAGCACCTTGGCCTGCTGCGCAATGGCGGAGCGCATGCCCTCGTCCATCACCGCATAGAGCAGCGCACCCTTGCTTTTGAAGTGGTAGAACGGCGAGCCGCTCTGCATGCCCACGGCAGCGGCAATGTCGCGGGTGCTGGTGGCGTCAAATCCTTTGCGGCGAAACAGCCGGGCCGCGGAGGTGATGAGTTCCTGCCGGCGGTTGCCGTCGTCGCGCTCGTCCACCGTCTTGCGGGGCCGGCCGCGCGGGCGTTTTTCTGCGGGGGTGGTTTCGGCGACAGCGGGGTCCATGCCGCGAACCATACCAAAAGCTTTTATTTATAGCAAGCAAATGCTTGGTATAAATAGCTGGCGCTGCCGCTCACCCCGGTTTGGTCAGGTAGACGTAGAGCCCGGCCACGGGTTGTTGCTGGTCTTGCCGCAGCGGGGCCGTCACCGTGGCCAGCACGCGGAAGCCATGTGCCTCGGCCAGTTGCCGCACATGGTTTTCCGAGTGGGCGTAGCGCAGGCTGGGCAGGAGCTGCATGTCGCCCGCGCCGGTGAGCAGCTCCACGGTGAAGCAGAATACGCCGCCCGGCACCAGGATGTGCGCCACGCCATCAAACACCGGGCCGAGGGCGCCGATGTAGATGAACACGTCGGCGGCCAGCACCAGGTCGTCGTGGCGGCCACTGGCCAGCAGGTCGGTGGCGGCGTCGGCCTGAACCAGCTCGGTGTAGACACCCAGGGTTTTCGCCTTGGCGAGCATGCCAGCCGACACGTCGAGCCCGTCCACCCGGTCGGCCAGGGGGTGTACCAGCGGGCCACACAGGCCGGTGCCGCAACCCAGATCGAGCGCCGAGCGGAAACGCCGCGGCGCCACACGGGCCAGGTGCGCCACCAGCAGGGTGTGCCCCTGGTAACCCAGCAGGTCCACCAGGTGGTGCTGGAACTCGTCGGCGTAGTCGTCAAACAGGAACTGCACGTAGCCGCGCGGCGCGGTGGGTGGCGCCGCGCCGCCACGCACCGAAGCCAGGAAGTACTGGTGCACCTGCGCGTCGGCCCCCAGCGCGATGGCCCGCTCAAAGCAGGTGGCGGCCTCTTCCAGGCGGTGCACCTCGCGCAGCAGCGTGCCTTTGTGGCTCCAGGCGTCGGCATGGTCGGGGCCGAAGTGGGTGGCCTGGTTGAAAGCGGTCAGCGCTTCTTCGGCCCGGTTCATGCGCACCAGCAACTGGCCGCGCTGCAGCCACACGCCGGGCTGGGCCGCGTCGATGGCCAACGCGCGGTCGCAGCAAGCCAGCGCTTCGACCGGGTGGGCCAGCCGTTCGTGGGCCATGGCCAGGTGGGCCCATGCCTCCAGGTTGTCTGGCTCGGCGGCGGTCGCCTGTTCCAGCAGCGGCAGCGCTTCGGCCGCTTTGCCCAAACGCACGCGGCTGACGCCGAGGTTGGTCAGCAGCGAGGGGCGGCCAGGCGCCAGCACCAGCGCGGCGGCAAAACACCCCTCGGCCTGCGCGAGGCGGCCCGCTTCAAAATGGCCCACGCCGTCGTGAAACAGGTCTCGGGCTTGGTCCAGAACAGGGGACATGGGTGCTTGCATTTGCTATTGAATGTATAGCTACATCACAAGTTTTCACTAAGGCCCGAGGCCGATTTGGCTTGAAATCCTGCCCTGAAAGCCCCACCACGCGTGTTTTTGCCCTGCCAGCCGCCTCAGACCTTGCTGAAGTCGGGCTTGCGCTTTTGGCGAAAGCGCCATACCCGCTGCGCGGTCGGCCTGCGGCCCGCCCACCTTCAGACCTTGCTGAAGTCGGGCTTGCGCTTTTCCATGAAGGCGGTGAAGGCTTCGCGGGCGGCGTGTTCGGTCAGCATGCGGCCAAACACGCTGGCCTCTTCGGTCATCTGTTTGGACACCTGCGAGGCCTGGCCCAGGCGCATCAGGCGCTTGGTTTCGATCAGCGAACTCAGCGGCTTGGTGGCGAGCTTGCGGGCCTGTTGCTGCGCCAGCGCGTTCACTTCCGAAGGCGGCACGATGCGGTTGACCAGGCCCATTTCCATCGCCGCTTCGACCTTGAAGGGTTCGCCAAGCAGCAGCACTTCGGCCGCGCGCTGGTAGCCCATCAGCTTGGGGGCGAGCAGGCTGGCGCCGGCTTCGGGCACCAGGCCGAGGTTGACGAACGGCATCGCGAACGCGGCGTTGTCACCGGCGTAGACCAGGTCGCAGTGGAACAGCATGGTGGTGCCAATGCCAACCGCCGGGCCGGCCACGGCGGCAATCACCGGCTTGGCCAGCGTGCTGATGCCGCGCAGGAAGTGGAACACCGGCGCGTCTTCGGTGGCGGGCGGGTTGTTCAGGAAGTCGGCAATGTCGTTGCCGGCGGAGAAGATGGTCTCGTGGCCCTGGATGACGAGCACGCGCACCTCGTCGTTGGTGCTGGCTTCGTGAATGGCCAGCGCCATGGCCGCGTACATCGCGGCGGTGAGGGAGTTTTTCTTGTCGACCCGGTTCAGCGTCAGGGTCATGACGCCAGCGTCAACGTGGGTGAGGATTTCGCTCATGGGGTCTTTCGGTCAAATCGGGAAATCGGGCGGAAAAAGAAACAGTATCAGGCCAACAGCGCTTCGCGCACAAAGTCCAACCGGTCCTGGCCCCAGAACATCTGGTCGCCGACAAAGCTGGTGGGCGCACCGAACACGCCACGGGCCACGGCGGCCTCGGTGGCGGCTTTCAGCGCGTCTTTCACTTCCTGCTCTTGCGACAAGGCCAGCAGCGCGGTGGCGTCAAAGCCGGCGCGGGTCAGCACCTCGGCCACGACCGCCGGGTCGTTGAGGTTGTGGTTGTCGACCCAGATCGCCCGGTAGATGGTGTCCATGTACTCGGCGAAACGCGGGTCGGTGCGCAGCTGCAGGGCAATGGCGATGCGCATCAACGTGGTGGTGATGATGGGGAAGTTGCTGTTCAGCACCAGCGGCACGCCGTAGCGGCGGGCGAAGCGGCCGAAGTCGGTGAACACATAGGTGCCTTTGGGCAGCACGGCGATCGGCGGCCGGTTGCCGGTGGCCTGGAACACACCGCCCAGCAGCATGGGCTTGTAGACCACCGTGGCGCCGGTCTCGGCGCTGAGCTTGGGCAACTGGGTGTGGGCCAAATAGGCCGCGGGGCTGCCGAAATCGAAGTAGAACTCGAGGGTTTTGGCCATGGTGTCTCCGGTGGGTCTTCTAGAAGGTTTCCATCCACGGCCGCAGGTCCATCTCGTGGGTCCAGGCGTCGCGCGGCTGGGTGTGCAGCATCCAGTAATTTTCAGCGATGTGGTCGGGGTTGAGGATGCCGTCCTTGTCTTTCAGCGCGTAGGTGGCCGGGAACAGGGTGCGGATGAACTCGGTGTCGATGGCACCGTCGATGAGGGTGTGGGCCACATGAATGCCCTGCGGCCCCAGCTCACGCGCCATGCTTTGCGCCAGTGCACGCAACGCCATCTTGGCACCAGAGAAGGCCGAGAAACCTGCGGCACCGCGTGTGGAGGCGGTGGCGCCGGTAAAGAGGATGGTGCCGCGTTCGCGCGCCAACATGCGTTTGGCCACCTCGCGGCCATAGAGAAAACCGCCAAAGGCCGCCATCTCCCAGATCTTGAAATAGCGCCGCGCGGTTTCTTCCATCACCGGGGTGCGCACGTTGGCGCCGATGTTGAACACCAGGGCCTCGATGGGGCCGATGGTGGCCTCGACCTGCTCGACCAGCGCCACCACCGCTTCTTCCTTGCGCGCGTCGGAACCGAAGCCATGGGCGGTGCCGCCGTCGGCCTTGATCTGGTCGAGCAAGGGCTGCAGCTTCGCGGCATCGCGCCGCACCGCGCAAACCGTGAGGCCGCCGCGTGCAAAGCGCCGTGCGATGGCGCCACCGGTGGCGTCGCCAGCACCGACGATGAGCGCCACGCCCTGGGCGGGTGCCGTCATGCCCATACGGCCCCCTCGGGAGGCAGCGACGACACAACAGTGCAGAGCGTGCGGGCCATACTCACTCCTTGTAGTAAACGATCTGGTGGGTGGTGACCAGCAGCCCACCGCTCTTGCTCCACAGCTGGGCCGTCTGGTCGTAAAAACCATTGGTGAAGGCCTGCGCCTGGGCCTGGCCCAGCACCCAGTCGTCGCCACAGGCGGCCAGCTGTGCGCTGCCTGCATGGTAATAAACGGTGATGGACACGGTGCCGGCAGGAACCGGCTTGGCGCGGCGCAGCCAGGCACGGGGGTAGAACATGTCGGCCTTGGCGGTGATGCTCAGGAAGTCGAGCGCGCGCGGAGGCTGGTCGCGCACCCAGAGCTGGCTCAGGCTGTCTTCGCCGCTGCCGTCCCACTGCGCAGGAACGCCACCACGCACTGGCCGCATGTCGAAACGGCGCAGCCACTCGACAGAAAAGTTCATCGCAACCGGCGCCACTGTCTCGGCCGCAGGCACGGCCGGCATCGGTGCGTCGTTCTGGCTCCAGGTGCTGCGACGCGCGGCGGTCACGGCGGTGGCGGTGATCACCACCTCTTCCGCGCCATCGCTGCCCGTCTGAACCAGTTCCACCGTCCAGTGCTGGGTGGACCGGTTGGTCCGCACCGGGCGCGACCGCACCGCAAAAGCGCCCGGCTGCAGGGCTGCGGCGTAGTTCACCGTCAGCGACAACGGTTCGCCCAGCAAAGCAGGGTGCAACAGCACCGCCTGGAGCAGCGTGGCCGCCGTGCTGCCACCGAACGGCCCCACCATGTTCCAGTAAGCGGGGCTGGTGGTGCCAAGGTAGTCGCCCTCGGCCTGCGCGGTGAGGGCCAGCGCTTGGTCAAATACGTGCAGAGTCATGCACCCAAGTGTGCCGGGTTTCGATTGTCTGCACAGCCGCGCGGGTGACTGCCTCGACCCGCCGCTAAACGCGTTCGAAGATGCCTGCGGCGCCTTGGCCCATGCCCACACACATCGTGACCATGCCGTACTTCTTGTTGTGCCGACGCAGCGCATGCACCACGGTGGCCGCACGGATCGCGCCGGTGGCCCCCAGCGGATGGCCCAGCGCGATCGCGCCGCCCATGGGGTTGACCTTGCTCGGGTCCAGGCCCAGCGAATTGATGACGGCAATCGACTGCGCGGCAAAGGCCTCGTTCAGCTCGAACCAGTCGATGTCGTCCTGCTGCAGGCCGGCGTAGCGCAGCGCGGCGGGGATCGCCTCGATGGGGCCGATGCCCATGATGTGGGGTGGCACGCCCTTGGAGGCGTAGCTGACGAAGCGGGCCAACGGCGTCAGGCCGAAACGCTTGACCGCGTCGCCGCTGGCCAGGATCAGCGCACCGGCACCGTCCGACGTTTGCGAGCTGTTGCCGGCGGTGACCGAGCCACGGGCCGCAAACACCGCACGCAGCTTGGCCAGGCCTTCGACCGTGGTGTCGGGCCGCGCGCCTTCGTCCAGGCTCACGGTGCGGGTGGTGGTGGTGACTTCGCCGGTGTCCAGATTGGGCGTGCGCTCGGTCACTTCAAACGGCGTGATCTCGTCGGTGAACTCGCCGGCCTTCATCGCGGCAATCGCCTTCATGTGGGAGCGGTAGGCGAACTCGTCCTGCGCCTCGCGGCTCACCTTCCACTGGTTGGCCACCTTCTCGGCGGTCAGGCCCATGCCGTAGGCGATGCCGATGTTCTCGTCGTTGCCGAACATTGCGGGCGACAGCGAGGGCGAGTTGCCGCTCATGGGCACCAGGCTCATGCTTTCCACGCCGGCGGCCACCATCACGTCGGCCTCGCCCACGCGGATGCGGTCGGCCGCCATCTGCACCGCCGACACGCCGGACGCGCAGAAGCGGTTGACAGTGATGCCACCCACGCTGGTGGGCAGGCCGGCCAGCACCGCGCCGATGCGGGCGATGTTCAGGCCCTGTGGGCCTTCGGGAATGGCACAGCCGCAAACGATGTCTTCGATCGCCTTGGGGTCCAGCGTCGGCACCTGGGTCAGGGCCGACTGCAGGGCACGCACCAGCAGGTCGTCGGGCCGCACGTTGCGGAAGGCGCCTCGGTGCGAGCGGCCGATGGGCGTGCGCGTGGCGGCAACGATGTAGGCGTCTTGCACTTGTTTCATGGGGTCACTCCTTTGGGATTCTGGAAAGGCGCCGGGCTCAGGCCGGGACGCGGGTGGGCTGGGGCGCGGCCGACTTGGTCGACGGCACCCAGGCCCAGATGAATTCACACACGATGGGCTGTTCGCCCGAGGCGTCGGTCACGGTCACCGGGACCACCACCTCGCCCTTGTCCTGCGACTGCATCAGCGCGCGCTGCGGCGCGCTCAGGTGCGCCACCGCCCGCATGTCGCCCTGGGTGCGGCGCTTGAACTGCACGCTGAGCGCCTTGGCCAGCGGCAGGCAGTCGTCGCGCACGTTCATGCCCACCACCATGCCGGTGGCGGTTTCCGCCAGCAGCGTCATGGCCGCCGCATGCACGCCCTGAATGTGGTTTTGCACCCGGCGCCGGTTGGCGATGGCGATCTCCACCTTCTCCGGCGTCATCACCACAAAGTCCAGGCCGGCCGTACCGGTGAAGGGCACGGCGCGGCGCAAGGCCAGGTTGCGCAAGCGCCGGCGCAGCGGCGCGGGCAGCTTGTCCAGCCGGGCCAGCTGGCGCGCCAGGCGGTTGGGACGGGGGGTAGCGTCAGCCATGGTGGGCGTGTGGCGGCGTCAGTTGCGCACAGGCTTGCCGGTGGACATCATTCCCATGATCCGCTCCTGCGTTTTCGGGTGCGTTATCAGCGAACAGAAGGCCTTGCGCTCCAGCGCCAGCAGGTATTCCTCGGTCACCAGCGTGCCGCCGTCGATGTCGCCACCACAGACAACGCCGGCGATCAGGCTGGCAATGTGGAAGTCGTGCGCGCTGATGAAGCCACCGTCGCGCATGTTGACCAGCTGGCCCTTGATGGTGGCCACGCCGTTGCGGCCCGCCACCGCAAACGGGCGGCGGTGCGGCGGGCGGTAGCCGGCGTTGTACATGGCCTTGGCTTCGTTGATGGCCACGTACAGCAGCTCGTCCTTGTTGGGCACGATCACATCGCTGTCCAGCACATAGCCCAGCTTGCGGCTTTCCAGCGCGCTGGTGCCGACCTTGGCCATGGCCGCGGCGGTGAAGCCTTCGGTGAGGAAGGGCAACAGGTCCTTGTTCATCGAGGTGGCGGCGTTCTCCGCCGCCCGGCGGGCGATGTAGGCCAGGCCGCCGGCGCCGGGTACCAGGCCCACGCCCACTTCCACCAGGCCGATGTAGCTTTCCATCGCCACCACCCGCTTGGCCGAGTACACGGCCAGCTCGCAGCCGCCGCCCAGCGCCAGGCCACGGATGGCCGACACGGTGGGCACGCCGGCGTAGCGCATCTTCAGCATCGCGTTCTGCAGCTCGTGCTCCGCCCCTTCGATGGCACTGACACCGGCGACCATGAAGGCCGGCATCATGGCCTGCAGGTCGGCACCGACCGAGAACATCTCGTCGGGCGACCAGACCACCAGGCCCTTGAAGTCTTTCTCGGCCATGTCCACGCCCAACGCCAGGCCCTCGGCCACGTCGGGGCTGATGGCGTGCATCTTGGTCTTGATACTGGCAATCAGCACCTCGTCGTCCAGCGTCCACAGGCGGATGGCGTCGTCTTCGTGCAGGGTCTTGCCAGCGGTCTTGGCGTCGGCGGCATTGGCGCCCAGCACGCTCTCGGGGAAATGCTGGCGGTCATAGACCGGCAGATGGCGGCGCGGCACAAAGCGGGCTTCGGACGCGCTCCACGAGCCTTGCGGCGTGTGCACCCCACCGGCATCGGCCACCGGGCCTTTGAACACCCAGTCGGGCAGCGGCGCGTTGCTCAGCGTCTTGCCGGCGTCAATGTCTTCCTTCACCCACTGCGCCACCTGGCTCCAGCCGGCCTCTTGCCACAGCTCGAACGGGCCCTGCTTCATGCCAAAGCCCCAGCGCAACGCAAAGTCGATGTCGCGTGCGCTCTCGGCAATGGTGGCCAGGTGCACCGCGGCGTAGTGGAAACCGTTGCGGAGAATCGCCCACAAAAACTGGCCTTGCGGGCCCTCGCTCTCGCGCAGCAAGCGCAGGCGTTCGCCGGCCGGCTTTTTCAGCATGCGGCTGTAGACCTCGTCGGCCTTCTGGCCGGCGGGCACGTACTCCTCGGATTCCAGGTCAAAGCGCAGCACGTCGCGGCCGGCCTTTTTGTAGAAGCCGGCCTTGGTCTTCTGGCCCAGCTGGCCCAGCTCGATCAGCTTCTTCAGCACCGGCGGGGTGCCGAAGCTGGGGTAGAAAGGGTCGGTGGCTTCGCTCAGCGTGTCCCGCAGTGTCTTGATCACATGGGCCATGGTGTCTAGGCCCACCACGTCGGCGGTACGGAAGGTGCTGGAACTGGCGCGGCCCAGCTTCTTGCCGGTCAGGTCGTCCACCACGTCAAAGCTCAGGCCGAAGTTCTCCACCTCTTTCATCGTGCCCAGCATGCCGGCGATGCCGACGCGGTTGGCGATGAAGTTGGGCGTGTCCTTGGCCCGCACCACGCCCTTGCCCAGGCCGCTGGTGACAAAGGTCTCCAGGTCGTCCAGGATTTGCGGCTGGGTGGTGGGCGTGTTGATCAACTCCACCAAATACATGTAGCGCGGCGGGTTGAAGAAATGGATGCCGCAGAAGCGCGGCTTGATGGCCTCAGGCAACGCCTCGCTGAGCTTGGTGATGCTCAGGCCCGAGGTGTTGGACGCCACGATGGCGTGCGGCGCAACGAAGGGCGCGATCTTCTTGTACAGATCGAGCTTCCAGTCCATGCGCTCGGCAATGGCCTCGATGATGAGGTCGCAGTCGCGCAGTTGCTCCAGATGCTCTTCGTAGTTGGCCTGGCCAATCAATACAGCGTCATCGGCCACGCCCAACGGCGCGGGCTTGAGCTTCTTGAGGTTGTCGATGGCGCGGGTGACGATGCCGTTCTTGACGCCTTCCTTGGCCGGCAGGTCGAACAGCACGACCGGCACCTTGCAGTTGACCAGATGGGCGGCGATCTGCGCGCCCATCACACCGGCGCCGAGCACCGCGACTTTTTTGACCTGGAATCGGGACATGGCTTGTTCTTTCCGGGAGTTAGGCCAGCGCCAGTTCGGTGTCCATCAGCACCTTGCTGCCGGTGCGCGCGGTGCGCATCAGCATCGCGGTTTCGGGGAACAGCTTGGCGAAGTAGAAGCGTGCGGTCTGCAGCTTGGCCTGGTAGAAGGGGTCGGTGTTGCCGGCGGCGATTTCACGCAGCGCGACCTGGGCCATGCGGGCGAAGAAGTAGCCAAAGACCAGGTGGCCAGCCACGCGCAGGTAGTCCACCGCAGCGGCACCCACTTCGTCGGCGTTCTGGAAGCCCTTGAAGCCGATTTCGGTGGTGAACTTGGTCATCTGGTCGCCCAGGTAGGCCACCGGGTTGATGAACTCGGCCATCTTCTCGTTGACGCCTTCTTCCTCCACCAGCTTGGCCACCAGCTTGCCGAACTTCTTCAGCGTGGCGCCGTTGTTGCCGAGGATCTTGCGGCCCAGCAGGTCCAGCGACTGCACGGTGTTGGTGCCTTCGTAGATCATGTTGATGCGGGCGTCGCGCACGAACTGCTCCATGCCCCATTCCTTGATGTAGCCGTGGCCGCCAAAGACCTGCTGGCACATGGTGGTGGCCTGGTAGCCGTTGTCGGTCAGGAAGGCCTTGACGATGGGGGTCAGCATGGCCACCAGCTCGCCGCTGTCGGTGCGCACCTTCTCGTCCGGGTGGTTCAGTTCCTTGTCAAGCAGCAGCGTGCAGAAGATCGCCAGCGCGCGGCCACCTTCGGCATAGGCTTTGGCGGTCAGCAGCATCTTACGCACGTCGGGGTGCACGATGATCGGGTCGGCTGGCTTGTCCTTGGCTTTCACGCCGGAGAGCGAACGCATCTGGATGCGGTCTTTCGCATAGGCCAGCGCGTTCTGGTAGGCCACCTCGGTCAGGCCGAGCGACTGGTTGCCCACGCCGAGGCGGGCGGCGTTCATCATCACGAACATCGCGGCCAGGCCCTTGTTGGGCGCACCGACCAACGTGCCGGTGGCGCCGTCCAAATTGATCTGCGCGGTGGCGTTGCCGTGGATGCCCATCTTGTGCTCCAGGCCGCCACAGAACACCGGGTTGCGCGCGCCCAGCGAGCCGTCGGCATTGACGTGGTACTTGGGCACGATGAACAGGCTGATGCCCTTGCTGCCCGCCGGTGCGTCGGGCAGGCGGGCCAGCACCAGGTGCACGATGTTGGCGGCCATGTCGTGTTCACCGGCGCTGATGAAGATCTTGTTGCCGGTGATCTTGTAGGTGCCATCGGGCTGCGGCTCGGCCTTGGTGCGCAGCATGCCGAGGTCGGTGCCGCAATGGGCTTCGGTCAGGCACATGGTGCCGGTCCATTCGCCGCTGGTGAGCTTGGTGAGGTAGGTTTTCTTCTGTTCTTCGGTGCCGTGCGCGTGCAGGCATTCGTAGGCGCCGTGGCTCAGGCCGGGGTACATGGTCCAGGCCTGGTTGGCCGAGTTCAGCATCTCGTAGAGGCACTGGTTGACCACGAAGGGCAGGCCCTGGCCGCCGTATTCCGGGTCGCAGCTCAATGCCGGCCAGCCGCCTTCGACGTACTGGGCATAGGCTTCCTTGAAGCCCTTGGGCGCCTTCACCTCGTGGGTGGCGCGGTCGAGCGTGCAGCCTTCTTCGTCGCCGCTGATGTTCAGCGGGAAGGTCACCTCGGCGGCGAACTTGCCGGCTTCTTCGAGCACGGCGTTGATGGTGTCGGCGTCGACGTCGGCGTGCTTGGGCAGGGCCTTGAACTCGTCGGAGACCTTGAAGACTTCATGCATCAGGAATTGCATGTCGCGCAGGGGCGGGTTGTAGGTGGGCATGGTTCAGTCCTTCGGTGTGTGTTTGGAAGATTTGGAAGCCGGTTTGGCGGCCACCGCACGCAGCGGCGCCTTGGCGGCACTGGCCGGGTGGCCGTAGCGGGCGAGGATGTGGTCGAACCCGGCGCGGGCGCGGGCCACCGAGCCTGGGGTTTTGAGAAAGCGCGCTTCGTAGTGCAGCGCGAGGATCACGCCATGCAGCTCGAACGCCATTTGCTGGTGGTCGGTGTCGGGCAGCAGGTCGCCCATGTCGCGGGCCTGCACCACGGCGCGGTTGATGGCCGCGAGCCAGGTCTGCACCGAGCCGGCCAATGCGTCACGCACCGGGCCAGGCCGGTCGTCAAACTCGACCGCGCCACTGATGTAGAGGCAACCGGAGTCGATCTCGACCGAGGTGCGCTGCATCCAGTTGTCCACCATCGCCCGCAGGCGGGGCAAACCACGCGGCTGTTGCAGCGAAGGGTAGAACACCTCTTCTTCAAAGCGGCGGTGGTATTCGCGGATCACCGAGATCTGCAGTTCCTCGCGTGAGCCAAAATGGGCGAACACGCCCGACTTGCTCATTTGCGTGACCTCGGCCAGCGCGCCGATGCTCAGGCCTTCAAGCCCGATCTGGGTGGCCAGGCCCAAGGCCGCATCGACGATGGCGACCTTGGTTTGCTGGCCTTTTTGCAGGGCCCGGCCTTCGCGGTTGTTTTTGAGGGGCAGGGAAGAAACCGGCACGGCATCTCCTAAAAAAGAACGACCGTGCTATTCTGCAACAAATCGCCCGGGGCCACCAGCACCCCACCCCGTCTAGAGGCGACTGTCTAAGAATCGCATCAGAATTTTCGGGTAAACCCTTGTCAGCAGCCTGCTGCGGCAGCGCAGGCCCGCAACGGCATCTGCGGCCTGCATTTCAAACGAAAATGAGGCCAAGCCTTAGTGAAACCTGGCGAATCAGCTACGCTATTTATAGCAAGCGAGCGAGGCTGAGTTCCAGGTGCTCAGACGGCAGGCGCTTGAAGCCAGAGCGGGCAAACCGCTGCAGCCGACCCACCACAAACGCCGTCAACACCGACGCACGCACCTGGGCGTCCACCGTCGGCGTGGCCGAGCCCTGGCTTTCGGCGAGTGGCCGCAGGCACTGGCGCAGCGTGGCTTCAACCTTGTCAAAAAACTGGTTCATGCGCTGCTGCAGGCGCTCGTTCTCGAACACCAGCGCGTCACCGACCATCACCCGCGTCATGCCAGGGTTTTTCTCGGCGAACTGCAACAGCATAGCCACCAGCTGGCCGGCCTGGCGGGCACCGTCTTGCGGTTCGGCACCAGCGCCTGCGCGCTCGGTGATCTGGTTGATCAGGGTGAACACGGTCTGCTCGATGAACTCGATCAGGCCTTCGAACATCTGCGCCTTGCTGGCAAAGTGGCGGTAGAGCGCGGCCTCGCTCACGTCGAGCCGGGCGGCCAGCGCGGCGGTGGTCACGCGCTCGGCACCGGGCTGCTCCAGCATGCCCGCCAGCGTCTGCAGAATCTGCACCCGCCGTTCGCCCGGCTTGGGGCGTTTGCGCACCGCCGGCTCGGACACCGAACCGCTGGGTTCGGTCTCGGTGTCGCGGTCGATGGCGGTGTGGGGGTCGGTGTCGGACATGGTGCAAGCGCTGTTACTTTTTGATTCTCGCACAGCGCCTGTGCGTTCCAAGCCTCAGCGCCGGCGCCACCCGGCAGCTCAGGCGGGCCGCTCGTCCAGCAGCCGCTTCAGGTAATGCCCGGTGAAGCTGCCTGCGTGCGCGGCCACCTGTTCCGGGGTCCCGGTCACCAGCACCTGGCCGCCACCGGAACCCCCTTCGGGGCCCATGTCGATGAGCCAGTCGGCGGTCTTGATGACGTCGAGGTTGTGCTCGATGATGACGATGGTGTTGCCCGCGTCACGCAGCTGGTGCAGCACCTTCAGCAGCAGATCGATGTCGGCAAAGTGCAGGCCGGTGGTGGGTTCGTCGAGGATGTAGAGCGTGCGGCCGGTGTCGCGCTTGCTCAGTTCCAGCGCCAGCTTGACGCGCTGCGCCTCGCCGCCCGACAAGGTGGTGGCGGCCTGGCCGAGCCGCACATAGCTCAGGCCCACGTCCAGCAGCGTGTGCAGCTTGCGCGCGATGGTGGGCACGGCTTTCAGGAAGTCGTAGGCGGCTTCCACCGTCATGTCGAGGATCTGCGCGATGTTGCGGCCTTTCCACATCACCTCCAGCGTCTCGCGGTTGTAGCGCTGGCCGTGGCAGACGTCGCAGGGCACATACACATCGGGCAGGAAGTGCATTTCCACCTTGACCATGCCGTCGCCCTGGCAGGCCTCACAGCGCCCGCCTGCCACGTTGAAGCTGAAGCGTCCCGGCCCATAGCCGCGCTCGCGCGCCATCGGCACCTCGGCCATCAGCTCGCGGATGGGGGTGAACAGCCCGGTGTAGGTGGCCGGGTTGCTGCGCGGCGTGCGGCCGATGGGGGATTGGTCGACGTTGATGACCTTGTCGAAATGCTCGATGCCGTCGATGGCCTCGTGCGGGGCTGGCTCGTCGTGCGCGCGGTACAACTGGCGCGCCACGGCGGCGTAAAGCGTGTCGTTCACCAGCGTGGACTTGCCGGAACCCGACACGCCGGTGACGCAGGTGAGCAGGCCCACAGGGAAGTCAACGCTCACATTTTTAAGGTTGTTGCCACTGGCCCCGGTGATGCGCAGCACCTGCGGGTTGGCCTGGTCGGCCAGCGCATGCCGTTTGGCCGGCACCTCGATCCTGAGGGTTTGCGCCATGTAGCGGCCGGTCAGCGACGCGGGGTTGGCCTGCACCTCGGCCGGTGTGCCCTGCGCGATCACACGGCCACCGTGCACCCCCGCCCCCGGCCCCATGTCGATGCAGTGGTCGGCGGCGCGGATCATGTCCTCGTCGTGCTCGACCACCAGCACGCTGTTGCCGAGGTCGCGCAAATGCTTCAGGGTGCCGATCAGGCGGTCGTTGTCGCGCTGGTGCAGGCCGATGCTGGGCTCGTCGAGCACGTACATCACACCGGTCAGGCCCGAGCCAATCTGGCTGGCCAGCCGGATGCGCTGCGACTCACCGCCACTCAGCGTCTCGGCGCTGCGGTCCAGGCTCAGGTAGTTCAGGCCCACATCGTTCAAAAACTTCAGCCGCAGGCCAATTTCGCGCACCACCTTGTCGGCAATTTCCGCGCGGGCACCGTGCAGCTGGAGCTGGCTGAAATAGGCCAGGCTGTCGCGCAGCGTGACGCGGCTGACCTCGAAGATCGCCCGCGCCTGCGCGCCCTCACCCAGCTTCACATGGCGCGCTTCGCGCCGCAGCCGGGTACCGCCGCAGTCCGGGCAGGGCTGCACGCCCCGGTACCGGGCCAGCTCTTCGCGCACGGCAGACGAGTCGGTTTCTCGGTAACGCCGCACCATGTTGGGAATGACGCCTTCAAAGGGGTGTTTCTTCGCCACCTTGCGGGCGGCACCACCGGAATCGGTCAGGTAGCTGAAGCGGATGTCTTCCTCGCCCGAGCCGAACAAAATCGCCTGCTGCACCGGCGGCGGCAAGCTCTCGAACGGCGTGTCCACGTCAAACTGGTAATGCTTGGCCAGGCTTTCCACCAGGTTGAAGTAGTGGGCGTTGCGCCGGTCCCAGCCCTTGATGGCGCCGCTCGCCAGGCTCAGCGACGGGAACGCCACCACCCGCGCCGGGTCAAAGTGCTCACGGTGGCCCAGGCCGTCGCAGGCGGGGCAGGCCCCCACCGGTGAGTTGAACGAGAACAGGCGAGGCTCCAGCTCGGAGATCGAATAGCTGCAGACCGGGCAGGAAAACTTGGCATTGAAGGCGTGTTCTGCGCCGGTGTCGGTTTCCAGCGCAATCGCCCGGCCTTCCGCCAGCCGCAGCGCGGCCTCGAAGCTTTCGGCCAGGCGCTGCTTCATGTCTGGCCGCACCTTGAGCCGGTCGATCACCACGTCGATGCTGTGCTTCTCGGTCTTCTTCAGTTTGGGCAGCGCGTCGAACTCATAGGCTTGCCCATTGACACGGAAACGCACATAGCCGCGCGCCTGCATGTCGGCAAACACGTCCAGAAATTCGCCCTTCTTCTCGCGCGCCACTGGCGCCAGCACCATCAGCTTGGTGTCTTCTGGCAAGGCCAGCACCGCGTCCACCATCTGCGACACGGTTTGTGCCTGCAGCGGCAGATCGTGGTCGGGGCAATAGGGGGTGCCGGCACGGGCAAACAGCAGCCGCAGGTAGTCGTGGATCTCGGTCACCGTGCCGACGGTGGAGCGTGGGTTGTGGCTGGTGGCTTTTTGCTCGATGGAGATCGCCGGGCTCAGGCCCTCGATCAAATCGACATCGGGCTTGTCCATCAGCTGCAGGAACTGCCGGGCGTAAGTGCTCAGGCTTTCCACGTAGCGGCGCTGGCCCTCGGCGTACAGCGTGTCAAACGCCAGGCTGGACTTGCCCGAGCCGCTCAGGCCGGTGATCACCACCAGCTGGTTGCGCGGGATGTCGAGGTCGATGTTCTTCAGGTTGTGGGTGCGCGCACCCCGGATGCTGATGCGCTGGCTGGCCAGCACCCGGGCCAGGTGGGGCCCCTCTTCGCTGTCTGCGAGGTATTTGCCGTCGGTCGAAGAGTTCAAGGTGGTGCAATCGGAGGTCAACCGGCCATGATAATTAAAGATTGCCCACCCCGCACGGCCGGGGCTCCCCCCAACGACGATAATTCCCCCTGTTTCAGCCCAGCCCCCCGG
>JAFEHU010000067.1 GCA_017848435.1 Burkholderiaceae bacterium | reverse complement strand
CCCGAAGCGGCGCCACAGCACTCACCGACTACGACCTCTACCTCCCCAGCACCGTGCTGGTCACCGGCTACGACATCATCTTCTTCTGGGTCGCCCGGATGATCATGATGACCACGCACTTCACCGGCCGCGTGCCCTTCAAACACGTCTACATCCACGGCCTGGTGCGCGACGCGCAGGGCAAGAAGATGAGCAAGTCCGAAGGCAACGTGCTCGACCCGGTGGATTTGATCGACGGCATCACCTTGGCGCCGCTGCTCGACAAACGCACCACCGGCCTGCGCAAGCCCGAGACCGCCCCCAAGGTGCGCAAAGAGACCGAAAAAGAATTCCCCGACGGCATTCCCGCCTACGGCGCCGACGCGCTGCGCTTCACCTTCGCCTCGCTGGCCTCATTGGGCCGCAGCATCAACTTCGACAGCAAACGCTGCGAGGGCTACCGCAACTTCTGCAACAAACTGTGGAACGCCACCCGCTTTGTGCTGATGAACTGCGAAGGCCAGGACTGCGGCTTCAAGCCCCATGGTGCCGAAGAATGTGTGCCCGGCGGTTACCTCGACTTCGGCCCCGCCGACCGCTGGATCGTCTCCGCCCTGCAGCGCACCGAAGCCGAAGTCGCCAAGGGCTTTGCCGAGTACCGGCTCGACAACGTGGCCAACGCCATCTACCGCTTTGTGTGGGACGAGTTCTGCGACTGGTACCTGGAAATTGCCAAGGTGCAGATCCAGACCGGCGACGCCGCCGTGCAACGCGCCACCCGCCGCACCCTGATCCGCACGCTGGAAACCATTTTGCGGCTGGCCCACCCGATCATCCCCTTCATCACCGAAGAACTCTGGCAGATCGTGTCCAAAGTGGCCGACCGCGCCGGCGAATCGGTCAGCATTGCCGCCTACCCGGTGAGCCAGCCCGAGCGGATTGACGAAGCCGCCGAAACCCATGTGGCCAAGCTCAAGTCGCTGGTCGACGCCTGCCGCAATTTGCGCGGCGAGATGAACGTCTCCCCCGCCACCCGCTTGCCGCTTTATGTCGTCGGTGACGAAGCCTTCATGCGCCAGGTCGCCCCCGTGTTGCAGTCACTCGCCAAGCTGAACGAGGTCAAGGTGTTCGACGACGAAGTCGCCTGGGCCGCTGCCGCGCAGGCCGCGCCGGTGGCGGTGGTGGGCACCGCGCGCCTGTGCCTGTTCATGGAAATTGACGTGGCGGCCGAGAAAGCCCGCCTCGGCAAGGAAGCCACCCGCCTGGAAGGCGAAATCACCAAGGCCCACAGCAAACTCGGTAACGAGGCCTTTGTGGCCAAAGCCCCACCGGCCGTGATTGCGCAAGAGCGCCAGCGCGTGGCCGACTTCACCGCCACCCTGGCCAAGCTGCGCGACCAGCTCGCCCGCCTGGCCTGACCCCTTTCACCCCACCGCACCACCATGGCCTACACCGCGCGACTGACCAAAGCCGTTTTCCCCGTGGCCGGCCTCGGCACCCGGTTCCTGCCCGCCACCAAGGCCTCGCCCAAAGAGATGCTGCCGGTGGTGGACAAACCGCTGATCCAGTACGCGGTGGAAGAGGCGTATTCGGCCGGCATCCGCCACATGATCTTCGTCACCGGCCGCGCCAAGCGCGCGATCGAAGACCACTTTGACACCGCCTACGAGCTGGAAAACGAGCTGGAAACCGCCGGCAAACAGGCCCTGCTGGAACTGGTGCGCTCGGTGCAGCCCGACGACATGGACTGCTCCTACGTGCGCCAGCCACGTTCGCTGGGCCTGGGCCACGCGGTGCTGTGCGCCGAGCACCTGGTGGGCGACGAGCCGTTTGCGGTGCTGCTGGCCGACGACCTGATGGTGGGCCCGCTCGGCGGCAAGCCGGTGCTGGCGCAGATGGCGCAGGTGTTCGCCCGCGAACGCTGCTCGCTGCTGGCGGTGCAGGAGGTGCCGCTGGAGCATGTGCGCCGCTACGGCATCGTCGCCGGCGACATGCTCGGCAACGGCCTGATGGACGTGCGCCGCATGGTGGAAAAACCCCGCCCGGAAGAAGCACCGTCACGGCTTGGCGTGGCGGGCCGCTACATCCTCACGCCCGGTGTGTTCGCCCAGATCCGCAACCAGCCGCGCGGTGCGGGCGGTGAAATCCAGCTCACCGACGGCATTGCCGGCTTGCTCAGCCAGGAACGGGTGTTGGCGTTTCCCTACGCCGGCAAACGCTACGACTGCGGCAGCAAACAGGGGTTTCTGGAAGCCACGGTGGAACTGGCCCTGCAGCACCCCGAGGTGGGCACCGCGTTCCGCAGCTACCTGCAGACACTGAAGCTGTGATCAGCGGCGGCGCAGGAAGTGGATGAAGTCGCTGCCCACGGTCTGCTGCTCGACCAGCTCGTTGCCGGTCTGCTTGGCAAACGCCATGAAGTCGCGGACCGAGCCCGCATCGGTTGACACCACCTTCAGCAGCTGGCCACTGGCCATGTCGGTCAGCGCCTTCTTGGCTTTCAGGATGGGCAGCGGGCAGTTCAGGCCCCGGGTGTCGATTTCTTTGTCGATGTGCATGGCGGCTTGTCTCTGGTGCGTGGCGTGAGAACAGATTTTATTCGCGCTTGTTGAATTCAATGAACTGCGGCTCGTGCCCACGTGAACGCAGCCAGTCGGCCAGCGCATAACCGGTGCCCGCAGGCCAGCACTTCACCGCCTCGGGCGCGTACAGCTTGTACTCCACCAGCTCGGGCGACAACACCACCTCGCCCTCGGCCACCACATGGAAGGCGATGATGACCTGGTTCATGCGCTGGAAGTCGTACACACCAATCAGGTTCAGCGCCGTGACGTCGAGGTTGGTTTCTTCCTTCACCTCGCGGGCAATGCCCTCCTGCGCCGTCTCGCCCGCCTCCATGAAGCCGGTGATCAGCGCAAACACCCGGCCGCTCCAGGCCGCGTTGCGGGCCAACAAAATTTGGCCACCGTACTCCACCACCGCCGCCAGCACCGGCGTCGGGTTGTTCCAGTGGGTGTAGCCACACGCCACACAGCGCAGGCGCTCTTTGGCACCGCCGTCTTCCAGCTGCGCCAGCCACTCCAGCGGCGTGGCGCAGTTGGGGCAAAACCTGAATTCGTGGGGCATGGTGCTATGGAAGATGTAGCTTAACTGTTAGATTTCACTCAGGCTGAGGGCTGATTCGGTTAAAAATCAGGCCGGAAAGACGCCGGTGGACAGGTAGCGGTCGCCCCGGTCGCACACCACGAACACCACCGTCGCATTGGTCTCGCGTTTGGCGATCTCCAGCGCCACCCAGCAGGCGCCCGCCGCCGAGATGCCGGCAAAAATGCCCTCTTCGCGCGCCATGCGGCGGCACATTTCCTCGGCGGCGTCCTGGCTCACCAGCACGGTGTCGTCCACGTGCGTCGCGTCGTAAATCTTGGGCATGTAGGCCTCGGGCCACTTGCGGATGCCGGGGATGCGCGAGCCCTCGCTCGGCTGCGCACCAATGACCTTGATGGCCGGGTTTTTCTCTTTCAGAAAGCGCGACACCCCGGTGATGGTGCCGGTGGTGCCCATCGCGCTGACGAAATGGGTGATGCGCCCGCCGGTTTGCTCCCAGATTTCCGGGCCAGTGGTCTCGTAGTGCACACGCGGGTTGTCGGGGTTGGCAAACTGGTCCAGCACCCGGCCCTTGCCCTCGCGCGCCATGTTGTCGGCCAGGTCGCGGGCGTACTCCATGCCACCGCTCTTGGGCGTCAGGATCAACTCGGCGCCGAACGCTTTCATGGTCTGCGCCCGCTCGATGCTCAGGTCCTCCGGCATGACCAGCACCATGCGGTACCCCTTGATGGCCGCGGCCATCGCCAGCGCAATCCCGGTGTTGCCCGAGGTGGCCTCGATCAGCGTGTCGCCGGGCCGAATTTCACCGCGCTCCTCGGCACGCCGGATCATCGACACAGCCGGCCGGTCTTTCACAGAACCCGCCGGGTTGTTGCCTTCCAGCTTGCCCAGCAGCACATTGCCACGCGTGGCGTTGTCGGCTGCGCCAATGCGCTGCAAGGCCACCAGCGGCGTTTTTCCAATCGCGTCTTCAATCGTCGGATAATTCATAGCCCGCACTGTGCCATAATTTCAGGCTGCACTGCTTACCCTGCCCGGGTGGTGAAATTGGTAGACGCAGGGGACTCAAAATCCCCCGCCGCAAGGCGTGCCGGTTCGATTCCGGCCCCGGGCACCACGAACAAAGCCGAACGCCCATACCAGCGTTCGGCTTTTTTTTGTGCCGGCAATGGCCCGGCCATCACAGGCCTGGCGCGGCGTCACCACAGGTCACGCGCGGACCGACAACGCCCCTCCCTCGCGAAACTTGCCGGCGGGTGGCGCCACAGTCACGCCGCGGATGCCCGCCCGCGCCAGGGAATCCGCGACAAATCCGCTCGCCTTGCTCTGCTCCACAAACTCCCAGACCGCCTGCAAGGCCGCGTGCGAACGGTCGTGAGGTATGCCCACGGCCTGCTCGATCACCATGAAGTTGCCCGATAGCAGGCGCAGATCGGGCAACCGATGGCGGTCGGCCTCAAGTTGCTGCCGAACCCCTGCGGCCACATCCAGGCCCAGCCGGAGAAACTCGTCCACCACACTCGGCGACGTGTCGGCGCGCACCACCTGCGCCGCCCGGAGCTCGCGGGACAGGTACAGGTCGTAGGCGCTGCCCCGACCGACCATCACCCGAACCCCGGAACGGTCAACCTCCTCCTGCGCCTGCATGGGCGATTCGCTGCGCACCAGGTAGGCTCCCTCGATCAGGACATAGGCTGGCGCAAACCGCAGCTGGGCGGCCCGCTCGGGGTCGAGTGCAAAAAATCCAATGTCGGCCTCGCCCCGCGCCACGGCCGCGACCGAATGCCCGGCACTGTCGAACAGAACGGGGGCCAGCGGCACGCCCAGTTCTTGGGCCAGTGCCCGCGCCAAATCGACGGACACACCACAGGGCTGGCCCTGGGCATCGCGGTTTGCCAGGACCGGGTTGCCGAAATTGATCGACGCCCGGAGCACCCCGGTGGGGGCCAGTTGTTGCAGCAGTTCTGGGTTCATGCGTGTCATTCAGGTCGGATGTTGGCTTGACGCACCACGTCGCGGTACCGCGCCGCGTCGTCCCGGATGCGGCGTACAAAGTCGGCCGAAGGCATGCCCCCTGTCTCGGCGCCCGCATCCGCAAAACGTTTTCGGACATCGGGCATGTTCAGTGTCTTCGCCACCTCTGCATGCAGCAGGGCCAGCGTCGCTGACGGCGCCCCTTTGGGCGCGAACAGGCCGACCCAGTTGGAAGCATCCACATGCTTCACGCCGGTCTCGGTCGTGGGCAGCCACTCCTTGTTGTAAGCCGACTGGCGCGCCGTGGTCAATCCGAGCACCTTCACACGGCCCGACTGGAGGTGGGGAATGACCGCGGGAATCGCCACCACCCCCAGCGGCACTTCGCCCGCGGCCACCGCCGCCACTGCGGGCGCGCCGCCGCGATAAGGCACGTGCAGCAGCATCACACCGGCCTCCGACGCGAACCACTCGCCGGCGAGGTGGTTGATGCTGCCGTTGCCAGGCGACGAAAACGCGATGTGGCCCGGCGACTTCTTCGCCGCGGCCACGAGTTCCTGCACGGTGTTGTACGGCACCTGCGCGTTGGCAACCAACAGCATCGGTGTGTCGCTGATCATGGTGATCGGTGCGAAATCACGGTCCAGCTCATAGGGCACCGCGCCGAACAGCGCCGGGTTGACGGCGAACTCGCCGGTGTGCGCAGCCAGCAGGGTGTAACCATCGGCAGGCGCTTTTGCCGCCGCCGTCACCGCAATGAAGCCGTTGCCACCGGGCTTGTTGTCGATCACGAAATTCCATCCCAAGCGCTCCGTCATGCGCTGCGTCAACACGCGCGCCGTGATGTCCACCACGCCACCGGGCGCGAAAGGCACGATCACGCGGATCGGTCGTGCAGGAAAGGGTTGGGCCCATGCCAGCGTCGGCATGCCCAGCGATGCCGCGCCGATGGCGGTGGCCATCGACATCAGGCGCCGACGCGAGAATTTGGTGTGACTCATCTGTGGGGTCCGGACGTGGTTCAGGAATGCAGAAGCGGGCATGTTTTGTCCAGCGTGCGCTTGCGTCAAACGAAAAATTCAGCGCCCGCCATGAGCCGCTTTCATGCCAGCTGCCTAACGCCGCTCGATTGGACACACCGCGCTTTCACGCATGAAAGACATTCATTCGAGCCACCGATATTTCTCGCTTGTCAGCCCAGCGTGGCTTGTCCAGAATCCGCCCCATATGACGAACCCCAAACCGTGCTCGACCCTCCTTGGCACCGACGGTGTGACCATTGCCTACCGTGAACGCCGCGTGGCTGGACGACCTGTTGTGGCCCTGCTGCATTCGCTGGGCATGGACCACACGTTCTGGTCGGCCGTGGACGGCCAGCTCGGTGAACACGCCTCGGTGGTGGCCATGGATGTGCGAGGCCACGGCCAGACAGGTCTTGGTGCCACACCCTTGGACGCACGCCGGGTAGCGCTCGACCTGCGTGAGGTGCTTGACCACCTGGACATCGCGCAAGTGATGGTTGCCGGCGCCTCCATGGGTGGCTGCGCGGCACTGCAGTTCGCCATCGACCACGCCGACCGCAGCATGGGTCTTTCCCTCGTGGACACCACGGCCTGGTATGGCCCCACGGCCTCCGCAGACTGGGAATCGCGGGCACAGAAAGCTCTCACCAGCGGCCTCTCATCGATGACCGACTTCCAGGTGACACGCTGGTTCAGCGACGACTTCAGACAACGCGAACCGGCGCAGGTGCAGCGGTGGATCGACGTATTCGTTGGCAACCACATCGATGGCTACGTCGCGGCCTGCCGCATGCTCGGCGCGTTCGATGTGCGGGACAAACTGGCTGGCATCCGCATACCGACGCTGGTGCAGGTGGGTGAAGAAGACTACGCGGCCCCGGTCGCCATGTCGCGCGCCCTCCACGAAGCCATTGCCGGCTCGCAGCTGGACGTCATCCAGGGCGCCCGCCACCTGACGCCGCTGGAGGTGCCCGACCGCATCGCCAACGGCCTGTTGCAACTCATCGCCCAGGCGCGGCCATGACGCCCTTCGAATTCCTGCTGCCGTATTCGCTCGAAGAGGCCCTGTCGCTGCTCGACCTGGAAGACCCGGGCATCCGGCCGGTGGGCGGCGGCACCGCGGTGATGCTGATGATGAAGGCGGGCGTGCTGCTACCGACCCGGCTGGTGAGCCTGCAGCGCATCGGCGAACGCCATGCACGCGTCGAACGCCAGGTGGATGGCACGCTGGTGATCGGCGGCATGGCGCGGCTGGCCGACATCGAAGCCCATCCCTCCGTGCGCGAAGGCTGGCCTTTGCTCGCACAGGCGTTGCGCGGCGTGGCGAACCCCAGGGTGCGGGCGGTTGCCACCATCGGCGGTAACCTCAGCCACGCCGACCCCCACATGGACATGCCGCCGGTGATGGCCGCGCTCGGCGCCCAGGTGGTGGTCACCAGCGCGAACGGATCGCGCACCGTGGGTGCCGACGCGCTGTGCACCGGCTACTACGAAACGGTACTGCGGCGCGACGAACTGATCACCGAGCTGCGGGTGCCGCCGCAGGCCGGCCCCGGCTACTACCTGAAGCTGACCACCCGCGCCGCCCACGACTGGCCAGCGCTTGGCCTGGCGGTGGTGCTCGGTGGCATGCAGGGCGACCGCGTGGCCCACGCCAGCCTGCTGACCGGCGCCGCCACCGACAGCCCCACACGCCTGCGCCAGGCCGAGGCCGTGGTGCAACAGCGCGGGCTGGGTGAAGCCGCGCTGCGCGAGGCGGCCGATGCGGCCGTGGCCGAAGCACCGCTGGTCGGAGACGCCCACGGCAGCGTGGCCTACAAGAGGCAGCTGCTGCGCGTGTCGCTGCCGCGCGCCATCCAGAACGCGGTGAACCGCAACCGGAGCCACGCATGAGCGGCACCCCTCCCCTGGTGACACCGACCGCGCCTCAGGTCGGCCGCCACATGAACCGGCTTGAATCGGTGGCCAAGGTCACCGGCACCGCCGACTACACCCACAACGTCGAGCTACCGCGCATGCTGCACGCGAAGATCGTGCGCAGCCCACATGCCCACGCGCGCATTCTTGGCATCGACACGCAGAACGCCGCTGCCATGCGTGGCGTGGTGCAGGTGGTCACCGCCCGCGACGTGCTGCGCCTGATCCCGGACCCGCATTACGGCCCGGCATTCCACGACCAGCCCATCCTCGCGATCGACAAGGTGCGCCATGTGGGCGAACCGGTGGCGGTGGTGCTGGCCAACACACCCCACGAGGCGGAGGCCGCTGCCGGGCTGGTGAACGTGGACTACGAGCGGCTGCCAGCAGTGTTTGACGAAGTCGAGGCTGCCACCTCCACCGTACTGGTGCACGACACGCTGAAGCCTGCCGGCACCTTTCCCGACCTGAAACACCTGGCCGGTCGCAAAGGCACCAACGTGGCGCTGGATTTCCACCTGCGGCACGGCAACGTCGAGGCGGCCTTCGCCAATGCCGCCCACGTGTTTGACCACACCTTCAAAACACAGCAGGTCATGCATGTGCCGATGGAGCCGATGGTCACGGTGGCAGAGCCGCAGGACCGCGGCGTGCTGATCCACACAGCCTCGCAGAGCCCGTCGTTCGTACGGATCGAGATCGCCCGGCTGCTGGGCTGGCAGGAAAACCAGGTCCAGGTCAAGACGCGGCTGCTTGGCGGTGGCTTTGGCGCGAAGCTCTATATCAAGCTCGAGGCGTTGGCTGTGGCGCTGGCGCTGATCGCACGCCGCCCGGTCAAGGTGGCGCTGACGATGGAAGAGCAGTTCTACACCATCACCAAACACGCCACCACCTTCCGCATCCGCAGCGCGGTCGACGCCGACGGTCGCATCGTCGGCCGCGACTGTCAGGTCCATTGGAACGGCGGTGCCTATGCCGACATCGGCCCGCGCGTCACGCAGAAGTCGGGCTTCACGGCCGGTGGCCCCTACGACATCGACAACCTCAGCATCGACTCGTTCCAGATCTACACCCACCTGCCGCCGGCCGGTGCCTTCCGAGGTTTCGGCATTACGCAGATGGTCTGGGGCTACGAATGCCAGGCCGACCTGATCGCCCGCAGCATCGGCATGGACCCGGTGGAGTTCCGGCGCCGCAACCTGCTGGTTGACGGCCGTCCACACGCCACCGGCACGGTGATGAAGGACGCTGCGCTGCGCCTGGTGCTGGACCGCGTGGCCGAACGCATGCGCTGGCAGGAACCAATGGACCGCGGCAGCGGTACCGTGCGTCGCGGCCGTGGCATCGGGCTGGGTTTCAAGGCCCTGGTGGCACCGACCACGTCGGTAGCCACCGTCACGCTCGGCGGCGACGGCAGCTGCATGCTGCTGATCAGCACGGTCGACATGGGCCAGGGCTCCAACACCGCGATGGCGATGGTCGCAGCCGACGTGCTGGGCCTGGCGGCCGAGAACATCCGCGTGGTGTTCCCCGACACTGACGTCACCCCCTACGACATGGCCACGCTGGGCTCCCGGTCCACCTTTCACATGGGCAACGCCGTGAAACTGGCCGCGCAGGACGTGCTGGTCAAGCTGCAGGCGCTGGCCGACGAACTGGGCCAGCCTTTCACCGGCGCCACGCAGGCTGGCGCGCTGCTGCGCAAGAAATTCGGCATGCCGGCGGGTACGGTGGTGGGCACCGGCAGCTTCATGCCCCCCTACCAGTCGCCCGATGCCGACGGCCGCTCGCCCGAGATTACGCCAAACTGGATGATCGGCGGCACCGGGGTCGAGGTCGAGGTCGACACCGAGACCGGCCATTTCCGGCTGCTGCGCATCGAGAACGTCGTCGACTGCGGCACACCGCTGAACCCCAAGGTGGTGGCGTCGCAGATCTCCGGCGCGGCCATCATGCAACTCGGCATGACGCACCTGGAGAAGATGGAGTTCGACAGCGAAGGCCAGCTGCGCAACGCCTCGTTCTCCGAATACAAGATTCCCGGCCTGCTCGATGTGCCCGAGCATTTCGGCTGCGAGGCGGTCGACGCCCAGCAGGGCACCGGCCCCTACGGTGCCAAAGGCCTCGGTGAGAGCGGCTGCTTCGGTGTGTCGTCCGCCATCGCGGAGGCCATCCACGACGCGGTGGGTGTGCGTATCCTGTCGCTGCCCATCACACCCGAAGCGGTGTTCCGTGCACTCGCCGAACAGCGCGGCACCCCGTTGACTGACTGAGATTTCGCATGAGCACCACCAGCACCCTGATCCAGTTCCGGCTGAATGGCGAACCCGTGGCCAAGCAGGTCGAGGCCTACCACTCGCTCGTCGAGGTCGTGCGCGGCTGCGGCCTCCACGGTGCACGCGAGAGCTGCGGACAAGGCCTGTGCGGCTGCTGCACGGTGGTTGTCAACGGCCAGGCCGTGACGGGCTGCATCTACCCGGCCATGCACGTCGACGGTGCCGAAGTGGCCACCATCGAAGGCGTCGCGCAGGACGGCCAGCTCGACCCGGTACAGCAGGCTTTCATTGACGCCGGTGCCTTCCAATGCGGCTTCTGTACGCCCGGCTTCGTGCTGATGGCGCGCCAGTTGCTGGCGCAGAAACCCGACCCCAGTGACCACGAGATCCGCCATTACCTGGCAGGCAATCTCTGCCGCTGCGGCGCCTATCCCGAGATCATCCAGGCCGTGAAGCTGGCCGCTGAACGCCTTCGGGCAGCGGCGGCAGGCGGCCAGTGACAACCAAGAAAACCCATGGACATCCAAGGCGAAAAAATCCTGCAGGCCGACCGCGACACCGTCTGGCGTGCCTTGAACGACCCACAGGTGCTGCAGCGCTGCCTGGCCGGCTGCGACGCTTTCGAGGCCGACGGTGAGCACCGCTACCGCGTGGCGATGGCCGCCAGCGTGGGCCCGGTGCGCGCCCGCTTCACAGGCCGGCTGGATCTGCGTGACGTGAACCCACCGAACTCCTACGCCCTGTCGTTTGAGGGCTCGGGTGGTGTCGCTGGCTTTGGCAAGGGCTCTGCCACCGTGGCGCTGAGCGACGTGCCCAATGGCACCCGTCTGAATTACACCGCGCAGGCCCAGGTCGGTGGCCGTTTGGCCCAGGTCGGTGCACGGCTGATTGACGGCGTGACACGCCGCATGGCCGACGACTTCTTCAGCCGGTTTGCGAGGGAACTGGCACCGGCACAGGCCGGGGCCGTGGTCACTTCCCAGTCAGGCATCGCCATGCCGCCGCCAGCAACACCGCGCCTCCCCGCAGCCCCGGTGCCCGTCGCCACCTCGTCCAGCACGTTGATTGCCGTGCTCGCTGCAGCGGTCTCGGCCACATCGGCGGTCGTGGCCGTGCTGGCGGCGGTGCTGGCCATGCGCGGCGGCTGATTCGGCGGGTGGCGCGCCCAGGCCCCGTGGCTGTCCGGCCCCGGGGCCTGTGTGCGTCTGTTGGGTTGGCACAAGAAAAAGGCCCCGTTCAGAGGCCAAAAAGCGAGAAATCCCGGAGCAAAAAATGTCAGGCGCGCGCATCCTCGCGGACCATGTCTGCCGCCTTTTCTCCGATCATGATCGCGGTGGCATTGGTGTTGCCGGAGATGATCTTCGGCATGATGGAGGCATCGACCACCCGCAGGCCCTGCACCCCGTGCACCCGCAGGCGGTCGTCGACCACCGCCTGGTCGTCCGAACCCATCTTGCAGGTACCGACCGGATGGAAGATCGTACCGGCCATCTTGCGGATGCCTTCGAGCAATGCCTCGTCGCCCTGGATCTGCTGGCCCGGCAGGAACTCGTCTGGCGCAAAACGCTGCATCGCCGGCGCGTTGCAGACCTGCCGCAGCAGCCGCAATCCTTTGACCACGGTGCGACAGTCGTTGTCGGTGTCGAGGAAGTTCAGGTGGATAGCCGGTGCGGCAAACGGGTCAGCGCTGCGCAACTTGACGCTGCCACGGCTTTCGGGGTGCAGCAGGCAAACACCGGCGGTAAAACCAGGGAACGCGTGCGGCGGGTCGCCGAGCTTGTCGTAGGTGATCGGGTAGCAGACAAACTGCAGGTCCGGCGTCGGCTGTTGGGGGTCGCTGCGCAGGAAGGCGTTCACCAGCGCAGGGGGAATCGTCAGCGGCCCGCGGCGTCGCAACGCGTAGTCCAGCCCCATCACCATGCGGCCCCATAGGGAAGAAGCCTGTTGGTTCAGCGTGACCGTGTCCTTCACGCGCAGCATGGTGCGGGTGGCGATGTGGTCCTGCAGGTTGGCGCCGACGCCGGGCAGGTGGTGCCGCGGCGTGATGCCGAGTCGCTGCAAGGCCGCGGCATCGCCAAGCCCCGAATGCATCAACACCTGCGGTGAGCCCACCGCTCCCCCCGACAGGATCACCTCGCGCGAAGCCTCGATGCGCATCTCGCGGTCTGCGCGCCGCACAACGAGGCCATTTGCCCGTTGGCCGTCAAAAGTGACGCGGGCCACCTGCGTGCGGGTGAACACGGTCAGGTTGGAGCGCTGGCGTGCCGGTTTCAGAAAGGCACGGGCGGTGCTCATGCGCACACCGTTCTTTTGCGTGACCTCGAAGTAACCCACACCTTCGTTGTCGCCGGTGTTGAAATCGTCGACGCGCGGAATGCCACACTGCACAGCCGCATCGCAGAAAGCGTCGAGCACTTCCCAGTTGGCCCGCAGCCCCTCCACGCGGAGTTCCCCGCCAGCGCCGTGGGCGTCGTTTCCACCACGGTGGTGGTCCTCGGACTTCTTGAAGTACGGCAACACGTCGGCC
The DNA here is from genome assembly GCA_017848435.1 of Burkholderiaceae bacterium. GTDB lineage: Bacteria > Pseudomonadota > Gammaproteobacteria > Burkholderiales > Burkholderiaceae_C > PCRC01. The sequence goes on along the minus strand of JAFEHU010000067.1, from coordinate 108,504 downwards.
CAAGACCAGCCCTGGTTACCCATGGCCGCCCAACCGTCGAAGTCGGCCGCTTGCCCGCGGATGTAGACCATGGCGTTGATGGACGACGAGCCACCCAACACCCGGCCCCGCGGGTACTTCAGGCCACGACCGGCCAGGTTGGCGTCGGGTTCGGCCGTGAAGCACCAGTCGGTGCGCGGGTTGTTGATCGTGTAGAAGTAGCCGATGGGTACGTGGATCCACGGGTACCAGTCGGTCTCGCCGGCCTCGACGAGGCAGACGCGCACCGACGGATCGGCAGAGAGGCGGTTGGCCAGCACGCAGCCGGCCGAACCCGCCCCGACGATCACGTAATCGAAACGGCCCAGGGAGTCGGCTTGCATCGTGTCGGTCAGCCCAGTTTGAACGGATCACGCAGGTTGCCGCTGAGCTCCACCCACACCGTCTTGGTTTCGAAATACTCGTTGAAGCCGTCGTGGCCGTTTTCGCGGCCGATGCCGCTGTGGCCAAAGCCACCGAACGGCGCGAACGGTGCGGTGACCCGGTAGGCGTTGATCCACACGCTGCCAGCGCGCAGCTGGGTGGCTACGCGGTGGGCACGCTGCACGTTCTGCGTCCAGATGCCGGCGGCGAGGCCATAACGGGTGTCGTTGGCGATCTTCACTGCCTCTTCTTCGGTGTCAAACGGAATGACAGCGAGCACCGGCCCGAACACCTCGTCGCGCGCGATGTTCATCTTGTTGTGCACGTGGGTCAAAATGGTCGGCATCACGAAGTACCCGCCTTCGGGAGCCTGGCGGCCGCCGTAAGCGAGCTTGGCGCCCTCGGCTTCGGCCGACTTGACCATCGACAGGATCTTCTGGAACTGCTGGCAGGTTGCGGCCGGACCCATTTCACTCGACAGGTCAAGCGGATCCCCCAGCTTGATGCTGCGCGTGCGCTCCACCAAACGTTCGACCACGCGGTCGTGGATGGAGCGGTGTACCACCAAGCGCGAGCCCGCCATGCAGGTCTGCCCGGTTGCCGCATAGATGCCAGAGATCACGCCATTGACAGCGGCATCGATGTCGCAATCTTCGAACACCACCTGTGGCGACTTGCCACCCAACTCCAGCGCGACGCGGGTCAGGTTCTCGGCACCCGCGCGGGCAATGGCACGCCCCACGCCGTCGGAGCCGGTGAAGCTGATCTTGTCGATATCCGGGCTGGAAACCAGCCACCGGCCAGCGTCGGGGCCACCTGTGACGACGTTGAACACCCCGGGCGGGAAGCCGGCTTCTTCCACCAGTTCGGCAAAACGCAGCGTGGAGACCGGCGTGTGCTCCGACGGCTTGACGACGAAGGTGCAGCCAGCGGCCAGCGCAGGCGCTAACTTGAACATCATCAGCAGACAGGGCGAATTCCAAGGTGTGATTGCGGCGACCACACCGATCGGTTCCTTGCGGGTGAACGCAATGAAATTGGGCCGGTCGCTCGGCAGCACCTCGCCCTGGCTCTGGGTGGCGAGGCCGGCGAAGTGGTACATCCACTCGGGCAGGTATTTCCATTGCCCCAGCATTTCGCGCAGCAGCTTACCGTTGTCCATCGACTCGATGCGGGCCATGCGCTCGGCATCGCGCGCGATCAGGTCACCCAGCTTGCGCATCAGCGCGGCGCGCTGTTGCGGCGTGGTCTGCCGCCACGGACCGTTGTCGAAAGCGTCGCGCGCGGCAGTGATCGCGGTCTTGACATCCCCTTCGCTCGCATCGGGCACCTGCGCCCAGACCTGCTGTGTGTAGGGATTCAAGCTGTCCAGCAAACGGCCGCTGGTGCCGTCCACCCATTGGCCGCCGATGTACATCTGCAGTCGTTCGGTGCTAGCGGATTGGGGTTTGTTTCGAGTGTCCATGGGCTCAATTTCTAAAACAATGTGGGGGCCTCAATCGGGCCAGCGCCCGTGTTGCAGGGGTTACTTCCAGAGGGCGCACCTGGACTCTTCCTTGGTGTTGAAAGCCTCTTCCCCCGGAATGGTCTGCACCAGGTTGTAGTAGTCCCAAGGGTACTTGGACTCGGAAGGCTTTTTCACCTGCATCAGGTAGTACTCGTGCACCATGCGGCCATCGGGGCGGATGTAACCGTTTTTTGCAAAGAAATCGTTGATCTTCGCGGTCTTGAGCTGTGCCATCACCTTGTCTGAATCGTCCGTCTGCACCGCCTTGACCGCTGCGAGATAGGTCATGGTGGCCGAGTAGGCCCCGGCCTGAAGCACGGTGGGCATGCGCTTGGTCTTCTCAAAGTAGCGGCGCGACCACTTTCGTGTGTCGTCGTTCAGGTCCCAGTACCAGGCTTCCGACAGGTTCATGCCCTGGGTGGCGTTCAGACCCATGGTGTGGGTGTCCGAAATGAACTGCATCATCGCTGTCATGCGCATGTTTTTGGTGATGCCGAATTCGGCCGCCGACTTCACGGCATTGTGCAAATCGCTGCCGGCGTTCGCCAGACCAAGTACCTGTGCCTTCGATGCCTGGGCCTGGATCAAGAACGACGAAAAGTCCGAGGCCGACAGCGGGTGCCGGACGGACCCCAGCACCTGGCCACCCTTTTGCTTGACCACTTCGGTCGTTTCTTTCTCCAGCCCGTGGCCAAACGCATAGTCTGCGACCAGGAAATACCAGGTCTTGCCACCACCGGCCGTCACGGCCTTGCCAGCCACCCGCGCCTGCGCAATCGTGTCGAGCGCGTAGTTGATGGTGTAGGGTGTGCACTCCTCGTTGGTCAGGCGCGCCGTTCCAGCGCCGACCGAAATGTAGACGGTCTTTTTCTCGGCCGCCACCTTGGACATTGCCAGGCCAACCGCCGAGTTCACGCCACCGAGTAGCAAGTCAACCTTGTTCACATCGATCCATTCGCGCGCCTTGGTCGATGCCAGGTCGGCCTTGTTCTGGTGGTCAACAAACAGCATTTCGATTTTCTTGCCATTGACCTGACCGCCGAAGTCGGCGATGGCCATCCGGACGGCTTCCACGCCCCCCGGACCGTCGATGTCGGAGTACAGGCCGGACATGTCGGTGGCGAAACCGATCTTGATGACATCCTGCGAATACTGGGCGTGCGCTGGTGTGGCGGCAAGGCAGGCCGCTGCGCACAGGGACAAGGCGATCTTGGCGCGTGGAATGTGTTTCATGGTCATCTCCTGCTTGTGTTCGTGAATGGTCTTGCGCGGCTCCCGGCACACCGGTCAGGCGCATCGGTGAGATTGGTTTCGGACCTGACAAAGCGTAACGGTCGCCCCCACAAGACGCGAGCGATTGTTTTTCATACGACCATGAGACCCCCTCATTCGCATCCCCCGTGTGAAACTGCCTCATGGTCCCATGAGGCAGTTTCAGTGGTGCCGAAGGCGGGCAAGGAATAACCTCCGCGCATGCACTCGACACGCCACCACTCTCTCGAACCCACACCGAGGGTCGGGAATGACCACGTCACCGACAACCCTTTTCTCGAACTGATCGATGCCAAACTCGTCGGCTGGGAAGAGGGCTACAGCGAGTTCCACCTGCCTGTACACGCCAAGCTGCTGAACCGTCAGGGCGTTCTCCAAGGCGGGGTCATTTCAACGCTGCTCGACGCAGCATGTGGCTATGCAGGGCTTTATGCACCACCGGGTGCCCAGACAATGCATGGGCATACCGTGTCCTTGACGGTGAACTTCATGAACAAGGCCACTGCGGGAACCGTCATCGCCAAGGGCTTTCTGGAGCAACGGGGCAGGTCGATGTTTTTTTCACGTGGCGAAGCATGGCTCGACAACCATCTCTTGCTCGCCACATCGCAGGCCTGCTTCAAGCTGATTGGACCGACCCGGTGAAGACACGCAACTGGCGCATCTGCGTCAGTATTTTCCGGTCAGGAGACGTATCATTTCCGCGCGATGATGCCAACGGCCCGTTGTCCCTGGCCGGGCAGTGCATGGCACTGTCAGCAACACCTGTTGACGCGCCTGCCGCCACCGCGTCGCCGTACCAGATTGACCACGCATGAGACCTTTTATCCCTTCGTTGCAAAGCCTGCTGGCTTTTGAATCTGCTGCGCGCCACCTTAGCTTCACGCGCGCCGCGCAGGAGCTCTCGGTCACACAGACTGCCATCAGCCACCAGATCAAAGCACTGGAAGATCGGCTGGAGATCAAGTTGTTCGTGCGCAAGCGAAACGCCCTGACACTGACGCCGGCCGCAAACGAATACCTCCGCTCGGTAAGCGAGGCGATCAGCATCCTTGCCATCGCAAGCAATACGACGCGGAAGAAAGTGGTCAATACCGTCCTGGTGATCGCCTGCCTGCCCGCCTATGCAGTGCATTGCCTGATTCCCAAACTGCCCGACTTTCAGGCCAGGCACCCTGAGATCACGATCCATCTTTCCACCAGCCCGAATTTCGAAGAGTTCGACAACAACACCCACGACATCGCCATCCGATACGGGTCGGGACGGTGGAGCGGTATGCGCGCCGACCTGCTGCATGGCGAAGAATTTTTCCCAGTGTGTTCGCCTGCGCTCCTGGCCTCGGTGGACGCGGGTGGCAGCGAAGCGGAGCGGCTTGCCAGGTTCGTTCGGATTCGCACCTACTTCTATTCGCTGTACCAGGACGACTGGCCGGCCTGGCTGGACGCGGCTGGCCATGGTCACATCCGATTCAACGGTGAATCGGTGTTTCAGCTGCAGCTCACGTCGCAGGCTGCGGCAGTGCAAGGCGTTGGCCTGGCGATTGGTCGAACGCCGCTGGTGAACCAAGCCCTGGCCAACGGCACGCTGGTCCGGCCCTTCGACACCCGGGTGGCATCAAGTTCCAGTTATTTCCTCACATCAACCGCCGCCAAGGCCAAACTGCCGAGGGTCGAGCAGTTCCGGGAATGGGCGCTGGTGAATCTGCAACCGCAGGATGTGGGCGTCGTCGCCTGACGTTCGCCACGACATGACGTCCAGCGACCGACTCGATGACTGGTTACCGGTAAACCGCCTGCTCGCCCGGCACGCGGGCCGGCACCCGTCGCGCCCGGCTGTCACGGACATTGATCGCAGCGTCGCCATCCGGTTTGACGATCTCGCCGGCGTTGTTGAAGGCGTTGCGGTGCAGTTGCACAGCTTTGGCGTGGTTCGAGGCACACGGATCGTGCTGATCATCGACAACCCGATTGAAACCCTGATCGTTTGGCTGGCAGTCTGGCGGCTGGCCGCTGTGGTGTGCCCTTTCGACATCTCCCAAATCGGTGCGACAACCACACAGACGGCATTGAACACGCTGCAACCTGCGATGGTGCTGCATGGCCAGCGAATCGATGTATCGGACATCCTCGCAGGCACGGTGCCCTGCGTTCGCTTCAGCCAATGGCCGCCGCAGCCCAGCCAGCTGGCGGCCATCTTCCTGCAGGCCAGGCCCAACACCGACGCACTGGGCCACATCGAACCCACGGTCCACGATTTGGCCTCTGCGTGCTGTACCTCTGGCAGCAGCGGCCGCATGAAAATCGTGCTCCATGACCACGCCGGCTATTGGTTGAACGGACGTGCCAGCATTGAACTACTGGGCTTGCATGAAGGCGACCGCATGCTCGACTATCGCTCCCTGAGTTGGTACTCCCCACAGATCCTGACGTTGATGCCGTTCCTGCGGCTGGGGCTGTCGCTGAGCTTGGCGCGGCAGTTCTCGTCATCCCGGTTCCCCGAATGGCTCACACAGCACGGCATCACGGTGGCCGCAGGTGTTCCGACCGTGCTCAACATCCTGCTGAGTCAACCAATGGCGCATCTGCATCAGAGTGCCAGTGGCCTGCGTGTCATGTCGTCCAGCTCAGCCCCCCTGGCGACGCACACCTGGGAAAGGTTCGAGGAGGAATCGGGCATTGCTGTGCTCAATCTCTACGGTTCATCGGAGGGCGGATGGATCTGTGGCAACCGCCCCAACCAGCGGCGCGTGGGCACCGTCGGCAGGGCTGTGGCCGACCTTGAGGTACACATCGTCGACGCTAGGGGGGGGCCATGCCCTCCTGGGGTACCTGGTGAGATCGTGATCGAAGGCCCCAAGCTCGCCCTTGGGGTCCTGTTGCCCGACGGTGCTGTCGACCCGATTCGTGGCACCCGCTTTGCCACTCGCGACCAGGCGGTTCGCGACACCGACGGATTTGTTCGCCTGCTTGGCAGGATCGATGACCTGGTGATTCGCGGTGGCGTGAAAATCGCGCCCAGCGAAATCGAAGACGCCCTGCTCACACATCCAGCCGTGGCCGAGGCCGCAGCGGTGGCGATCCCAGACCCCATTTATGGACAAGAAGCGGTGTGCTTCGTGGTGCTGCAAGAGGGGGAAGCCGCAGCCCCCGCCATGCTGGCATCACATGCCGCCGGCATGCTGCCCAAAGAGAAATGCCCCAAAGCCATCTGTGTGATCGACACGCTTCCACGCAATGCGCGTGGCAAGTTGCGACGCGACGCCTTGCAGATGCGCTGGAACGAAATGGCCCAGGACGCGCCCGGCACAGCCTGAAGAACTCAGGCCTTCTCCGTGACCGCCAGCAATTTGGTCACGAATGCGGCCACCGCATCGGGACGCTCAAGCTGGGTGAAATGCCGCACCGACGGCAACACCGTCAGCTTCGCATCCCGTATCCCACGCTGCAGGGCCTGGGACATCGAGACCGGCGTCGCGTAGTCTTCCTCGCCAACGATGATGGAGGTTGGCACGTCGATCATGGGCAGCAGCGGCCGACCGTCAAACCGCCCCAGCATTTCCGACAGCCCGGCATACGCCGGGACATCGTTGCCAAGGAATGTGTGGACGCAGCGCTCCACAACCTGTGGCCGCACAACGCGAAAAGCATCGGTGAACCAGCGTGTTTCCTGGAAAGGCACCATGGACGCCAAACCTTCTTCGCGCGCCCTCCGTGCTCTCGCGTTCCACAGCGACGTGCCTTCGGGGCCATACCATGCGGTGGAATTGACCAGTCCCAGTGCCTTGAGGCGACCCGGGTTGGCGGCGGCAAACTCCAGTGCCACACACCCGCCCAGGGAAGCCCCCACGAGCACGCACTCTTCCCAACCCAGATGGTCGATGGTGTTGCGCAGGTCCGCTGCCAACCGGCCCATGCCGTAGGGTGGCGGCGGTCTGTCGGAACTGCCATGGCCACGCAAGTCCATGCTCAGCACCGTGACATGGGGCGCCAAACGCTGTGTGACTGGTGTCCACAGGCCGTGGTCCATGCCCAGAGAATGCAGCAGCACCACACGTTGCTGGCCGTGTACGGATTCGCGCACCCGGTAGGCGATGCGCGCACCGTCGTCGGCACGCGCGAATTGGATCAGAGGTTCGCTCATCGTCGCGCCCATAGGGGTTTCAGCGCTTGGCCTGCCAGAGCCCCATGATGCCCCGGCGGAAAGCCAGAACGCAAAACATGAACAGCAAGCCCATCGCCGTGGTCACGGATTCACCCAGCGCAACAAAGCTCTCCCAACCGGTCAGGCTGCTGAGTGCCTGTCCGAACTGACCCAGCTTGCTTTCAAGACCGAGGATGACCGAAGCACCGACCAGAGGGCCAAACAGTGTGCCCACACCACCGATCATGGTCATGAGGATCACCTGGCCGGAAGCCAGCCAGTGAACATCGGTCAACGTGGCGAAGCCGAGGATGAGCGCTTTGAGTGAGCCGGCCAACCCTGATAAAGCGGCAGACAGAACAAACGCCACGAGCTTGATCCGGTCCGCGTCGTACCCCAGAGATACCGCACGCGGCTCGCTCTCACGCACCCCTTTCAGCACCTGTCCGAAAGGCGATGTTGTCGCCCGCGAAATCAGCAGGAAGGCACCCACCACGATCGCCACCGTGACGTAGTACATGTTCAGGTCGTTGCGCAGATCGACCCATCCGAGCAGCATGCCGCGCGGCACCCCCTGCAACCCATCCTCACCACCGGTTGCAGGAATCTGAACCGCCAGAAAGTAAACAAGTTGGGCCAATGCCAAGGTGATCATCGAGAAGTAAATGCCTTGCCGGCGGATGGCCAGCACCCCGAAAGCCCAGCCGAGCAAGGCACCGCCGGCCGCGCCCATCAGCAAGCCCACCTCAGGCGGAACGCCCCAGACCTTGAGCGCATGGCCCGTGAGGTAGGCGGAGCCACCAAAAAATGCCGCATGTCCGAATGAGAGCAGGCCTGCGTAGCCCAGCAGCAGGTTGAACGCGCAGGCAAACAGCGCAAAGCACAACACCTTCATCAAGAAAACCGGGTACACGCCCAGAAGGGGTGCCGCCAGCAATCCCGCCAGCAGCAGGCATTTGGCGATCAGTAAAAGCCGCATTTCAGCGCTCCTTTCCAAACAGACCCGCCGGCCGCCAGAGCAACACCAGGGCCATCACGACAAACACAACGGTGGCCGAGGCTTCTGGGTAAACCACCTTGGTGATGCCCTCGATCACACCCAGTCCCAGGCCAGTCAGGATGGATCCCATGATTGAGCCCATGCCCCCGATGACCACCACGGCGAAGACCACGATGATCAGGTTTTGTCCCATCAAGGGCGACACCTGCATGACAGGTGCGGCAAGCACCCCGGCAAAAGCCGCCAGCGCCACGCCGAACGCGTAGGTGAGCATGACCATGACCGGCACATTGACCCCGAAGGCTTCGACAAGCTTGGGGTTTTCGGTTCCGGCACGCAGGTAGGCGCCCAGTCGCGTCCGTTCAATCAGATACCAGGTGGCAAAGCAGACACTCAAGGAGGCCACCACCACCCAGATGCGGTAGTTGGGCAGCATCATGAAGCCTAGCTGCGATGCACCCGACAAGGCTGCGGGCGCGCTGTAAGGCAAACCAGAGGCACCATAAATAGCCCTCAGTAGGCCTTCAATCACCAGCGTGAGGCCGAGGGTGAGCAGCATCCCATAGAGGTGGTCGAGTTTGTAGACCCAGCGCAGCAGCAAGCGCTCGACCACGATGCCAAACAAACCAATACACAGGGGTGCCAGCAACAGCATGGCCCAGTAGCCGATGCCGAAATAGTGGAGTCCTGCCCAGGCCAGCACAGCGCCCAGCATGAAGAACGCGCCATGCGCGAAATTGATCACATGCAGTAAGCCAAAAATCACAGCCAGGCCAAGACTCAGGATGGCGTAGAACGAGCCGTTGACCAGACCCAGCAGAAGCTGACTCATCAAGACCGGCAGTGGAATGTCCATGAATGGCATTGGCGAATCACACTCCCAGAAGTTCGTTGAGCCGTGGCATCTTGGCTTTCAGGGCATCGGCCTGGAAAGTCTCGACGACGCGGCCATGCTCCATCACGTAAAAGCGATCCGCCAGTGGTGCCGCGAAGCGAAAGTTCTGCTCCACCATCAATACGGTGTAGCCCATGGTCTTCAGCGTCCGGATCATTCCGGCAAGCGCCTGAACAATCACTGGCGCAAGGCCTTCGGATATCTCGTCGAGCAACAGCAACCGGGCACCGGTGCGCAGGATGCGGGCGACGGCGAGCATCTGCTGCTCGCCGCCCGAAAGCCGCGTTCCCTGGCTCTCGCGACGCTCTTCCAGGTTGGGAAACATGGCGTAGATGGCCTCTATGGACATGCCCGGGTTTGTGCCTTTGAGCCGGGGCGGCAGCAGCAGGTTTTCCTCTACCGACAGACTGGCGAAAATGCCCCGCTCTTCCGGGCAGTAGCCGATGCCAAGGGGCGCAATCCGATAGGTTGGCAGATGGATGGTTTCCTTGCCAAAAACCTGGACGCTGCCTTGTCTCAAGCCGGTCAATCCCAGAATCGCACGCAACGTGCTGCTGCGGCCTGCACCATTGCGCCCCAGCAAGGTCACGACCTCGCCTTCCCGTACGTCGAGGTCTACGCCGTGCAACACGTGGGACTCGCCGTACCAGGCATTGAGGTTGTCGATCCGCAGCGCTGCTGTCATGTCAGTGCGCCCCCTCAAGCTCGCTGACATCGGAGCCCATGTAGGCTTCCAGCACCAACGGGTTGGCAGAGACTTCGGCATAGCTGCCTTCAGCCAGCACAGCGCCACGCTGAAGCACGGTGATGGTGTCGGCAATCGTGGACACCACGCCCATGTTGTGCTCCACCATCAGCACCGTCCGCCCCGCGGCCACCCGCTTGATCAGCGCGGTCACGCGGTCCACGTCTTCGTGGCCCATGCCCTGCGTGGGTTCATCGAGCAGCATCAGCGTGGGCTCCATCGCCAGCGTGGTGGCGATTTCGAGCGCACGCTTGCGGCCATACGACAGGTTCACGCACACCTCGTCGGCAAACGTTTCCAGGCCGACCTCGGCCAGCAGTTCCATCGCACGGCCGTGCAGGTGTCGCAGCGAACGCTCTGGCTTCCAGAAATGGTAGGTGCTGCCCAGACCGCGCTGGAGTCCGAGCCGCACGTTTTCCAGCACCGTCAGGTGTGGGAACACGGCGGAAATCTGAAACGAGCGGATCACCCCACGGCGTGCAATGTCGGCAGGCTTGGCATGCGTGATGTCTTCACCCCCCAGCAGGATCGTGCCGCTGGTCGGCTCCAGAAACTTGGTGAGCAGATTGAAGCAGGTGGTTTTCCCCGCGCCGTTTGGTCCGATCAATGCATGGATCGTTCCCTGGCGCACCGTCAGGTTCACGTTGCTGACCGCAGTAAAGCCCTTGAATGCCTTGGTAAGGTGATGGGTTTGAAGCAGGATGGGGTTCATGTCATTGGCTCGATAGCGGCGAATACTAGCCACGCAAAACGGAACACGCCAACGACAGCTCTTCATGCACGCATGAGCAAATCCGCTGCGTCGGCTCACTGGCACAAATCACCTTCATGACCCCATGAAGAAGTCTCGTTTGCGACCGGAGTGCGTGTGCGCTAGCCTTTCACTGTTCCGCAGGCTTTTTGGCGAATAACGCCACCCTGAAGAGTTCAGACAAGGACACACCCATGAACGCAACCTCACCCTCCACCACGAAGCCCCTGCTTCGTGTCGATTCCAGTAGCCCGTCGCCCGACAGGTTCATCCGCAACACCTGGTACGTCGCCATGTGGTCGGCCGACCTGGATGTCGGCAAGTTGGTGGCCCGCACCATCCTGAACGAGCCGCTCGTTTTCTTCCGCAAGGAAGATGGCAGCGTGGCGGCCATCAGCGACCGCTGTTCGCACCGCTTTGCCCCCCTTTCCATGGGCAAGCTGCTGGCTGGCGACCGTGTGCAGTGCGTGTACCACGGCCTGGAATTCGGCGCCGATGGCAAGTGCGTGAAAAACCCCCATGGCAATTGCACAATTCCTTCCGCCGCCCATCTGCGCAGCTACGCAGTGGTCGAGCGGCACACGCTGCTGTGGGTCTGGATGGGCGACAAGACCCCCGATCCAGCGACCATCCCCGATTACGGTTGCCTTGACGACCGGCCCGCCCTGCACATTTCAAAGCCGGGCTATCTGAAGGTCCAGGCCAACTACGAGCTGGTTGTCGACAACTTGCTTGACCTGAGCCACACCTCCTACGTGCACGCCGGCATTCTGGGCAACGCAGACACCGTGGAGGCCGACATCAAGGTCGAACAAAAGGGCGATGTGGTGGCCGTCAGCCGGCCATCGAAAGACGCCGATACGCCCGGCATCCTGAAAATGATGAGCCCGCCCGGCTTCGAGCGGGGAGATCAGTGGAGCACCATCAGCTGGTATGCGCCGTGCTACATGATTCTGGAGTTTGGTGTGAGCAAAACGGGTGAGCCCAAGGAAAAAGGCACCGGCTACTTCGCGCTGCATTTGCTCACGCCCGAGACCGAGCGGACCACGCACTACCACTACTCCGCCGCGCGGTGGAATGTGCTAACGGAAGGGGACGACAAGAACAGTGCAATCCGCGACAAGATCTTCGAAATGCGCACCTTTGCCTTCGCGGAACAAGATGTCCCGGTGATTGAAGCGCAGCAGCGCCTGATGGACCAGGCGCGGCACCCCCTGTCACCCACGCTGCTTGCGATCGATGCCGGTCCGACCCGCTACCGCCGCATCCTTGACCGCCTCCTGAGCGAAGACGTCACCCCCGCATGAGCACGGACAACACAGCGACGGCGGCTATCCCACTGCGGCCGCTGATGGTTCGCATCGTCCGGCGAGAAGCGGCGGCCACCGAGATCGTCCGGCTGGAACTGAGGCACATCGACAACATCGACCTGCCAGCGTTCGAAGCAGGCGCCCATGTCGACGTGGAAGTGGCACCGGGACTGGTCAGGCAGTACTCCCTGTGCAACGACCCCGCCGAGCGCCACCGGTACTGCCTGGGCATCCTGCGCGACCCCGCTTCGCGCGGCGGCTCCCAAACAGTCCACGACCGCTTCGAGGACGGCCAGTTGATCACCATTGGGTGGCCACGCAACCACTTTCCACTGCACAATGATGGCGCGCCCGCCGTGCTCGTCGCAGGTGGCATTGGTATCACACCCCTGCTCGCCATGGCGCATGCACTGCAAGCGCGCAGCACCCCTTTTTCACTACACTACTGCGTGCGGAGCCGCGATCGTGCAGCCTTTTTCGGTGACATTGTGGCCAGCGCGTTCGGACCGGCACTGCAGCTTCACCTGGACGATGGCCCTTCGGAACAGCGGCTCTCTCTGGACGCGGTTTTTGCAGACCGCCACGCGCATGTTTATTGCTGCGGCCCAGAAGGTTTCATCGGCCATGTGACGGTCGGTGCCACATCGCGCGGCTGGCCCGCTGGGCAATTGCACGTTGAACACTTCAAGGTCGATGTGTCGCAGGATGGCAACGCCTTTTTGGTTGAGGCCCGCCGCTCGGGTGTCACCGTCAGTGTGCCGTCCGGCGTCACCGTGGCCAAGGCGCTGATGGACGCGGGCGTGCCTGTTGCCTTGTCTTGCGAACAGGGGGTCTGTGGGTCGTGTCTGACACCGGTGCTCGACGGCATACCCGAGCACAGGGACCAGTACCAGACCGACGAAGAAAAGCTGGCCAACAGCCACATGACGCCCTGCTGCTCACGGTCGTGTTCACAGGTGCTTGTGTTGGACATCTAGCACGCGCTGGCGCAGGCCGTCGGCACGCTGCGGCAGCCATGGACCTGCCCGGACCCAATGCCCTTTAAAACCGTACGTAGGCGCGGCTTTTGGGCGCCGCATAGCATGGCTTTTTGACTCTTTCCAAAGGACACTGCATGCCCGTTCACGCCACCCCCCTCCGTGCCCTCTGTGCGGCCACCCTGCTTGTCGCCAGTTTGACCGCTGCCCAAGCCCAGTACGTTGGCCCCAGCACCGTCAAGACACCCGGCACCGTGGCCGAGGTGTTGAAAGCGCCGGTGGACGACCAGGAGGTGGTGTTGCGCGGGCGCATTCTGGAGAAGCTGAGCAAGGACAAGTACCGCTTCGCCGACAGCAGCGGCGAAATCCGGGTCGAGATTGACCTGAAAGATTTTCGGGGCCAGACCATTTCGGACAGCACCGTTGTGGAAATTCGCGGTGAGGTTGAAACCAGCTTTGTGAAGTCGCCCGAGATTGACGTGAAACACCTGACGGTGGTGAAACAGTGAGCGCACAGTCGCTGCTGGACCAGTTGCTGAAGTCGGGCGGCACCCTGCTTGACCCGCTGCTGAAAGGCGGCGCATCGGCCGGTACGGCACAGCCAAGTGGCGCGGGCTGGGGCAAGTTCGCGGGTGGCGCGGTGACCGGCGGCGCCTTGGGCTTGCTGCTGGGCAGCAAACGGGGCCGCAGCTTTGGCGGCAAGGCGTTGCAGTACGGCAGCGTGGCGGCGCTGGGTGCGGTGGCGTTCAAGGCCTACAGCGACTGGCAGAAAAGCCAAGTGCAGGCCACCACGCAACCCAACGCTGTCGCCAGCCATGTACCGCCGCACACCGTGGACCGCCTGCCCGCCCCCGAAGTGGAGTCCCACAGCCGGGCGATGCTGCTGGCGATGATCGCTGCCGCCAAGGCCGACGGCCACCTGGACGCACGCGAACAGGGGCTGGCCGAGGCCGAACTGAACCGGCTGGAAGCCGACCCGGCCCTGCGCCAGTGGTACAGCACACAACTGAGCCAGCCGCTGGACCCGGCCGCCGTGGCCCAGGCGGCCAGCACGCCGGAAATGGCCTCCGAGATGTATTTGGTGAGCCTGCTGGTGGTGGACACCACCAGCTTCATGGAACGCGCCTACCTGGACGAACTGGCGCGCCAGCTCAAGCTGCCCGCCGGGCTGAAACTCGAACTCGAAGCCCAGGTGCCCCGGGGCTGATTTAACCGCCCAGCAGGCCGGTGGCCACCGTGGGGTGGCGCAGCCGCAGCCGCAGTTCGCGCCGCATGCGGGTGTTGTCCATGCGGCGTGACTCGCTCATGAAGCTCAACTGCATGGGCGGCAGTTGCGCCGTGGCTTCGGCGCGGGTGATGCGCGGCGGGCGGGGCAGGCCGTACAGGTCGGCGGCCAGGTCAAAGTAGTCGCCCATCTTCAGAACCGAGCTGTCGTTGACGTTGTAGACGCGCTGCGGCTTGCCACGCCACAGCGCGGCCACGCAGGCACGGGCGAGGTCGTCGGCGTGGATGTGGTTGGTGAACACGTCGTCGGCCGCCACCAGCACCGGCGCGCCCCTTGCCAGCCGCTCGCGCGGCGTGCCGCCGGCGCGGTCGGGTGCATAGATGCCGGGGATGCGCAAAATGCTCACCCGCACCGGCCCCTGGGTGACCACGCTGCGGCCATGAAAGCGCAGCGCGGCTTCGGCGTCGGTGCGGCGCTGGGCGCGGGCGGTGGTGGCGCTGGCGGCACGGGTTTCATTCACCCATTGGCCCTGGCAGTCGCCGTACACGCCGCTGGTGGAGCCATAGACCCAACTGCTGGCCGACGAGCGCAGGCGCAAGGCGCGGGTCAAGGCGCGGGTGCGCGGGTCGCCAGCGCCCACACCGGGCGGCGGGGCGAGGTGCAGCACCCGGGTCGCGAGGCCTGCCAGGCGGCGCAGGCTGTCGGGCTGGTCCAGGTTGCCAATCAGCGGCACCGCTCCGGCCTGGCGCAGCAGGGGGGTACGGTCGGGCGACGAGGTCAGCGCGAGCACCCGCAACCGGCCTGCCAGTTGCCGCACCACCCGCAGCCCCACGTCGCCACAGCCCACCACCAGCAAACGCTCGCGGCGGAAGCGGGCGGGGAGCGTACCAAGGGGGTTCTGGTTTGAGGGCAAAATTAGGATCTCGGCAAATACAGTGCGAACAGGCCCAAGGATAACGACCCCATGAATTTGAGCATCACCGTGCAGCCCAGCGGCCGCACCTTCACCGCCCACGCGGAAGAAACCATTCTGGCTGCTGGCATCCGCACTGGCATCGCGCTGCCCTATGGCTGTAAAGACGGCGCCTGTGGCTCCTGCAAGTGCAAAAAACTCTCTGGCACCGTGACGCATGGCCCGCACCAGAGCAAGGCGCTGTCGGCCGAGGAAGAAGCCAACGGCTTTGTGCTGACCTGCTGCGCCACCCCCCAGACCGACGTGGTGCTGGAGTCGCGCCAGGTGTCGCTGGCCGGCGCCTTCCCGATCAAGAAAATGCCCACGCGCGTGACGGCGCTGCAGAAGCTGTCGCACGACGTGATGCAGCTGTTGCTGCAAACCCCCGCCAACGACACCTTCCAGTTCCACGCCGGCCAGTACATCGAGTTCATCCTGCGCGACGGCAGCCGCCGCGCGTACTCGATGGCCAATGCACCGCACCTGCAAACGGCCGGCATCGAGTTGCACCTGCGCCACATGCCCGGCGGCAAGTTCACCGACCACGTGTTCACCACGATGAAGGAAAAAGAAATCCTGCGGGTGGAAGGCCCGTTTGGCAGCTTTTACCTGCGCGAGGAATCGCTCAAGCCCATCGTGCTGCTGGCGTCGGGCACCGGTTTTGCCCCCATCAAGGCGGTGATCGAGCACATGCAGTTCAAGGGCGTGTCGCGCCCGGCCACGCTGTACTGGGGCGGCCGTCGGTCGGAAGACATCTACATGGACCACTGGGTCAAGACCAAGTGCGCCGAAATGCCCAACCTGACCTTTGTGCCGGTGGTCTCCAACGCCCTGCCAGAAGACGCCTGGACCGGCCGCACCGGCTTCGTCCACCAGGCGGTGATGCAGGACTTCCCCGACCTCTCCGGCCACCAAGTCTATGCCTGCGGCGCGCCCATTGTGGTGGACTCGGCCAAGGCCGACTACACCACGAAGTGCGGCCTGCCGGAAGAAGAGTTCTACGCCGATTCGTTCACCACCGAGGCCGACAAGGCCAAAACCTGATCGCTATCATTTAAATAGCTGAATCGCCAGATTCGACCGAGGCCCAAAGCCGATTTGATTCAAAATCCGGCCTCTAAGCCGGCTGAGCGGGGTTTTGGAAGCCCAAAATGCCCCGTCAGCCATGGGACAGCAGGGTGAACCCCTACGACCTAGAATGGGTGCGTGACCCAGATACTCAACGCCGACCTGCACTGCCACTCTGTCGTCTCTGACGGCACCCTCACCCCCGAGGCGCTGGCCGAGCGCGCCAAGGCCAACGGTGTGGAGCTCTGGGCACTGACCGACCACGACGAAATCAGCGGCCAGCACCGCGCCATGGCCGCAGCCCACGCCAACGGCCTGCACTACCTGTGCGGCACCGAAATCTCCATCACCTTTGCCAGCGCCACGGTGCACATCGTCGGCCTCGGGTTCGACCCCGACAACGAACAACTCCGGCAGGGCCTGCACAACACCCGGGGTGGCCGTGGCCAGCGGGCGATGGACATGTCCGACGGGCTGGCCAAGGTTGGCATCCACGGCGCTTACGACGGTGCGCTGAAGTACGTGGGCAACCCCGAGCTGATCTCGCGCACCCACTTCGCCCGCTTCCTGGTGGAGAGTGGCGTCTGCAAAGACACCAACGAGGTCTTCCGCAAATACCTCACCGACAACAAACCCGGCTTCGTGCCCCACCGCTGGGCCACGCTGCGCGACGCGGTGCACTGGATCACCGAGGCCGGTGGCGAAGCGGTGATTGCCCACCCTGCCCGCTACAAGTTCACCGCCAACGAAGAGTACGCGCTGTTCAGCGAATTCAAGGCCCATGGCGGCCGCGCGGTGGAGGTGGTGACCGGCAGCCACACCCCGCCCGAGTACGTGAAGTACGCCGACATGGCCCGTGAATTCGGCCTCGCCGCCTCCCGTGGCAGCGACTTCCACAGCCCCGACGAAAGCCACACCGACCTCGGCACCCTGCCCTGGTTGCCCGGCGGCCTCACGCCCGTGTGGGAACTGCTCGACCACCGCATCCACCGGGCGCCCACCCCCAGCGCGGTGGGATGAGTTCGCCCAGCACCGCCCCCGGTGCCGGCATCGCACTCATCGTGCTGGCCACCGCCTGTTTTGTGGTGCTCGACACGTCCACCAAACACGCTGGCAGCCTGGCCCCGGTGATGATGTTGCTCTGGTTCCGCTACGCCTTCCAGGCGCTCGTCACCTTCGCGCTGCGGCTGCCGGTGCAGGGCCTGGGCGTGCTGCGCACGGGCAGCCCACGCTTTCAGTTGCTGCGCGGCGGCCTGCTGATGGTGACCAGCCTCTGCTCTTTCATTGGCCTGCAGCATTTGCCGGTGGGCGAGTTCACCGCCATGGTGATGCTGGCCCCACTGGCCGTCACCGCGCTCGCCGCCTGGGTGCTGAAAGAACGCGTCTCAGCCCGGCGCTGGGTGCTGCTCATCGGCGGTTTTGCCGGCGCGCTGCTGGTGATCCGCCCCGGCGGCCAGGTGTTTGGCTGGGCGCTGGTGTTTCCCCTCGTGCTGGTGCTGGCCTATGCCGGCTTTCAGATCCTCACCAGCCGCATGAGTGGCAACGAGAACCCCTACACCACCCACATGTACACCGGGCTGGTCGGCACGGTGGTGATGTTGCCGGTGGCCATCTGGCACTGGGACACCGCCGCCCTGCTGGCGCACTGGCCGTGGTTCGTGCTGCTGGGCGCCGCCGGTACCTTTGGCCACTGGCTGCTGATCCTCGCCTACCGGCGCGCGCCAGCGGCCACACTCTCGCCCTACCTCTACGCCCAGATCGGCTTTGCCACGCTGGCCGGCTGGCTCGCCTTCCACCACACCCCCGACGGCTGGGCCTGGGCCGGCATTGCGGTGATTGCCGTCTGCGGCGTGACCAGTGGCCTGCTCACCCTGCAGGAAACCGCCAGCGCCCGCCGGCGCGCCGAAACGCTGGCCCGCTGAGCAGCTGCACTACACTGCCCGCC
Organism: Burkholderiaceae bacterium; assembly: GCA_017848435.1. Taxonomy (GTDB): domain Bacteria; phylum Pseudomonadota; class Gammaproteobacteria; order Burkholderiales; family Burkholderiaceae_C; genus PCRC01. The sequence goes on along the minus strand of JAFEHU010000067.1, from coordinate 90,314 downwards.
ACCCCGACACCCCACACACCATGGCCCAGTACCTCACCGTCCACCCCGACAACCCGCAAGCCCGGCTGCTGAAACAGGCGGTGGCGGTGCTGGCCAAAGGCGGCATTGTCGCGGTGCCAACCGACTCCAGCTACGCGCTGGCCTGCCATCTGGACGACAAAGCCGCCGCTGACCGGCTGCGCCGCCTGCGCGGGGTGGACGACAAACACCACCTCACCTTGCTGTGCCGCGACCTGAGCGAACTCGCCAACTACGCCCGGGTGGACAACGCCCAGTACCGGCTGCTGAAATCGGTCACACCGGGGCCGTACACCTTCATCCTGGAAGCCACCAAGGAAGTGCCACGCCGGCTCAGCCACCCGTCGCGCAAGACCATTGGCCTGCGGGTGCCGGAGCACCACGCGTTGCAAAGCCTGCTGGAACAACACGGCGCCCCGCTGATTGCCACCACGCTCATTCCACCGGGCGAGACCGACGCGCTGAACGACCCGGAAGACATCCGCAGCCGTTTTGAACACCTGATCGACGCGGTGATCGACGCCGGCGCCTGCCCGCTCTCCCCCACCACCGTGGTCGACCTGAGCGACGGCACGCCGGTGGTGGTGCGCGAAGGCCGGGGCGACGTGGCCCGGCTCGGGCTCTGAGACAATCACGCCGTGGACATTGCCAACATCATCCAGACCGTCGCGGTCTACGCCCTCCCGGTGCTTTTTGCCATCACGCTGCACGAGGCCGCACACGGCTACGTGGCACGGCACTTTGGCGACAACACCGCCTGGGCGCTCGGCCGGGTCACGCTGAACCCGATCAAACACATCGACCCGATCGGCACCATCGTCATGCCGCTGGTGCTGTACTTCGCCACCGCTGGCACCTTTCTGTTTGGCTATGCCAAGCCGGTCCCGGTGCGTTTTGGCCACCTGCGCAACCCCAAGCGCGACATGGTCTGGGTGGCACTGGCCGGCCCTGCGTCCAATTTGTTCCAGGCGGTGCTGTGGGGCGTGCTGTTTTATTTGCTGCAGGCCAGCGGCGTCACCGAAGACTTCTTCCTCAAGATGTGCCGCGCTGGCCTGCTGGTCAACGTGGTGATGTTCGTTTTCAACCTGTTCCCGCTGCCACCGCTGGACGGTGGGCGCATCTTGGTCGGCCTGCTGCCTTACCGCGCGGCCGAACTGGTGTCGCGCGTCGAACCCTACGGTTTTTTCATCGTGATGGGCCTGATCCTCGCCGGCATCATCAACAAACTCTGGATGTCGCCGCTGATGGGCCTGACCTACGGCGTACTTGAAATCATCCTCACGCCCCTGCGACTGCTGATCAGCTGATGGACAACAACCCCACCCCCACACAAGAACGTGTGTTGTCGGGCATGCGCCCCACCGGCGCACTGCACCTCGGCCACTACCATGGCGCGCTGAAAAACTGGGTGCGCCTGCAGTCCGAGATGTCGTGCTACTACTTCGTGGCCGACTGGCACGCACTCACCACGCACTACGAGAGCCGCGAGGTGATCGCCAAAAACGTCTACGAGATGGTGATCGACTGGCTGGCCGCCGGGCTGGACCCGAACCAGTGCACCCTGTTCCTGCAAAGCCGCATCCCCGAACACGCCGAGCTGTTCACCCTGCTCGCCATGGGCACGCCCATCGGCTGGCTGGAGCGCGTGCCAACCTACAAGGACCAGCAGGACAAGCTGAAAGACAAAGACCTGTCCACCTACGGCTTCCTCGGCTACCCGCTGCTGCAGGCGGCCGACATCCTGATCTACAAGGCCAAGTGGGTGCCGGTGGGCGAAGACCAGGCCAGCCACGTGGAGCTGACCCGCGAAGCCGCCCGCCGCTTCAACCACCTGTACGGCCGCGAGACCGACTTTGAGGCCCGCGTGCAGGCCAGCCTCGCCAAACTCGGCAAAGACGCCGCCAAGCGGCTGGAGAAGTCGCGCAAGGCCTTCCAGGAAGCTGGCGACGCCAAGGCCATGGAAGGCGCTCTGGGCTTTATGGCCACCACCCCGCTGCTGGACAACGACGAACGCGACCGGCTGGCGGGCTGGTTCAAGGGCACCGGCAAGGCGGTGCTGGTCGAACCCCAGGCGCTGCTGACCGAGGCCAGCAAGCTGCCCGGGCTGGACGGCCAGAAAATGAGCAAGAGCTATGGCAATTCGATTGCCATGCGCGAAGACAAGGCCAGCATCGAGCACAAGGTCCGCCGCATGCCGACCGACCCCGCGCGCATCAAGCGCACCGACGTGGGCGACCCCAACAAATGCCCGGTGTGGCAGTTCCACAAGGTCTACTCCGACGCGCCGACCCAGGCCTGGGCATCCCTTGGCTGCACAACCGCCGGCATTGGCTGCCTGGAGTGCAAGCAGCCGGTGATCGACGCCATTTTGAAAGAGCAGCAACCGATGCTGGCCCGGGCCGAACCGTACGTCAGCAACCCGAAAATCGTGCGCGACATCATTGACGCGGGTACCGACCGCGCCCGCGCCACGGCCCGCCAGACCATGGCCGAAGTGCGCACGGCCATGGGCATCGACTACTAAAGACCGAAATCAGGGCGGTTTTCTGCCGATAGGGTTACTGCATACGGGTGCAAAATGGCCCCATTGATTGATGGTGTGGCAGAGCCTATAGTCTCGCACCACACCCTTACCGAAGGTAGAACCGCTGTGAGCCTGTACGTTATTGACGACCACCCCCTGATGCGCGACGCGATCTCCACCGTGCTGCGCCGATTGCGCCCCGGCACCGAAGTGGTTGAACTCGAAAGTGTGGGCGCGCTGGAACCTGCCGTGACCAAACACGGCGAACCCACCCTGATCTGCCTGGACCTGAACCTGCCGGACGCGCGTGGCGTCTCCGGCGTGCGCGAACTCACCTCCCGCTACGCCAATGTGCCCATGGCGGTGATCTCCGGCTCCCCGGCAGAAGACTTTGAGGAACTGTGCATCGAATGCGGTGCCGACGTCTACATTGAAAAATCCGCTGGTGTCAGCGAGATCGGAGCTGCGCTGCGCGCCCTGCTGACCGCCGACGCCGGTTTCGAGCAGCTGGAAGCGGTGGACGAAAAACTGTCCAAACGCCAGAAACAGCTCATCATCATGCTCGACCGTGGCCTCAGCAACCGCGAAATCGCCGAAGAACTCGGCATCAGCGAACACACCGTCAAGGTGCACCTGTGGCGCTTGTTCCGCCGCCTCAACGTCAAGAGCCGCACCCAGACCCTGCACTACGCCCGCACCTACGGCCTGCTTGGCTGACTTTCCGCACTGCTGCAGAAAGCCTGCACCAGGTCACTGCTAGAATAGTGGGCTAGATCGAGTGGAGAGGTGGCAGAGTGGCCGAATGTACCTGACTCGAAATCAGGCGTACCGCAAGGTACCGTGGGTTCGAATCCCACCCTCTCCGCCAATGAATCAAAGCCCCTGCTGACAGGGGCTTTTTTTTCGCCCAAACGCCAGCCGCCGTCAGGAAACAGGGGCCGAGCCGCGACCTTGCCCCGAAAGAAGCACATGCTGCACCAGTTGCTGCGCATAGACGGGCAACGCTTCCAGCTGGCGGACACACAAAATCAAGTTGCGCGTCGCCCAAGGGTCGGCCAAAAGGATCCGTTTGACCTTGGTTGAACGGCCCCAGCGCAGGGCCACTGCGCGGGGCACGATGCCCACGCCAATGCCCGTACCCACCACCCGGCAGACCGATTCGAAACTGCGCAAACGAATCCGATAGTTCAGGCGCTTCCCCAGGCCCCTCGCATGCTGCGCCAGGTGCGCCTGCAGTGCACTGCCCTCGACCAGCCCCACGAATGCGCTGTCCACCACATCCGCAAAGCGGACCACCGCATGCTGCGCCAGGGCGTGGTCACGCGGCACCACCAGGTCCAAAGGGTCGGCCCGAAAGACGAAGTGCGCCAAACCGCTGAGGTCCACCGAGTCAGAAGCCACCCCGATGTCGCAGGTCTGGTTGCGCACGGCATCGACAACCTCCTGACTGGGTCGCTCCTCCAGATCCACAGAAATGCCCGGATGGCTGGCCAGGAAGTCTCCCAGCACCTGCGGCAAATGTTCGCTCAGCGCCGAGGTGTTGCACAACAGGCGCACATGGCCTTTGAGGCCTGCGCCATAGTCGCCCAGATCGCCCTGCATGCGCTCGATCTGCTGCAGCACCAAACGGGCGTGGTGAACCACCGTGCGGCCCGCGGGCGTTGCCTGCACACCGCGCCGATCCCTTTGCAACAGGGGCACGCCCAACGCGTCTTCCATCGCACGGATGCGTTCGCTCGCAGATGCCAACGTCATGTGGCTGTTGTGGGCGCCGCCCGTGATGGTGCCCGCCTCGTGGACGTTCAGAAACAGCCTCAGATCGGTCAAATCAAACCGCATGCGCATCAAGGTAGCACATTGAGCCTCTGGCTGCACCTGAGGCTGTGTATGTGCATTCCGAATTTTCAAGAAGTAGGCGGCCCACCAGAATTGGCCCACGGCACAGCGCGGGGCCTCCGCCTGCCAACGAAGAACCAACATGCCCTTGCTCGAATCACTCAGCATGCACCAACCTTCCTGGTTGATCTTGGTCGCGGGGGTGTTTGTGGTGGCGGGGCTGGTCAAAGGTGTGGTGGGGCTCGGGCTGCCGACCGTGTCCATGGCACTGCTGGGGATGCTGATGGCGCCCGCCGAAGCGGCGGCACTGCTGATCGTGCCGTCGTTGGTGACCAACCTCTGGCAAATCGGCCCGCTTGCGACGCTGGGAACCATGCTCAGGCGGATTGGCCCCATGCAGGTCGGCATTGGGGTGGGAACGCTGGGCGGTGCATGGCTCCTTGGCGCACCCGCTGGGGCTTGGGCTGCGGTATCACTGGGTGTTGCACTGGTGGGTTATGGCGTGTGGGGCATCGTCGGGGCCACCCTGACCTTGCCATCGGCCGCCGAGCGTTGGCTAGGCCCACTGGTGGGCGCCATCACCGGCCTGGTGACCGCCGCCACCGGGGTGTTCGTGGTGCCTGCTGTCCCGTACCTGCAGGCACTGAAGCTGGAGCGCGACGCCTTGGTTCAGGCCATGGGCCTCTCTTTCACCGTCTCGACATTGGCGCTGGCCGTTGGCCTTCACCTCAATGCACGTTACTCGGGCGCAGACCTCGGCACATCGGTGTGGATGTTGTTGCCGGCACTGGCTGGTATGGCTGTCGGGCAGTGGCTGCGGCGGCGGGTATCGCCACCGGTGTTTCGGAACTGCCTGTTCATCAGCCTGGCCGCGCTGGGCCTGCACATGGTCGTGCGTGCGTTGATGGCCCTGTGAGGACTGCCGAACCTCGAAAACGCGGTGTGGGCGGCGTCAATGGGCGCAGCAAGTCAGGAGGCAGGCGGTCATTTGGACGCGTCAACGCCCAGCCTCTCGAACCTCAGCCGTCCGCATGAACACTCCGTTTGTCCAGCCGACACCCACCATTGACGCCAGTAAGCGCGCTGTACCTGGCCATGCAAGCCGTTCGATCGGCGCACACACTAGGGTAATCCCTCGATTGTTTCATGCAGCGTAAGCATTGACGCTCGCCCTTGATTGATCGCACTGGCCGCCGCGAATACCTTACGTCTCCAAGAGCACTCACACCGAATGTGCTCAACGACGGAGACAACTTCATGAGTTCACACTGGATTGCCATAGGCGCATTGGTCGCCATGTTCGCCCTTGCTACCGCACTGCCCATCAACATGGGGGTGATTGCCTTTGTGGGTGCGTTCTTGGTCGGCACCTTGGTCGCCGGCCTGGAGGCCAAAGCCATCATGGGTGGCTTCCCGGCCGATCTTTTTCTCACCTTGGTGGGCATCACCTACCTGTTCGCACTGGCCCAGAACAACGGCACCATCGACTGGCTGGTCAAGCTGGCGGTTCGGGGCGTGCGCGGGCGAATTGCGGCCATTCCCTGGATCATGTTCTTCATTGCGGCCGCACTGACGGGTGTGGGCGCAGTCAGTCCAGCAGCGGTGGCGATCATCGCGCCAATCGCTTTAGGCTTTGCGGCAAAGTACGGCATCAACCCCCTCATGATGGGTCTGCTGGTGATCCACGGCGCACAAGGTGGCGGTTTTTCACCCATCAGCATTTATGGTGGCATCACGAACAAGGTCGTTGCCGCCGCCGGCCTGCCGCTTGACCCCATTGCCACGATGACCGCCAGCCTGACCATCAACTTCGGCGTGGCCCTGTTGTTGTTCTTCATGATGGGTGGGATGAAGCTGGTGCGCCAGCGCGCTGACGTGAAGCCCAGTGCGTTTGATGTCCCCCAGGTTGTCCACGGGCAAAGCGGCGCACAGATCTACGGCGATGCAGAGGGAGAGTCGCTGCAGGAGGAACGCCATACCGCCCGGAATACCGAGGATTCGCTGATGGATGTGTCACCTGCCCAGCCAGAACCCAGTGGCGCCCGTTGGTACCAGATCCTGACCGTCCTCGGCCTGTTGGCGCTGGCCGTGCTGACGCTGTTTTTCAAGCAGGACATTGGCTTTGTGTCCATCACGATCGGCCTGCTCCTCACACTGATGGCGCCCAACCTCCAGAAACGTGCTTTGGGACAGGTGTCATGGCCAGAAATCATGCTGATCGTCGGTGTAAGCACCTATGTCGGCGTGATGCAGAAAATGGGCACCATCGACTTTGTGGGACACAGCGTGTCGGGCTTGACTTCGCCGCTGATGGCCGCGCTGCTGCTCTGTTTTGTTGGCGCGGTGGTGTCGGCTTTCGCCTCGTCTACGGCGGTTCTGGGGTCGTTGATTCCGCTGGCTGTGCCCTTCCTGCAGGGCGATGGTGGCGTCGGCGCGGTGGGCTTTATTGCGGCCATGGCGGTGTCCTCCACCATTGTGGATGTCAGCCCGTTCTCCACCAATGGCGCATTGGTGCTTGCCAATGCCCGTGGCATCGGCCGCGACGCCTTCTTCCGCCAGCTCATGGTGTATGGCGCCATCGTCACGTTGGTCGCGCCAGTCCTGGTGTGGCTGCTGTTCGTGGTGCTTTGACCTGAACGCGATCACACCCAACCCCACACATCTGGACCCTATGGAAAATCAAGCTTGGAACACACGGTCTGTGCAACGTCAGGCACGGCTGGCCCGTGCCAGCCAGGCACTGGGCACGCAACTGACGAACAAATGCGTGGCCACCGAAGCGGTCACCACGTTGCTGGAAGCCGTGCTGCAGCCCGGGGACCGTGTCTGCCTGGAGGGCAACAACCAGAAGCAGGCCGACTTTCTTGCCAAGGCACTGGTGCGCCTGGACGTCTCACGTGTCCACGGCCTGCACATGGTGCAGTCGGTACTGGCCCTTCCGGAACATCTAGACGTTTTCGAGAACGGCATTGCCAGCAAACTTGACTTCAGCTTTTCAGGGCCGCAAGGGGCACGTCTGGCGCAACTGGCTTCGGCCGGGCGCATCCAGATCGGCGCCATCCACACCTACCTGGAGTTGTTTGCACGCTATTTTGTGGACCTGACCCCGCAGGTGGCGCTGGTGGCCGCCCAGGCGGCAGACGCCGAGGGCAACCTCTACACCGGCCCCAACACCGAAGACACACCGGCAATTGTCGAAGCCACGGCTTTTTCTGGCGGCATTGTCATCGCCCAGGTCAACGAACTGGTGGATGGTCGCACCACGAAGCTGGCGCGTATCGACATCCCGGCCGACTGGGTGAACTTTGTCGTGCCTGCACCTCAGCCCCACTTCATTGAACCGCTGTTCACGCGCGACCCGGCGCAGATCAGCGAGATCCAGGTGCTGATGGCGATGATGGCCATCAAGGGCATCTATGCCGAATACGGCGTGCAACGGCTGAACCACGGCATTGGTTTTGACACCGCAGCCATCGAGCTGCTGCTGCCAACCTATGGCGAACAACTGGGGCTCAAGGGCAAGATCTGCCAGCACTGGGCGCTGAACCCACACCCGGCCATGATCCCGGCCATCGAGGCCGGGTGGGTTCGGTCCATCCATTCCTTTGGTTCCGAACTCGGCATGGAGGACTACATCCGGGCACGCTCCGATGTGTTCTTCACAGGCCCGGACGGCAGCCTGCGCAGCAACCGCGCTTTCTCGCAGGCCGCAGGTCACTATGCCTGCGACCTCTTCATTGGCTCCACCCTGCAGATGGACGCACATGGCAACAGTTCCACCGCCACGCTGGGCCGCATTGCCGGCTTTGGCGGCGCACCCAACATGGGGGCAGACGCGCGTGGACGCCGCCACAGCAGTCCGGCCTGGCTCAAGGCCGGCCAACAGTCCCGGGCCGGGCGCACCGGCGCTGCCGGCACGCCGCGTGGGCAGAAACTGGTCGTGCAAATGGTTGAAACCTTTCGCGAACACATGCAGCCGGCTTTTGTCGAGCGGCTCGACGCCTGGACCCTGCAAGAACAGACGGGCATGGCACTGCCCCCCATCATGGTGTACGGTGAAGATGTCAGCCATGTGCTGACAGAAGAAGGCATTGCCAATCTGCTCATGTGCCGCAACGACGAGGAGCGCGAGCAGGCCATTCGCGGCGTGGCTGGCTACACACCTTTCGGACTGACACGCGACCGACGTTTGGTAGAGAACCTGCGCGACCGGGGTGTGGTCCGGTACCCACAGGACATCGGGGTTGACCCGCGAGACGCCACCCGCAACCTGTTGGCCGCACGCAGCATGCGCGACCTGGTGCGGGCCTCGGGTGGGCTCTACCGCCCGCCAAAACGCTTCCGCAACTGGTGATGCCACCACGAAGGACACACATGCAAAGGAATCTCAAATGGCCATGACACCCGGACTGGAAACCCTCGAATTCGACCTGCCAAGCGACCACGGCCGCCTGGCCACCCCACCCCACTTCGCACCTGTGCTGGTGGGTGTGGTGGGCTCGGGAAACCTGGAGGTGATGATCGAGCCCGCTCAGGGCACCGCCTGCAAGGTGACGGTAGAAACCTCCGCACGTGGGTTCAGCCCCATCTGGACAGCCGTGGTCCACGACTTCCATGCGCGCCACCGGCTCGCAGGCGTCCAGGTTTTCATCCACGACATGGGCGCCACACCCGCTGTGGTGAGCCTGCGGCTGGACCAGGCCGTGGCCGAACTGAAGGAACAACACTGATGCGCCATGTTCCACCCAACGATGCGGTGCCCACAACCGCCCGCATCAGTTACGCCGAATGTTCTGCCCGTGAACGGGTTCAACGCCTCTTTGACAGCGGCAGCTTCCATGAATGGCTGCCCCCGGCGGAGCGCCTGACCAGCCCCCATTTGGCCCAGCTGGGCATCCCTTCGTCGTTTGACGATGGCGTCACGATTGGCCGGGCCACGCTGGCCGGGCGTTCGGTTTTTGTGGCGGCGCAAGAAGGGGGTTTCATGGGCGGCGGCGTTGGCGAGGTGCACGGCGCCAAACTGGTGGGCCTGCTGCGGCGCGCCAGCCGGGACCGGCCCGATGCGGTCCTGCTCCTGGCCGAGTCGGGCGGCGTTCGCCTGCACGAGGCCAATGCGGGGCTGATCGCGGTGTCGGAAGTCATGCGCGCCGTTCTGGACGTTCGGGCCGATGGCATCCCCGTGATCGTGCTGATCGGTGGCGTCAACGGTTGTTTTGGCGGCATGGGCATCGTTGCCCGGTGCGCTGACCAGATCGTCATGAGCGACGTTGGCCGCCTGGCCATGTCCGGGCCCGAGGTGATCGAAGCGTCACACGGCGTAGAGGAGTTCGACGCCCGGGACCGGGCGCTGGTGTGGCGCACCACCGGTGGCAAACACCGCTGGCTGATTGGCGACTGCGACGCGCTGGTGGAAGACGACGTGTCCGCCTTTCGCAACGCCGCAATTAGCTTGCTGGACGCCAGCCGCCCGGTGACGCTCGATCGGCTGGAACTTGAACATGCGCTGCTGGCAGAGCGCCTGCGCCTCGTTCCCGAGGCCGATTGGCCAGGCGATGGCAGCGAGCCCCAGGCCTTCTGGCAAGCACTGGGCATTCCTCAGGCCGACCAGGTCCCTGACCTCGACGTTCCCGAAGTTCTGACGTTGCAAACCCCCTGAGGAAGGATCAAAAATGCAATGGAACACCCTTGCCACCGCGCTCTTTGGCGCCAACCACGGCATTCAGGCCACCGGTGATGTCCTGCACGGCGACGTGCAATTCGACGGCAACACCTTGACGGTGGTGGGAACAACGAACCACGCCCCCATCGGGGTGGCACTGGCACTGGCCCAGGCCCGTGTCGTGCTCGACACGGTCACCCAATCGCCAGGACGAACCCTGCTGCTCTTGATCGACACGCAAGGCCAGCAGCTGCGCCGACGCGATGAGCTGCTCGGCATCAACCGGGCCATGGCCCACCTGGGCATGGCCATTGACCTGGCCCGGCGTTGTGGTCACCGTGTGCTGGGCCTGGTCTACGACCAAGCCCTTTCGGGCGGCTTTATCACCTCGGGCCTGATTGCAGACGCCTGCGATGCCCTGCCTGAAGCGGAAATCCGCGTCATGCGCATTCCCGCCATGGCGCGCGTGACCAAGCTGCAGGAAGATTTCCTCACCAGCCTCTCGCTCACCAACCCGGTGTTTGCGCCGGGCGTCACCAACTACCTGGCCATGGGTGGCGTGCGGCGCGTGTGGGGCCAAGACCTGCCCGCCGCACTGCGCGATGCGCTAGCCCATGCGCCCCGCGTTGACCGCCGCGCCCTGGATGGCGCGGAACGGGGTGGGCGCCGCCTCGCCGCCGTTGTCGCCCAACGGGTGATGGACGCACCGTGAAAGCCCTTCGACGCCATCAACTGGCCTGTCTCAATGAGACAGGCTGGCAGCAGGCACTGGCGCAAGCGGTTGGCGGCCCCGCCAAGGCCTGTGTATCGCATTGGGCCAGGCACCGCCTGCCGCTGGTTGTGACCCGCCAGCCGGGGCCGGGCCAGCCCAGCGACGGTCTGGTGGCGCTGGGTTTGCCTGCGCCGGGACGTTGGCAAAGGCAGCGTCTGGCATTGGGCATCGACTTGAAAGGTGTCGCCTTCTTTGACGAGTTTCCCAAAGCCGCTGCAGTGGTGAAGTTGTTGTCCAGAGGGGCGCGCGCGCCTTGGCTGCAGTTGTGTGCGGCACTGGACCAAACCGGTGCCCGAACCCGGGTCTACGGCAGCCACGGCTGGCAACTCTTGACAGGCCTGGACCACCTGCGGCCCGGCTCGGACCTGGATGTGCTGGTCCATGTCTCCACCCCGGACGAAGCCGACCACGCCGCCGCACTGCTGACGGCCCATGCGTTGACACAGCCGGCCCCCCGGCTGGACGGGGAGCTGGTTTTTGGCAATGGCGCCGCCGTGGCGTGGCGGGAATGGTCGCTTTGGCGCGCCGGCCGGGTGAACGCGGTGCTCGTCAAGCACACCCGCGGCGCCGACCTGTGCCATGCCGAGTTCTGGAACACGGCACGGCCAAGCCCGGAAAGCGCGTTGCCCGCATGAACACCGCCATGCCGCAATGGCAGGCCATGCCTGCTGCTGAGCCGGGTGCGCATGGCCTTGCAACGGGCGTGCTGGCTTGCCTGGGCCGCTCGGCGGTGTCGGCCCTCTACGACGAAGTGGCCTTGTACCCCAAGCCTGGCCTGGTGTCCTTCGTGGACAGCGGCAGCCACAGCGACATGGACGGCCAGACCTTCATGCGCAGCCTGTTTGCGCTGCGCCACTATTTCGGTCGCATCGCCCTGTTGGGTGCGCATGGCGCCGATTTTGCTGAGCTTGAGCGCTGTGGCATGGATGCCGAAGCCCGCATGCTCGCGGCAACAGGCGGCGTCAATACCCATCGCGGTGCGGTGTTCACCCTGGGGCTGCTGTGTGCCGCCGCTGGCTCGGTATGGCGCAAAGGCCACCCACTGCAGCCCGACCGGGTTCGGCATGAATTGCAAGCCTGCTGGGGCCGCACGCTGGTTGAACGTGCCCAGAGAACGCCCCGCTTGCCGGGTGGGCTGGCGGCACGGCGCCATGGCTTGCGCAGCGCCTCCGAAGAAGCCGCATGCGGTTTTCCGGTTTTGTTTGAAACCACCTGCCCCGCCCTTCAGGCGGCCATGGCGCGGGGCCTGGACGCAACATCGGCCCGAATCGAAGCCCTGATGTGCACCATGGCCGTGCTCGACGACAGCAATCTGGCGCACCGGGGCGGTCGGGAGGGCCTGGCGTTTGTCCAGCGCAGCGCCCAGGCTTTCATGGACTGCGGTGGCATGGCCGCCCAGGGCGCGTTACAGCGTGTGGCGGACTTGCACACCGAGCTGGTGATTCGCCGCCTGTCGCCGGGTGGCTCGGCGGACATGTTGTCCGCCGCGTGCTGGCTCCACCGTGTTGGCCCACGCGGCTGAGTGCCTCCATGGGCTACGCCATCATTTTCTCGGGCCAGGGCATGCAGCACCCAGACATGGTGCCGTGGCTCACCACCGACGGCGTGATGCGGGAGGCATGCCAGCGGCTGGGTGTTGCCAACTGGCGGGACAGCTTGACCCACCCGGAATGGGCGGCGGGCAACCGGCAGGCGCAACTGCTGCTCACGGGCAGCGGGGTCGCCACCTGGGAGCGGCTGTCGCACGCGCTGCCATGGCCAGACGCCGTTGCGGGCTACAGCGTGGGTGAACTGCCGGCATTCTTCGCCGCCGGCGTGATCGACGCCACCACGGCCCTTGACTTGGCGGAGTGTCGGTCCGCCGCCATGGACCACTGTGCGGCCGCCACACCCGGAGGGCTGGTCGGGGTCACCGGGCTGGTTGGGCCACAGATTCAGGCCCTTGTGGACAGGCTGGGCCTGGCCGTCGCCATCGACAACGGGCCGGACAGCGTGGTGATGGGCGGACCGAACAACGCGTTGGCCGGTGTCGACAGCGCGGTCACAGCCCTCGGCGGGCGTTGCACCCGCCTGAAGGTCTCGGTCGCCTCGCACACACCGTGGATGCGCGATGCCGGCACTGCGTTTGCCATGGCCTTGGAGCCGCTGGCCATGCAGCGCCCGCGCACGGTGCTGGTCTGCAACGCCAGCGCCGAGCGCATTCGCGACGTGGCACATGCCAAGGAAGCATTGGCTGCGCAAATCGACAAGACGGTTCGCTGGCGCGAGAGCATGGAAGCCTTGTACGCCCGTGGCATCCGGTGTGTGCTGGAAGTGGGGCCGGGGAATTCCCTGGCACGGCTTTGGAACCAGAAGTTCCCAGACGTGCCCGCACGCAGCGTGGACGAGTTCCGGCATGCTGCCGCCATCATCCGCTGGGTTCTCGCCCATGCGGGCTGAAGCGTTACGATGCCCCTCCCACACCCCTGTTTCTGCCAATCCGCATGAGCAACCCCACGCATGTGCCGCATGTTGACGACGAAATCAGCTTTCGCCGTCTCGAAACGCTGCTGGTGTTTCTGGACGAGGGCAACCTCGCCCGCGCGGCCGAACGGCTGGGCACCAGCAGCGTCAGCGTGCACCGCGCTTTGCACGGGCTGGAAGAAGGCACGCGTTGCGCCCTGTTTCGTCATGAAGGCCGCCACCTGATCCCGACAGACGCGGCCCATGTGCTAGCCGACGTGGCACGGGAGCTTTTTCAAACGCTTGAGAAGGGCATCGGCGCCACGCGCCAGATGGCGGGTTACTGCGCCGACACGATCCGCATCGGCTCCCTGTATTCCCTGACCAGCCGCGCGGTTCCCGCCATGTTCATGGGGTTGAAGCTGCGTCGGCCAGAGCTGCACACCGAACTGGCGCTCGGCTCCAACGCCGACCTGGTCCAGCGGCTGCGCGATGGCACCATCGATGCGGCGTTGATGGGCTTGCCCGAAGCCATGCCCGACGTTGAATCCGAGCCCCTGTTCGAGGACGACATCTACTTTGCGGCGCCAGCGAATTCAATCTATTCGGGCCAGCCAAGCATTGACCTCGGGGCCTGCCGCGAAGAGAACTTCGTCAGCCTAAACGAAGGCTTCGTGACACAAAACGGGTTCACGGAAGCCTTCCGGATTGCCCAGTTCACACCCAGGGTGGTGATGAAAACTGGCGACATCTTTTCCCTGATGAACTTGGTAGGCGGTGGCGTGGGCTGCACGCTCCTGCCCGGGCGCGTGCGGGGGGTTCTGCCGTCCGACGTCCGGCTGATCCCGCTGCAACCGAAATACCTGGTGCGCCAGACCATCGCCCTGAGCTTTTTGCGCAGCCGCGAACGCGACCCCAACCTGCTGGCGCTGCTGGCCGTCTGCCGCACCAGCAAGCTGGGCATGCAGTAGTTACCGGTGGTTGCCCAATGAGCGGGTGGGTGTGGTCAGAACGGCCAAGCGCCCAGGAACGCGTTTAGAATTTTCCTGCAGACCGCCCCGTTGTTATGAACAGTAGCACCGGGGTTTTTCTTTGGGACAGCACCTTGCTGGCCCCTTGGCACTCAAGGAGTTGTATTTGTCTGGTCTTTCCCACCCCGCCACCGCCGCCGCTGTGGCGCAAGCCGGTCGCAACGACCCCCTGCCCGAGCAAACCGACGCTGCCGCGTTTGAACGCGCGCGCCACTACCGCGCGGCCGACGGCCACTGCGAAGCGCTGGGCATTGAGCTGGTGGACATTGGCCTGGGCCGCGCCACGCTGCGCATGCGCGTGGCAGAACAGCACATGAACTTCCACCGGGCCTGCCACGGCGGCGCCATGTTCAGCCTGGCCGACACGGCATTCGGCATGGCGGCCAATGCCTATGGGGTGATGGCGGTCGGCATTGACGCCCACATCACCTACCAGGCCGCCGCGCGTTTTGGCGACGTGCTGGAAGCCAAGGCCCACGAGGTGAGCCGCAGCCGCCGGCTGGCGATCTACCGGGTGGACATGACACGCACCAACGCGGCGGGAGAAACCGCCCTGGTCTCCAGCTTCACTGGCACGGTCTACATCAAGTAAGGCCGTTCAGCCCAGCTGCGTGAGGCCACCCAGGTAAGGGCGCAGCGCCTCGGGCACGGTCACCGTGCCGTCTTCGTTCTGGTAGTTTTCCAGCACCGCCACCAGCGTGCGGCCGACCGCCAGGCCAGAACCGTTGAGGGTGTGCACCAGTTCGTTTTTGCCTTGCGCGTTCTTGAAGCGCGCCTGCAGGCGCCGCGCCTGGAAGGCCTCGCAGTTGGAGACCGAGCTGATCTCGCGGTAAGTGTTCTGCGCTGGCAACCAGACCTCCAGGTCGTAGGTCTTGGCGGCACCGAAGCCCATGTCGCCGGTGCACAGGCTCATCACCCGGTAAGGCAAGCCCAGCTTTTGCAGGATGGCTTCGGCGTGGCCGGTCATTTCTTCCAGCGCGTCGTAGCTTTTCTCGGGGTGGACGATCTGCACCATCTCGACCTTGTCGAACTGGTGCTGGCGGATCAGACCACGGGTGTCGCGGCCATAGCTGCCCGCTTCGGAGCGGAAGCACGGCGTGTGGGCGGTGAGCTTGATCGGCAGGTCCGCCTCGGCCACGACCTCGTTGCGCACGAAGTTGGTCAGTGGTACTTCGGAGGTGGGAATCAGGTACAGCGCGGCGTTGTCCGGCACGGCCTCGCCGTCTTGCCCACCTTTTTTGGCGGCGAACAGGTCGCCCTCGAACTTGGGCAGCTGGCCGGTACCCAACAGGCTGTCGGCGTTGACGATGTAGGGCACGTAGCACTCGGTGTAGCCGTGCGCTTGTGTCTGCACGTCGAGCATGAAAGCGGCCAGTGCGCGGTGCAGCCGGGCGGCCGGGCCTTTCATGACCGCAAAACGCGAGCCAGAGAGCTTGGTGCCAGTGTCAAAGTCCAGCCCGAGTGGCGCGCCCACGTCCACATGGTCTTTTGGCGCAAAACCGAGTGCGCGCGGCGCGGTGCCGTCCGGGCTCCACTGGCGCACCACCACGTTGCCGCTTTCGTCTGACCCCACCGGCACACTGGCATGGGGCAGGTTGGGCACCGCCAGCAGCAGGGCATTGAGCTCGGCCTGCACCTGCTCCAGCCGGGCGGCGGAGCTGTCGAGTTCGGCCTTGAGGGCACCCACTTCGGCCATCACCGCGTCGGTGCTTTCGCCCTTGCCTTTGAGTTGGCCGATCTGCTTGGACAGGCTGTTGCGCTGCGCCTGCAGCGCTTCGGTGCGCGACTGGATGGCTTTGCGCTCGGTCTCCAGCGCGCTGAAAGCGGCTTCGTTCAGGAAGGCTTGTGGTTTTTTGCGGGTTTCCAGGCGTGCGAGCGCAGCGGCGAGGTCTTTACGGAGCAGAAGGATGTCGAGCATGTGGCAATTTTAGGGGGTGCGGGTTCGCCACCTTTTACAGCCGCTGTTTCGCCGTTACCATGAGAACTAATTTCGTAGTAACCCCTGTGCCATGCGCATCGAACCCTATTTGTTTTTTGACGGCAACTGCGAAACCGCGCTGGGCTTTTACCAGCACTGCCTGGGCGGCGAACTGGTGGCCATGCACCGCTACGCCGAATCGCCCGAGGCCGAGCACCTGGCACCGGAATGGCACCAGAAGGTGATGCACGCGGCGCTGGCGGTGGACGGCCAGCGCTTCATGGCCAGCGACCGGATGCCGGGCCAGCCGTTTGCCGGCCACGCGGGGTTTTCGATGTCGGTCAATCTGCCGCTGGACGCGGCGCGGGGCGAAGCGGTGTTCAAGGCCCTGGCCGTCGGCGGCATGGTGACCATGCCATTCGCCAAGACCTTCTGGGGCGCCCACTTCGGCATGCTGGTGGACAAATTCGGCGTCAGCTGGATGGTGAACTGCGAGACCGGCGAGGCACCTGAGGCCCCGTAAAGCGCTACCGGGTCTGCCACCCTGGATTTTCAGGGCGATTTCAAGCCAAATTGGCCTCAAGCCCTAGTGAAACCTAGCAGTAAAGCTATTGAATCAATAGCAAACTGCCCGTCTCATGGGTGGTCGATGCGCAGGCCTTTTGGCATCGGGAACTTCATGGTTTCGGGCGTGCCGGGCAGGCGCTGCACCGACACCGCGCCCAGCGCCTTGATGCGGTCAATGACCTGCTTCACCAGAATCTCCGGCGCCGAGGCACCCGCCGTGAGCCCGATGCGCTGCTTGCCCTCAAACCACGCCGCCTGCAGTTCGTCCGCGTTGTCGACCATGTGGCTCTCGGTGCCGAGCTTTTCGGCCACTTCACGCAGGCGGTTGCTGTTGGAACTGGTCGGGCTGCCGACCACAATCACCAGGTCCACCTGCGGGCTGAGCACTTTCACCGCGTCTTGCCGGTTCTGGGTGGCGTAGCAGATGTCTTGCTGCTTGGGTTCGCGCAGCAGCGGGAACCGGACACGCAGCGCGTTGGCAATGCCGGAGGCGTCGTCCACGCTCAGCGTGGTCTGCGTCACCATCGCCAGCTTGGCGGTCTGTGCCGGCTGCACCCGCGCCGCGTCGGTCAGGTCTTCCACCAGGTGGATGCCGCTGTCGACCTGGCCCATCGTGCCTTCCACCTCGGGGTGGCCTTTGTGGCCGATCATCAGGAACTCGTAGCCCTCTTTGGCGAGCTTGGCCACTTCCACATGCACCTTGGTCACCAGCGGGCAGGTGGCGTCAAACACCTGGAAGCCACGCGCTGCGGCCTCGCGCTGCACCGCCTGGCTCACGCCGTGGGCCGAGAACACCAGCGTTGCGCCGGGGGGCACCTCGTCCAGGTCTTCAATGAAACGCGCGCCTTTGGCCTTGAGGTCGTTCACCACGTAGGTGTTGTGCACGATCTCGTGGCGCACGTAGATGGGGGCGCCGAATTTCTCCAGCGCACGTTCCACGATCTCGATCGCGCGGTCCACGCCCGCGCAAAACCCACGCGGCTCTGCCAAAACAATTTCCTGGGGGCCGATGCTGCTCACAACACACCAATCACATGCACTTCAAACGTCACCGGCTGGCTGGCCAGCGGGTGATTGAAGTCGAGCTGAATGGCTTCTACGCTGTTGTCCGCCGGGTTGCGGCGCACCTGCTGCACCGCACCGGCGTACGAGGCGCGGCCGTCGGGCGTGGGGAACTGCACCACATCGCCCACGGCGTAATCGGTGTCGGCCTCGCCGAGGTCGTGCAGCAGTTTTTTGGACACCCACTGCGTCATCTCGGGGTTGCGTTCGCCAAAGGCGACGCCGGCGGGAATGTCAAACGCGGTGCGGGTGCCTTCGGTCAGGCCGATCAAACGCTGCTCCACCGCTGGCGACAGCGCCCCGGTGCCGAGCGACAGCGTGGCCGGTGGCCCGCTGAAGGTGTTGATGATGTCACCGTTGGGGCCTGCCAGCCGGTAGTGCAGCGTCAGGAACGAGCCGGCCTGAATGCGCGGGGTGTCTGGGGACATGGGACCTCTGTGGCGAACTGTCGATAAACTGCCTGTATTGTAGAAACTCGCCGCGACACGGGCTGAACGCCCAGGCGATACCCCCCTCTCCCACCGCCCATGATCCTCAAAGACCTGCCGCCCGACGCCCGCCCGCGCGAAAAGCTGCTGGCGCGCGGCCCCGCCGCACTGGGCGACGCCGAACTGCTGGCGCTGCTGTTGCGCACCGGCATGGCGGGCAAGAACGTGCTGGCCCTGGCGCAGGAACTGCTCGACACGTTTGGCGGCATCGCCGGGCTGCTGAACACCAGCGCGGAAGACCTCAAACGCATCAAGGGCCTGGGCGGCCCGGCCAAACGCGCCGAACTGGTGGCGGTGCTGGAGCTGGCCCGCCGTGCGCTGGCGCAGCAGCTGAAAAGCCGTACCGTGTTCGACTCGCCCGACGCGGTGAAAAATTACCTGCAGCTGCAGCTGGCCGCCCGCCCGCACGAGGTGTTTGCGGTGCTGTTTCTGGACGCACAACACCGCCTGCTGGCGATGGAAGAGCTGTTCCGCGGCACGCTCACGCAGACCAGCGTCTACCCGCGCGAGGTGGTGTTGCGCGCGTTGCACCACCAGGCGGGTGCGGTGGTGCTGGCGCACAACCACCCGTCTGGCGTGGCCGAACCGTCGCGCGCCGACGAGGCGCTGACGCAGACGCTGAAAGCCGCGCTGGCGCTGGTGGACGTGCGGGTACTGGACCATGTCATCGTGGCACCGGGCGCCGCCTTGTCCATGGCCGAGCGGGGGTTGCTGTGAAAGTGCATTCGCTGCAGGACCTCGGCACGATCCAGAAAACCATCGCCGAGCACAAGGCGCGCACCGCCGCGCTGGAGAAAGCCCGACGCGAGGCCGAGCGCCGGGCGCTGGCCGAAAAAGAGCTGTTTGCCCGCGCTGTGGGACCGGTGCAACCGCTGCCCGACAAACGCACCGTGCTGCTGCCGCCCGACCCGCCCGCGCCGATTGCGCTGCAATTGCTGCTGGACGAAGAGGCGGTGCTGCGCGAGGCCCTCAGCGACGGGTTTGACGTGAGCACCCTGCTCGACACCGACGACGCGCTCAGCTACCGCCGGCCCGGCGTGGGCACCGACGTGACGCGCAAGCTGCGCAAGGGCGACTGGAGCATCCAGCGTGAACTGGACCTGCACGGCCTGCGCCGCGAAGAAGCGAGAGAACGCCTGTCGGCGTTCATTCGCATGGCGTACCGGGACGGCATCCGCTGCGTGCGGGTGGTGCATGGCAAAGGGCTGGGGTCGCCGGGCAAAACACCGGTGCTCAAGAGCAAGGTGCTGGGCTGGCTGATCCAGAAAACCGAAGTGCTGGCCTTTGTGCTGGCCAAGCCTTCGGAAGGCGGCGCGGGCGCGCTGGTGGTGTTGCTCAAACCTGCGGGCCTGCAGGGCTGAGCCGTACCGCCGTTCAGGTGGCCAGGTTGGCCTCTACAAAACGCCAGTTCAGCAGCTTGTCCACCACCGCGGTGACGTACTTCTCACGCTCGTTGCTGTAGTCCTTGTAGTACGCGTGTTCCCACACGTCCACCACCAGCAGCGGCTTCAGGCTGGCCATGGTCAGGGGCGAGGCCGCGTCGTGCGTGCCGACCACCACCAGCTTGCCGTTTTGCTGGTTCTTGCAGAGCCAGGCCCAGCCACTGCCGAAATGCTCGCTGGCGGTCTTGGTGAATTCTTTGTTGAAGGCGTCTACCGAGCCAAACGACTCTTCGAGCGCCACGCGCACGGCCTGGGGCGGCTTGCCACCGCTCTTGGGCGCGATCGAGCGCCAGTAGAAGTTGTGGTTCCAGGCCTGGCCGGCGTTGTTGGCGATCGGGCCGGGCGTGGCAGCACGGACGATGCTTTCCAGCGAATCCGTCTCCAGCGTGGCGGCGGGCAACAGCTTGGCCAGTTCTTCAAAGTATTTTTTGTGGTGTTTGCCGTAGTGCAAGCCCACCGTGGTGCTGCCAATCACCGGGGCCAGCGCGCTTTGCGCATACGGCAGCGGTGGCTGGGCCCTGGCGGTGTTCTCGGCGCCCTTCAGCACCTCCGGCTTGTTGACCACCGGGGCGGTGGGGTTGGCCGCGTGGGCGCTGAGTGCGAGGGAAGACAGGGCGGCGCTGGAGAGCAGCAGGTGGCGTCGGTTCATGGTGGGGTCCTTTTTTGTGGTTGGGCAGGTGCCACCACAAACAGGCTGGATGGCACCGCAGTTCCATCGTAGGCAGGGCCCCCCAGGCCCGGCATCGGCCCAGCGCGTGAGGCGCTGTCAGCCAGAACACGGCCACCCGTGTAGGCCAAAAGCCCACACGCGCCCGCCAGCACGGCGGACGGGCGCACTCATTCAGGCCGGTTGCGCATCCAGTCGGCGGTGTCAAAAAACACCTGGCGCAGGTGGGCGCGCAGGGCCTCGTGCACACCCACCTGGCCCATGGCCTCGTCCATGCAGGCGAGCCACTGGTCACGCTCCTGAATGCCGATGCTGTGGCCGCCAATCTGCTGCGGCAGGTGGCGGGCGCGCAGGCGCGGGTGGCCAAAGCGGTCGGTGTAGTACGGCGGGCCGCCGAGCCAGCCGCAGAGGTACCAGAACAGCCGCTGGCGCGCGTTCTCCAGCGTGTTGCCGTGCACCGCGCGCAGCACGGCGTAGCGCGGCTCCAGGTCCATCAGGTCGTAGAAGGCGTCGACCAGCGCCCTGACCTGCGTTTCACCGCCCAACAGGGCGTACAGCGTGTCTGGTGCGGCTTCGTCGGTGTTATTTTCAGTTAAATCGGCCATGAGCCTTGGTGGAATCTAGCGATTCAGCTATCTAAAGCGTAGCATTTTAAACGCAGCCGCTCACTGCGGCGCGCGGCGCAGCGCGTCCATCACCGGCCGCTGCACCACCTCGCGCAGGCCCCACCAGCCGGCGGCCAGCGCCAGCGCCGCCCCGGCCAATGCGCCCACCAGCGGCACCCAGAGGGACACCGTCCACTCGAATTCAAACACGAAGCGCGCCAGCGCCCAGCCCACGACCGAGGCCACCAGCGACGCCAGAAAGCCCGCCAGCAGGCCCACGCCCGCCAGCTCGGCGCGCTGCACCTGGCGCAGCAGCCCACTGCTGGCGCCCACCGCCCGCATGATGGCGAACTCGCGCACCCGTTCCTCGCGGGTGGCAGTGACCGCTGCAAACAGCACCACCAGCCCGGCGGCCAGCGTGAAGCCGAACAAAAACTCCACCGCACGGATCACCTGGTCCAGCACGCGCTGGATCTGGTTGATGGTGGCGCTCATGTCCACGTTGGTGATGTTGGGGTAAGCCTGTACCAGCCGGTTGTCAAAACCGGCGGTGGCCGGCGCGCGGAAGGCCGTCATGTAGGTGCTGGGCACGTCGTCCAAGCGGCTCACCGGGTAGAGCACAAAGAAGTTGGCGTGCAGCGAACCCCAGTCCACTTTGCGCAGCGAGGTGACCTTGGCGCTGGCCTCGATCCCGCCAATGTCGAACCGCAGTTCGTCGCCGAGCTTGAGCTTGAGCGTCTTGGCAATGCCCTCCTCCAGGCTGATGGCGCCGCGCTCCTCGTTGGCCCAACGCCCGCCCACTACTGTGTTGTGCGGCGGCTGTTCGGCGGCGTGCGAGAGGTTGAACTCGCGGTCCACCAGCCGCTTGGCACGCTCGTCGGTGAAGGCGTCGGGCGAGGTCGGTGCGCCGTTGATGGCGACCAGCCGGCCACGGATCATCGGGTACCAGTCGAACTGCGTCACACCGGCGTCGCGCAGGGTCTGGCGGAAGGCGTCGCCCTGTTCGGGCTGGATGTTGATGACGAAGCGGTTGGGCGCGTCGGGCGGGGTGGCCTTGCGCCAACTGCTGACCAGGTCGGTGCGCAGCAGCACCAGCAGCACCAGCGCCAGCATGCCCACCGCCAGCGCACTGACCTGCACCACCGCGAACGCTGGCCGGGCTGACAGCTGCCGCGTGGCCAGCACCAGCCAACGCGGCGCGGTGGCCTCGTGCACGCTGGCGCGCAGCAGGCGCACCGCCAGCCAGCTCAAGGCCGCAAACAGCGCCACCGCACCGGCAAAACCACCCACCGCAATCAGGCCCAGCAGCCAGTCGCTGCTGACGGCCATCAGCAGCGCCGCAAAGCCCAGCACGCCCAGGGCCAACACGCCCAGCGACGCGGGCTTGAGGTTGCCCACGTCACGCCGGATCACCCTGAGCGGCGGCACGCTGGCCAGTTGCAGCACCGGCGGCAGGCCAAACGCGGCCAGCAGCGTCAGCCCCATGCCGAAACCGAAGAACACCGGCCACAGCGTCGGTGGCGGCAGCGCTGCGGCCACCAGCCCGGCGAGCAACGCCACAAAACCGTAGTGCACCGCAAAGCCCAGCAGCAGCCCGGCGCCGCTGGCAAACACCCCCACCAGCGCGAACTCGAACGCGTAGCCCAGCGCCATGGTGCGCTGGCGCAGGCCCAGCACCCGCAGCATCGCGCAGTCGTTCAGGTGGCTGGCGGCAAAGGCGCGCGCGGCCAGCGCCACCGCCACCGCGCTCAGCAGCGCCGCCAGCAACGCCACCAGGCTCAGGAACTGTTCGGCGCGGGCCAGCGTTTGCCGCATCTCGGGCCGGCCACTGTCGAGCGACTCCAGCCGCACGCCGCGCATGGCAGGTGTTTGGGTAGCCTCGGCGGCCCAGTCGGTGAAGGCCTTTACCTGGGCCGGTGTGCCGGCCACCGCCAGCCGGTAGGTCAGGCGGCTGGCCGGTTGCACCAGGCCGGTGGCGGCAATGTCGGCCTGGTTGAGCATGACGCGGGGAGAAAAGTTGACGAAGCCACCGCCCCGGTCGGGCTCGATGACGATGATGCGGGCAATGCGCAGCTGCGCGTCGCCCAGCAGCAGCGCGTCGCCCATCTTCAGGCCCAGGCTGTCGAGCACGGCGGCATCCACCCACGCCTCGCCGGGTTGTGGGATGTCGCGCGTGGCCTGTTCAGGCGCGTCGGGCTGGCTCGCGACCTTCAGGCTGCCGCGCAGCGGGTAGCCAACGTCCACCGCCTTCAGCGCCACCAACCGGGTTGCGCCGCCCTGCGTTTCAGACGCACGGCCCATGGTGGGAAAGCCCAAAGTGCTGCTGGCCTGCAGGCCGAGCGCCTGGGCCTTGGCCAGAAAGGCCGGGGGCGTGGCGTTGTCGCTGGCGACCACGGCGTCGCCGCCAAGCAGTTGCTTGGCATCGCGCTGCAGGCCGCCCTGCAGCCGGTCGGCAAAAAAACCCACGGCGGTGACCGCCGCCACCGCCAGCGTGACGGCCACCATCAGCAGCCGCAGCTCGCCCGCGCGCAAATCGCGCCACAGGCTGCGCCAGCCCAATGCCCAGAAGCTTGTGTTCATGCGCGCACGATACGTGGTTTTGGATGCCCTGACACCGCGTGCACCCTCTGGAACGACAGGCCTCAGCGGTCGGCGCTGGTTGTTTGCCGCAGCGGGCTGCCCGCGAGTTCGGGCTGCAGCAGCAGCCGGTGCGGTGCGCTGTAACAAAGAAAGCGCTTGTTGGTGGCCCGGCCAATGGTGCACAGCCCCAGCTGCGCGGCGACCTGCTGCCCCATTTGCGTGATGCCGCTGCGCGACACCACGATCGGCACGCCCATCTGCGCCGACTTGATGACCATCTCGCTGGTCAGGCGGCCGGTGGTGTAGAAGATTTTGTCGGCGCTGCTCATGCATTCGGCGGGCTGCACCCACATCCAGCCGGCAATGGTGTCGATCGCGTTGTGGCGGCCCACGTCCTCCACAAAGGTCAGCATCTCCTCGCCACGGAACAACGCACAGCCGTGCACCGAACCGCTGGACTTGTAGGTGCTTTCCTGGAGCCGTACCGCGTTCACCAGCCCGTAGAGCTGGGCCTGCGTCAGTGTGGCTTCGGGCAGTTCAATCGCGTCCACCTCGTCCATCAGGCCACCGAACACGCTGCCTTGGCCACAGCCGGTGGTGACCACCTTCTTGGCGGTTTTGGCCTCGATGTTTTCAATGCCATGGTGGGTGACCACGGCCGCAGCGCCCACCTCCCAGTCCACCGTGATGGACTGGATGGCCTCCACCGACTTGACCAGGCGCTGGTTGCGCAGAAAGCCCAGCACCAGCAGTTCCGGTGCGGCGCCCAGCGTCATCAGCGTGACCAGCTCGCGCTTGTCTACGTAGACCGTCAGCGGGCGCTCGGCCGGGATCGACACGGCATCGGTTTCGCCGAACTCGTTGACGGCCGCAATTTCGTGGGTGAGCGGCGCGCGGGCCTGGGTCAGGTGGGGAAGCGGCATGTGGCAAGCATAGGGCCAGTCGGCCAGGACCATGACAAAGGGCCGGGAATCATCCGGCCCTTGGCGGGGTTGGCGGGCGGGGCCTCAGGACTTCTTGTCTTCGGCGGCGGGCGCGGCCGGTGCCACTGGGGCAGCTGGCGCGGCCATTGGTGCGGCGGGTTCAGGTGCAGGCGCCACAGCCGGCGGCGGCGCTTCTGGTGCAGCGGGTTTGGCCACCACCTCGGGGGCCGGTTTGTTTTCCGGTGCTGGCTTGGTGGCTGGCACGGCTTTGGCCACGGGCGCTGGTTTGGCCGCAGGCACGGCCAGCTTGTCTGGCGCCCCGGGTTTGGTGACCGGTGCCAACGCCGCCGGCTTGGACGCTGCGGGAGCCGGGCTGGCTGCAGGCGCTGCCACCGCAGGCTTGGCGCCCGCAGCCGGTGCGGCGGCCACCGCCACCGGCACAGCGGCAGACGCACCGGCGGCCGGGACGTAGACAAACGGCTCCACGTCCACGCAGGTGGATGCCGCAGGGGCGGTCTTGGCGTCTTTGCTGGCCTTGGCTTTCTGGTAATGGGCGGCCACCTTCTCCTGCGACTTGCACAGCAGGTAGGCCTCTTTCTTGCCGGTCCAGGCGGTTTTGGCCGCCGCCTCGGCGGCTTTGGCCTTGGCCTCGTCGCTCAACGCCGGGAGTTTGGCCCAGGCGGTGGTTGCGGCCAAAGCCAGGCACAGGGTCAGTGCAGATTTACGCATTCCGGGTTCCTTCATACCTGCGCCGGTTTGGCAGGCGCTGTTGCGGGCGGGGTACGCTGGGCGGGGATCTTCCCGGCCTTGATGTCGTCGTACCACAGCGCGTGGTGCTCTTTGGCCCAGGTCTCGTCCACGTAGCCTGTTTTCATGGCCTTGTAGGCGCCCTGCATGCCGACGGTGCCCATGTAGATGTGGCCGATGAACATGGCCATCATCAACATCGCCGCAACGCCGTGGAACATGTTGGCCACCTGCATGTTGCTGCGCAGGTAATCGATGCCGGGCACCAGCTGGTTCAGCACCAGGCCCGACGCAACGACCACCAGGCCCAAGGCGAACACGCCGCCCCAGAAGACCACCTTCTCACCCGCATTGAAGCGGTGCGAAGGCACCTCGCCCGAAGAAAACAAGCCACCGGCCTTGAAGAGCCAGGTGAAGTCCTCCTTGCGTGGCCAGTTGTCGCGCAGGAAAACGCAGAACACCACCACCAGCGACACCGCGAACAGTGGGCCCATGAAGTTGTGCACGTTCTTGAGCGCGTAGGTGAGCCAGCCGAACAGCGTGCTGCCCATGACCGGCAGCAAAATGAACTTGCCAAACGCCATCACCAGACCAGAGATGGCCAGCGTGCAGAACGCAATCGCGTTGCTCCAGTGCGCGGCACGTTCCACATAGGTGAAACGCTCGATCACTTGGCCCGACTCCGTGCCATGCAGCTTGATCGTGCCCTTGGCAAAATAAAACAGCGCCAGGGCCAGCGTGACGATGAAGATCACCGCACCGCCGTAAGGAATGATCCACTGGTTGCGCACCTGCCGCCAGGCCTCGCCACCGTTGGTCAGGCGCGAGCCGGGGTACTGCACAAACGGCTGCACCAGCACCGCCGCTTCCGGTGCCTGGCGCGTGGGCAGGCTGCTGTAGGCGCTGGACGTTTCACCCGCACCCACCTGGCGCCACATCGGCGCGTTGTTGCCTGGCTGGACCTCACCGCGTTCGGCATTGGTCTGCTTGGGGTAGTTGGGGTCGGTGTTGGCGTCGGGCTTGATGTCGAAGATGTTGGCGCTCTGGATGCCCCCGGTGGCCGGGGCTGCCGCAGGCGCTTGCGCCCACACCATGCCCGATGCACCGGCTGCCAGAACGAGGCTGACGCAAAAGGAGCGAAGCATGGAATCTCCTTGTCAGTTGGTGCGGGTGTACTCGTTTTGCGTGTTCTGGGTGCGCGCGCGCATGTGCTGCTCCCAGCTGGTCTTGTCGCCCTGCTTCCAGCCCGGGGAGGCAAAGCTCGAGCCGGTACCCACATAGGGGTTGGCATCGGTTTTGCTGGCCCCTTGTGTCTGCGGCTTCTCACCACAGGCCGAAACCGCCAGCACCAGCACGCCGACCAGCGCCGTCGCCGCGAGCCGCTTCATGATTTGGCTCCCGCAGGAGCCGGCGCCTGGCCACCCTGCTTGGTGCCATAGGCCGTGCCCCAGCCCCACACTTCGGCGCCCTTGCCGCGTGTCAGCACCCGGTTGCGGAAGATGTCGGCCACCACGTCGCCGTCACCGGCCAGCAGCGCTTTGGTGGAGCACATTTCGGCACAGGCCGGCAGTTTGCCTTCGGCCAGGCGGTTGCGGCCATACTTCTCAAACTCGGCCTGGCTGCCGTGGGCTTCGGGGCCACCAGCGCAGAAGGTGCATTTGTCCATCTTGCCGCGCACGCCGAAGGTGCCTTGCGCGGGGAACTGGGGCGCGCCAAACGGACAGGCGTAGGAGCAGTAGCCACAGCCAATGCAGACGTCCTTGTCGTGCAGCACCACGCCCTCTTCGGTGCGGTAGAAGCAGTTGACTGGGCAAACGGCCATGCAGGGTGCGTCGCTGCAGTGCATGCAGGCCACCGAGATCGACTTTTCACCGGGCACACCGTCGTTGAGGGTGACCACGCGGCGACGGTTCACACCCCAGGGCACCTCGTGTTCCTGCTTGCAGGCGGTGACGCAGCCATTGCATTCGATGCAGCGCTCGGCATCACAGACAAATTTCATTCGTGCCATGGCAGTTTCCTTATGCTTTGGCGACGTTGCAGATCGTCGTCTTGGTTTCTTGCATCATGGTCACGATGTCGTAACCGTAAGTGGTTGAGGTGTTGATGGCCTCGCCACGCACCACAGGGGCTGCGCCCGCCGGGTAGTAAGGCAGCATGTCCTCACCTTGCCAGCGGCCAGAGAAGTGGAACGGCATGAACACCGTGTCCGGCCCGACGCGCTCGGTGACCAGGGCCATGACCTTGATCTTGGCGCCGGTCGGTGTGCTGACCCAGACCTGCTCGCCGTTGCGGATGCCACGGTCGGCTGCGGCTTTCGGGTTCAGCTCGATGAACATGTCCTGCTGCAATTCGGCCAGCCACGGGTTGGAGCGGGTTTCCTCGCCACCGCCCTCGTACTCCACCAGGCGGCCCGAGGTCATGATCAGCGGGAATTTTTCGTGCGCCTTGTCGGCAATGTTCTTCTGCTGCACCGACTTGAACAGGATGGGCAGGCGCCAGGCGGTCTTGCGGTCGTCGTGCGTCGGGTACTTGGCCATCAGGTCCGGGCGGGTGCCGTACAGCGGTTCGCGGTGCACCGGAATCGCGTCGGGGAAGTTCCAGACGATGGCGCGTGCCTTGGCGTTGCCGAAGGGGTGGCAACCGTGGTTCTTCATCGTCACGCGGATGATGCCGCCCGACGGGTCGGTCTTCCAGTTCTTGCCCTCGGCCGCTGTTTTTTCAGCGTCGCTCAGTTCGTCCCACCAGCCGAGCTTCTTCAGCAGGACATGGTCAAACTCGGGGTAACCGGTGGTGATGTCGGCACCGACCGAGTGCGAGCCGTCCTCGGCCAGCAGGCTGACGCCCTCACGCTCCACACCGAAGTTGGCGCGGAAATTACCACCACCGTCCATCACATGCTTGGTGGTGTCGTACAGGTTGGGCGAACCCGGGTGTTTGAGCTCGGGCGTGCCGTAGCAAGGCCACGGCAGGCCGAAGTAGTCGCCGGTGAAGTCATAACCGGTTTCCTTGTCCTTGCCGCCCTTGGCTTTCAGGGTCTTGACATCGAACAGGTTCATGTTGCGCATGTGCGCTTTCAGGCGCTCAGGGCTCTGGCCGGTGTAGCCAATGGTCCAGACGGATTTGTTGATCTCGCGCAGGATGTCTTCGGGCATGGGCTCGTCCATGCCCTTGACCTTCTGCATCTTGTAGTTCTTGGACAGCTCCTTGGCAAAGCCCAGTTTCTCGGCCAGCTGGTGCATGATCATGTGGTCGGTGCGGCTCTCCCACAAAGGTTCGATGACCTTCTCGCGCCACTGCAGCGAACGGTTGGACGCGGTGCACGACCCACTGGTCTCGAACTGCGTGGCTGCCGGCAGCAGATACACCGCACGTTTGGGGTTCAGGTCGTCCGGTTTGCCCGGCATCGCGGCCATGGCGGCGGTGGCCGACGGGTAAGGGTCCACCACCACCAGCATGTCCAGCTTGTCCATGGCGCGCTTCATTTCCAGACCACGGGTCTGGGAGTTGGGCGAATGGCCCCAGAAGAACATCGCGCGGATGTTGGAGTCCTGGTCGATGGCCTCGTTCTTCTCCAGCACACCGTCAATCCAGCGCGACACGGTGAGGCCGGGCTTGCCCATCATGCCGGCCGGGTAGCGGCCCTTGATCCAGTCGAAGTCCACCCCCCAGACCTTGGCGAAGTGCTTGAACGAACCTTCGGCAAGACCGTAGTAGCCCGGCAGTGAGTCGGGGTTGGGGCCGACGTCGGTCGCACCCTGCACGTTGTCGTGGCCACGGAAGATGTTGGTGCCACCGCCCGACACGCCCACGTTGCCCAATGCCAGCTGCAGGATGCAGGAAGCGCGCACGATGGCGTTGCCGGTGGTGTGCTGGGTCTGGCCCATGCACCAGACGATGGTGGAGGGCCGGTTCTTGGCCATGGCTTCGGCGGTCTTGTAGACCACGGCTTCGGGCACACCGCAGACCTCTTCGACCTTGTCCGGGGTCCACTTGGTCAGGACCTCTTCCTTGATCTTCTCCATGCCGTAGACACGGTCGTTGATGTACTTCTTGTCTTCCCAGCCGTTCTTGAAGATGTGGTGCAACATGCCGTACAGGAAGGCGATGTCGGAACCAGAGCGGATGCGGACGTACTCGTCGGCCTTGGCGGCGGTGCGGGTGAAGCGCGGGTCGACCACGATCATCTTGCAGCCGGTTTCCTTGGCGTGCAGCATGTGCAGCAGGCTCACCGGGTGCGCTTCAGCGGCGTTCGAGCCGATGTACATCGCGCACTTGCTGTTCTGCATGTCGTTGTACGAATTGGTCATCGCACCGTAGCCCCAGGTGTTCGCCACACCGGCCACCGTGGTGGAGTGGCAAATGCGGGCCTGGTGGTCGCAGTTGTTGCTGCCCCAGAAGCTCATCCACTTGCGCAACAGGTAAGCCTGCTCGTTGTTGTGTTTGGACGAACCGACCACGTACACCGAATCAGGTCCGCTTTCCTTGCGCAAAGCCAGCATGCGGTCGCTGATTTCCTGGTAGGCCGTGTCCCAGCTGATGCGCTCGTACTTGCCGTTGACCAGCTTCATTGGGTAGCGCAGGCGGAACTCGCCGTGGCCGTGCTCGCGCACCGATGCGCCCTTGGCGCAATGTGCCCCGAGGTTGATGGGGGAGTCGAACACCGGCTCCTGGCGCACCCAGACACCGTTCTCCACCACCGCATCGACCGCACAACCCACCGAGCAGTGGGTACAGACGGTGCGTTTGACCTCGATTTTTCCGGCGCCCACCAGCACCGAGCCGGGTGCCGCAGCCGCCGATTTCTTCACCAGGGTGAGCTGCGACGCGGCAATACCGACGCCAACCCCCAGCCCCGAACGCCGCAAAAAGCCGCGGCGGTCCATTGTGGGCAGGGCCTGCGACAGGCCACGCTTCAGGCTGCCCACAAAGGGGAGGCGGGAAGCCGCGTCGGTGTGCGCGCCGGCTGTTCTTTTGGTCAACAACATGGAAACCTCCAGTGGGTGAGGTGCGGGAAACAAAACGTGAGACCACGAGACAGGCAGTGCCTGCGGTGGTCAGATGCGGGTGGTCTTGTAGTAGTGCTGAACGTGCTCGGAAACCGAGTAGCCCCCGCCCCGGATGGGTGCCTCCTTGGGCACCGCCACCGGCTCAACCGTTTTGGGCGGGGAAGGCAAAACGCTGGCAACAGCGGCCAGCACACCCGCCGTACCGGCACCTGCGAACAGGACGCGACGCGACAAAGCGTTTTCAGACTTTTTCATGTGGAGTCTCCATGACAACTTCTACATAGGAAGTGAATTTCATAATGGACTCTAGCAACCCACATCAGGACATACAAGTGGGGATTACGTGCAACCAAATTGGTTGGTTTTTTAAATTGCAGCCCCGCTTGAATTAATTTCACACACAGGCTGTTTTCAGCCCAATCCACACACGCTGGCTCACGTGAGCATGTCAAAACCCTGCAACTCCACGCTGATGAAGGCCCGCGTCAACTCGGCGGTGGCCGCGTAAAAAACCGCACGTGGGTGTTGCTGGATGGCGTCACACATCGCCACCGCCCAGGGCTGCAGGTGGTTGCCGAAAAAGCGCTTCTGCTGGGTCAGGTTGGCAACGGCCACGTCGTCGCCAGCGATCAGGTAACGCATCACCTCGCACAGGCAGGCAACGTGGTCCTCGGTTTCGGACATGGCCTCGTCCCGTGCCAGCCCCAGTTCGGCCAGGTCGCCGCGCAATGCGGCCAGGGGCTTCTCATTGAGAAAGCCGGCCAGGTAGTGCGAGCCGTACAGGTAGACCTCGGGCTTGCCCACACCACCAAACAGCGCATGGTGTTCCTGGTGGATGGCGGCATCGTCCAGCTGCCGGGCCACCGACACCAGTGCGCGCCAGGGCTCTTCCAGAAAACCGCCGGGCGCGGGTGCGTCGGTGACCGCGACCCGCAACTGCGCCAACAGGGCGGCCGGGGGCGGTGCGTAGTACAACGCGGCCAGCAGGCCGTACAGCTCGGCCCGTGCGGTTTCTTCGTCGAGCGCCGAGGAGGTGGCTGAAGAGGAGGTCATGGGTCAGATGTCGGTGATCTTGGTTTCGTTCTGGGCGGAGTACAGGTCGATGACGCGGCAGTCGCCACACATCTTCAACCGCTCCAGCGCCGCGCCCTGGAACATCGCATGGCCACTGAGCTTGCCCAGCATGCCTTCAATGGCCTTCAACGTGCCAAACGGCTTGTTACAGCGCACGCAGCTGTAGGGCGGCATTTCGTTCAGCACCCGCAATTCTTTGCGGGCCGGCCCGATCAGCAGGCGTGGCACCAGCGTGATGGCGTCTTCCGGGCAGGTGGTGGCACACAGGCCACACTGCACGCAGTTTTTCTCGATGAAGCGCAGCTGGGGTGCGTTGGCGTTGTCCTGCAGTGCGCTGGCCGGGCAGACGCTGACACAGCTCAGGCACAGCGTGCAACGGTCTTTGTTGACCTCGATGGCCCCCAACGGGGAACCGGCGCCCGGCGCACCGGCGGGCAGCGCCACCGCGTCGGGTTTCAGCGGCGCGTGTGCCACCAGGTGGTCAATCGCCAGATCGAGCGTGCTGCGTTTTTCGGGGGTGACGGCGTAGCGCGCGGCCGCAGCGGGCAGCTGCTGGCGGGTGTCGGCCAGTGACTGCAGTGCGGCGTCCAGCGCCTCTGCCGTGCCAGCCTGCACCAGCCTGAAATGGGTGCCGGTGTAGCCCAGGCCGTTGAGCAGGGCTTGCGCCACCGCCATCTGGGCCTGCAAGCCCGCCACGTAGGCAGGCGCGTCGTCCGGCGTGGACAGCACCAGCACCTGGTTGGCACCGAAAGCGATGGCACTGAGCCACAGGTCCAGCCCGGTGCTGGCACTGTGCCACAGGGCCAGTGGAATGACGTTGGCAGGCACGCCCTGCAGCGTGTGGGGCCCGGCCTGGCGGCCAAAACCCAACAGCGAGCGCTTGGGCACCGGCCCGGCCAGCTGGGCCGCACGGCCCAATGACTCGACCAGCGCTTGCCCGGCCGACTGGCTGTGCAGCAACAGCACCGCCGATTGGCCACCGGCTTTGCCATAGGTGGCCAGCAGCGTTTTGAGCTTCACGCCCTGGTGGCTGGCACGCGGGTAAGCGTAGGTCAGCGCGCCGGTGGGGCAGACGGTGGTGCAGGCACCACAGCCCACACACAGGTTGGGATTGACCACAATCTGCTGGCGGCCCTTGTCGCTCTTCACCGCTTCGGCGGAACAGATGTCGATGCAGGCGTTGCAGCCAATCTGGGTGTTACGGCTGTGGGCGCAGAGCTTTTGCTTGTAGTCGAAGAACTTGGGCTTGTCGAACTCGCCCACCATGTCGCGCAGCCTGAGCAACGTGGGCATGGACTGGCCATCCCAGCGGAAGTAGCCCTGGGGTGGCGCGTGGCGGGTGATCAGCGGGACAGCACCGATGTCCAGCACCAGGTCGAACTGTTCGGTTTCCGAGGTCGGGTCGCGGGTGAAATCGATCGCCCCAGCGGCATTGCAGACCTTCACGCACGCACGGTGCGACTGGCATTGGGCCATGTCCACCTGGTAGTCGAGGCCGATGGCGCCTTCCGGGCAGGCCGCGACACAGGCGTTGCAGCGGGTGCACAAATCCAGGTTGATCGGGTTGTTGCGTGACCACGTGAAGGTGAACGCGCCCAGCCAGCCGTCAAGTGCCTCCACCTGACCCGCCAGCACCGGGAACTGCCGTGCTTGCGCACCGGCGCCGCCAGTGGAAAAAATCGTCACATCGAGCACATCGGTCAGCAGCGCCGCGGCTTGTTCGGCGGCCTCCAGCGGGCCCACGATCAGCAAACGGCCGGCGCTTTTGTAGGTGACGGTGGGTACCGGTTCGGGCTCCGGCAGGTGCGCTGCGGCCAGCAGGGCCGCAATTTTTGGCATGGCCTGGGCGGCGTCGCGGCCCCAGCCACCGGTTTCGCGGATGTTGACAAACTTCAGCGGCGAAATGTTGCCACCTTCGGCCATCCCGGCCAGTTCGGCAAACAAATGTTTTTCCTGGGTGCAGGCCACCACCACGTCGTCGCCCGACTGGATGGCTTTCTGGAACGCACCGGCCTCGCGGCGGCACAGGGTGGAGTGGAGCGTCAGTTCCTCATTGAGCGCCGCGCCCAGCGGGCGGGGCTGCAGCGGCATCGTCTGGTTGCAGTCGCAAATCAGTGTTGGCATGGTGGCTTGTGCCGTTGGCGGGCTCGGGTGTCGCTATGTCAGTGGGTGCATAGGACTGTGCCACGGATTGCACGGCCGGGTCATAAGCATCATCCCGCATTGGCCCCGTAGCCTTGGCGACATCTGCGTCTTTCTCTTCTTCCTCAAACAGCTTCAGAAACTGCGCGCTGACCATGTTGCGCAACATCGATTCGGGAATCGGGTCGGGCTTGGAGTAGTCGTCGATGTAGGTGTCCAGCCCGTCCATGACGTTGTAGTGCGGGTCGGTGAAGAGCTGCTTCATGGCCGCATTCTTGACCTCGGGCGTGACACCCTGCGCCATGAAAGGCTTGAAGTCCGAACTGGGCGTGAGCGCCAGCGCGTCGTCCAGCGTTGGCAGTGCGGGCTCGGGCGTCGCTTCGCCAGGTGCGTCACTGACGGGGGTGTCTGCGACCACGGCCACCGGGGCTTGCGCCATGGGTTCGGGCACCGCCACCACCGGCTCGGCCAGGGGTTTGCCCTCCCGGACGTCGGCTTTGCGGCGGGCCCAGCGGCCCAGAAAACCTTCGCGCTCAGCCACCTGGGCCACCACCATATTTTTTGCCGGTGCTGATGGACGCCGGGTTGCCGAAACGGTCGGTCAGCGGCTTGAAGCTTTCCGGCCGCTTGCGGCGCTTGGGGTCGGGCTGGTAGTGGGCATCCACAAAGGTGCTGAGCCATTCCACCATCTCGGCCGATGCGGCCACCTGCTCGACCGACTCCTGCGCGTCCAGCCAGCGGCCAGCGTCGTGGTAGCTGAGGGTCACCACCTGGGGCAAGGGCTGGCACTCGTCGCTGAGGCCGGGTTCTTCTTCCATGCGCCACATGACAAACCAGCCAGGCTGGGGCGAGGTGGCGTTCAGGTAATAGCCTTCGGCATCGTCACGGAACAGTTCCACGGTGAAGCCGGGGTAGAGCCAGCGTTCTTCATTCTCATTTTTGTAGAGCATACGGGGCGCCGTGCCAAAGCCGTCGTCGTGACGGATCACGTCGGCCAAACCCCAGCGCCAGGTTTGCCAACGGCTCATCGCACCTTCGACGCGCGTCTTGCGCATCACAACGGCAACGTCAATGGCGGGGCGGGTGGTGGACATGGCCCACCACTGTACCGGACCAGGGCGGTTAGTGGTTCAGGGTCGTCCCGTAGCCCGGCACTTGGACCACCTCGCCGCCGCCGCGAATGGCCACCGCGCAGTACTTGAATTCGGGAATCTTGCCGAACGGGTCGAGTGCGGCGTTGGTCATCAGGTTGGCGGCGGCTTCGTAGTAGGCAAAGGGAATGAACACCGCGCCGGTGGGCGTGCCGTCGTCGCGCCGCAGGTGCAGTGCCACCGCACCCCGCCGCGACTGCACCGTGACCACGTCGCCGGGCTGCAGGCCCAAGGCAGCAATGTCACCGCCGTTCATCGACGCGGTGGCCAGGGGTTCGATCGCATCCAGCACACTGGCACGGCGCGTCATGCTGCCGGTGTGCCAGTGTTCGAGCTGGCGGCCGGTGATGAGCACAAAGGGGTAGTCGGCATCGGGCCGTTCGTTGGCGGGAATGATGTCGGCTGGCACCAGGTGCACCTTGCCGTCGTCGGTGGCGAAGTGGTTGATGAACACGATGGGCTGGCCCGGGTCTTCCGCGCTCAGGCAGGGGTAGGTCACGCTCGATTCGCGCTGCAGCCGTTCCCAGGTGATGCCGTTGATGGCGGCGTGCATGGCCTGGCGCATTTCGTCGTAGACGGCGGCCACGCCGCTCTCTTCGCCTTGGTAATTCCAGTCAAGACCCATGCGCTGTGCGATCTGCTGGATGATCCACAAATCAGGCTTGGCATCGCCCGGCGCATCGAGCGCGCGTTGGCCGAGCTGCACCATGCGGTCGGTGTTGCTCACCGTGCCGGTCTTCTCAGGCCAGGCGGTGGCGGGCAGCACCACGTCGGCCAGCCACGCCGTTTCGGTCATGAAGATGTCCTGCACCACCAGGTGCTGCAGGCTGGCCAGCGCATGGCGCGCGTGGTTCAGGTCGGGGTCGCTCATGGCGGGGTTCTCGCCCATGATGTACATGCCGCGCACCTTGTGCGGGTCGCTGTCGGGCGCCAAGGCCTTGTGCATGATCTCGACCACGGTGTAGCCGGGCTGGTCGTCCAGCGTGGTGCCCCAGAAGTTCTCGAACCAGTCGTGCGCCGCTTTGTGGGTGACGCGCTGGTAGTTGGGGAACATCATCGGGATCAGGCCGGCGTCGCTCGCGCCCTGCACGTTGTTCTGGCCGCGCAGCGGGTGCAGGCCGGAGCCCGGCTTGCCGATCTGGCCGGTCACGGTGCACAGCGCGATCAGGCAGCGTGCGTTGTCGGTGCCGTGGATGTGCTGGCTGATGCCCATGCCCCACAGGATCATTGCGGCTTTGGTGGTGGCAAATTCGCGTGCCACTTCGCGCAGCGTGGCAGCCGGTATGCCGCAGACCGGTGCCATGGCCTCGGGGCTGTAGCCCTTGACGTTTTCTTTCAGCGCCGCGAAGTTGCTGGCACGCGTCTGTACGAATTCCTCGTCCACCAGCCCTTCGTCGATCACGGTGTAGATCAGCGCGTTGAGCATGGCGACATCGCTGTCGGCCTTGAACTGCAGCGTGCGCCAGGCGTGTTTGCCAATGTCGGTGATGCGCGGGTCGGCCAGCACAATTTTTGTGCCGTTCTTCGCCGCGTTCTTCATCCAGGTGGCGGCCACCGGGTGGTTGGCGGTGGGGTTGGAGCCGATCACCAGGATCAGCCCCGCGTGCGCCACATCGCTCACCTGGTTGCTCACCGCGCCCGAGCCCACGCCTTCCAGCAGCGCCGCCACGCTGGACGCGTGGCACAGCCGCGTGCAGTGGTCCACGTTGTTGCTGCCAAAACCGGTGCGCACCAGCTTCTGGAACAGGTAGGCCTCTTCGTTGCTGCCTTTGGCCGAGCCAAAACCGGCCAGCGATTTTTTGCCATGGGTGTCGCGCAGGTGCTTCAGGCTGCCGGCGGAGAACGCGAGCGCCTCTTCCCAGGTCGCTTCGCGGAAAACTTCGGACCAGTCGGCCGTGTCACGGTTCAGGTGCTGCAGTGCCTCCGGGTCTTTGGCGACGCCGGCCTTGCGGATCAGCGGCTTGGTCAGGCGCTGCGGGCTGTGCGCGTAGTCAAAACCGAAACGGCCTTTCACACACAGGCGCGAGTGGTTGGCCGGGCCATCGCGGCCATCGACGCTGACGATCTTGTTGTCCTTCACGTTGTAGGTCAGCAGGCAACCCACACCACAGAACGGGCAGACCGAATCGACCTTCTTGTCAACGACCTGCGAGCCGATCTGCGTTTTGGGCATCAGCGCGCCGGTGGGACAGGCCTGCACGCATTCACCGCAGGCCACGCAGGTGCTGTCGCCCATGGCGTCGCCGAGGTCGAACACGATCTCGCTGTGCGCGCCGCGCTTGGCGTAGCCAATCACGTCGTTGACCTGCTCTTCGCGGCAGGCCCGCACGCAGCGGTTGCACTGGATGCAGGCATCGAGGTTGACCGCCATCGCCGGGTGCGAGATGTCGGCCTGGGGTTGTTCGCGACGCAGGGCCTTCAATGCCGGGCGCACCGTCACGTCCAGCCGGACGGCCCATGCGCTCAGTTCGCCGTGCTGCTGTGCGGCATCGCCATCGGCCCACTTGTAGCCCACGTCCGGCATGTCGGACAGCAGCATCTCCAGCACCATCTGCTGGCTCTTCACGGCGCGCGGACTGGTGGTCTGTACCTCCATGCCGGCGGTGGCGTTGCGGCAGCAGCTGGGGGCCAGCGTGCGCTCGCCTTTCACCTCGACCACGCAGGCGCGGCAGTTGCCATCGGGCCGGTAGCCTTCCTTGTAGCAAAGGTGCGGGATGTCGGTGCCGTGCCGCTTGGCGGCCTGCAAAATGGTTTCGCCCTCGAAGGCGTTGACGGGCTGGCCGTCCAGCTGGAAAGCGATGGTGGCGGGCAGGACTTCGGTGAGTTTGAACGGCGCGTTCATGCGTTAGCCAATCTCGTGGGAAAAGTATTTCTGGACACAGCGGACCGGGTTGGGCGCGGCCTGGCCCAGGCCACAAATGGACGCATCCACCATCACCTGGCTCAGGTCTTCCAGCAGCGCGTTGTCCCACTGCGCGCCCTGCATCAGCGCGGCGGCCTTGCCCGTGCCAACGCGGCACGGCGTGCACTGGCCGCAGCTTTCGTGCTCAAAAAACCGCATCATGTTGAGCGCCGCATCGCGGGCTTTGTCGTGGTTGCCCAGCACAATCACGGCAGCCGAACCAATGAAGCAGCCATACGGTTGCAGCGTGTCAAAGTCGAGCGGGATGTTGGCCATGCTGGCCGGCAAAATCCCGCCCGAGGCACCGCCGGGCAGGTAGGCATAGAGTTCGTGGCCGTCGGCCATGCCACCGCAGTACTCGTCCACCAGCTCACGCAGGGTGATGCCGGCGGGCGCCAGCTTGACACCGGGCGACCTGACCCGCCCGCTGACGCTGAAACTGCGCAGGCCCTTGCGGCCGTGGCGGCCAAAGCCGCTGAACCACTGCGGGCCTTTCTCCACGATGTCGCGCACCCAGTACAGCGTCTCGAAGTTGTGCTCCAGCGTGGGTCGGCCAAACAGGCCGACCTGGGCGATGTAGGGCGGCCGCATGCGGGGCTCCCCGCGCTTGCCTTCGATGCTCTCGATCATGGCCGACTCTTCGCCGCAGATGTAGGCACCGGCACCGCGCCGCAGCTCGATTTTTGGCAACGGGCAGGGCGGGTCGGCCTGCAGGCGGGCGATGGCCTGTTCCAGCAGCGCGCGGCAGCCGTGGTACTCGTCGCGCAGGTAGATGTAGCAGGCCTCGACGCCCACCACCTGTGCCGCGACCAGCATGCCTTCCAGAAAGCGGTGCGGGTCGCGTTCCAGGTAGGTGCGGTCCTTGAAGGTGCCAGGCTCGCCTTCGTCGATGTTCACGGCCATCAGCTTCGGGCTGGGCTGCTCACGCACGATGCGCCACTTGCGCCCGGCCGGAAAACCCGCACCGCCCAGGCCGCGCAAACCAGAATCTTCCATTGCCTTGACGATGGCCTCGGCCTCGTGCTCGCCGTTCACCACCGCAGCGGCCAGCGCGTAGCCCCCGTTGGCACGGTAGGCGTCGTAGCCCACCGCAGCGGGCTTGGGCGACGGTGAAACGCCCTGCTCCGCCAGGCTGGAAGGATCAAAATTGATAGCTGAATCGTCAGGTTTCACTAAGGCTTGTGGCCATTTTGATGCCGAAACCACCGATTCAAGGGTGGCACAGGCCACCGCGCGCTGCCCCACGGCCACCGCAGGCGCCTGCTCACAGCGGCCAATGCACGGCGCTGCCACCACACGGATGCCACCTGGCATCTCGCCCGCGCCCAGCAAGGCCGGCAGCCGGGCCAGCAGGTCGTCGGCCCCGGCGAGCTGGCACGACAGGCCGTCGCACACCCGCACCGTCAGGCCCGGGCCCTGCGCGCCGTCTTCCAGCACCTCGAAGTGGTGGTAGAAGGTGGCGACTTCGTACACCTCGGCCATCGGGATGTTCATCTCGGCTGCCAGGGCCACCAGATGCCGGTTGTGCAGGCCACGCCAGGCGTCGTTGAGCTTGTGCAGGTGCTCGATCAGCAGGTCGCGCCGGTGCGGCGCCTCGCCCACCAATGCGCGCACTTCCGCCACCGACACCGCATCAGGCTGGCGGCCCTTGCGTTTGCTTTGGCGCCGGATGCGCTCGCGCATCTCGTCCGCGGTGGCCAGGGCAACCGTCTTGATCTGGGGGATGTCGGTGATGTTGTTCATGCCTTCAGGGAACCGTGCGCCAACAGGGGGTCAGCCGAAAAATTTCGCCACACTCAGCAGCGTGCGGTAAACACCCCAGCACAGCGGAATGCCCACCGCCAGCCAGGCCACGACCACCACCACCGGGCTGACCCGGCTGTCGCTGGCCACGCCGCTGCTGACGCCCACTTCGGAGGCCACCATGCGCTCGTGCGCGAGGCGTTTTTCCTCGGCCAGTTCGGCGTCGGTCATGAACCATTTGTCGGCCAGCGGGCGCACCATGAGGTTGCAGACCAGGCCCACCACCAGCATGCCCACCAGGATGTACATGGTCTGGTTGTAGACCTGCTCGCGCGGCAGGCCCAGGCTGAGCTGGTACTCGCGCATGTAGTTCACCACCACCGGGCCGAGAATGCCGGCCGTGGCCCAGGCGGTGAGCAGGCGGCCATGGATGGCGCCCACCATCTGTGTGCCAAAGATGTCGGCCAGGTAGGCCGGCACGGTGGCAAAGCCACCGCCGTACATCGAGAGAATCACACAAAAGGCACCCACAAACAGCACAATGCTGCCCGCCGCCGCACTGCCAGGCACGCTGAAATACAGCACGCCCCCGAGCACGAAAAAGACGATGTAAGTCATCTTTCGGCCCAGCAAATCCGAGATGCTGGCCCAGAAGAAACGCCCACCGATGTTGAACAGGCTGAGCAGCGCGGTAAAGCCGGCCGCCACCGTGGCAATGGCCGCGAGTTGCGCCTTGTCGAGCTCGCCAAACTTCTGGCCCACACCGATCAGCGAGCCGCCAAACACCTCCTGCAGCATGGGCGAGGCCATGCCGATCACGCCAATGCCGGCGCTCACGTTCATGCACAGCACCATCCAGATCAGCCAGAACTGCGGAATGCCCCAGACGCGCTTCACGTGCACGTGGCGTTGGGTGATCATGGTGTTGCCGGCCTGCGCGGGCGGCGGTGTCCAGCCAGCCGGTTTCCAGCCGGTCTCGGGCACACGGTAGCCAAAGGCGCCGGCCATCATGAAGACGAAATACACCAGCGCCATCACCACAAAGGTCTGCATCACGCCCACGTCGGTGGGGGTGGCGAAGTACTTCATCAGGTCGGCCGCCAGCGGCGAGCCGATCATCGCGCCGCCACCAAAGCCCATGATGGCCATGCCGGTGGCCATGCCACGCCGGTCAGGGAACCACTTGATGAGGGTGGACACCGGCGAGATGTAGCCCAGCCCCAGGCCAATGCCACCGATCACGCCGGAGCCGAGGATCATCAGCCAGAACTGGTGCAAATGGATGCCCAGCGCCGAGACCAGCATGCCGCCGCACCAGCAGACCGCCGACACTACGCCGGCCTTGCGCGGGCCGGCCCGTTCCAGCCAGCCGCCCCAGGTGGCGGCCGAGATGCCCAGCAGCACAAAGAACAGGGTGTACATCCAGCCCAGCGTGGAAATCTTCCAGTCGCAGGTGGTGGTGAACAGCTCCTGGAAAAAACCCACATCCGGCCCGCACTTGATGGCGTCCTTGATGCCCAGCGCCTTGGACAGTGGCAACCAGAACACCGAAAAGCCATAGGCCATGCCGATGCACAGGTGGATGGCCAGCGCGGCGGGCGGGACCAGCCAGCGGTTGAAACCGGGGCCGGCAATGATGCGCTCCTTGTCCAGCAAACCCGGCGCGCCGGCCGAGGCGGGGAAGCGGCCCCCCATGACTGTTGACATGTTGTCTCCTTGGTCTTCGTTGTAGTCGCCCCTGTGCAGGCGCAGCGAAGTGTCAGAGACGGAAGGTCAGCAGGTCAAATTGATTCCAGACATGGCGCGATACAACTTGTGAATGGATGCACACGTTTTCAGGCCACCAGCAGGCCGCTGTGCGCCGCCACCTGCTCCTGCCAGAAGGCCTCTTCCGCCATGGCCAAGGCCGCCTCCACCGTGCGCGAGGGCCGGTCGGTGATGGCGACCATGAAGCCGATCGGCGTCAGCACCTCGGGGTGGACCAGCGGCAGCGCTTCGAGTTCGCGGTAGCCGCGCATCACACCCACCAGCGCACCCGGCAGCACACTGCACACCGCACCGGCCACCACGCTCAGGCCCAGCGTGAGGATCGAATTGGTCTGGATCGCGGGCCGGACTTCGGCGCCAGCCACCGCAAAGGCGCTGTCGATGATGGTGCGGTTGTGCATCTCGGCCGTCAGCAGCGACAGCGGCAACTGCGACGCCTCCAGCCACGACATCGCCGGGCCCATCTGCAACCCATCGGCCGACGGGCTTTCCGCACGGCGCAGCAGAAAATAACGCTCGGTGTACTGGTCGATGGTGCGCAGCTTGATGCCGCGCTGGCCCACCCGGTCGGTGTAGCCCAGACCCATGTCCACCGACAGGCTTTCCAGCCCCACTTCAATTTCGGGTGAACTCATCGAACGCACCACCGGGGCAATGCCGGGGTGGCGGGCCTGCAACAGCGCGGCAAAACGCGCTGCAATCGGCACTGCCGTGGGCACCGCAGCCAGCGTCAGCGTGCCCTGCGGCCGCCCGGCCACGCTGTTGAGCTCCTGCTGCAGCAACTCGTGTTCGTGCAGCATGCGCTGCGCGCTGGCCAGGATGCGCTCGCCTTCGGGCGTGAAATCGGCAAACGCACGGCCCCGCTTGACAATCGAGGTGCCAAACTCTTCCTCCAGCGCACGCAAGGCATTGGAGAGCGCCGGCTGCGTGATGTGGCAGGCCTGCGCCGCACGGCCAAAATGCCGGTGCTCGTCCAAAGCCACCAGGTAGCGGAGCGAGGCGAGCAGGTTCATGCGCAGCCCCCCCGTCTTCAGGTGTCCTTGGAAATCTTGATCGACGGAAACTTGCTCGAAAAGTCTTTCGCCTTGGCCGCCACGGTGATGGCCACCTGCCGCGCCACCGCCTTGTAAATCGCGGCGACTTCCCCTTCCGGGTCGGCCACCACGGTGGGCATGCCGCTGTCAGCCTGCACACGGATCTGCATGTTCAGCGGCAGCGCGCCCAGGTAGGCCATGTTGTATTCGGCCGCCATGTTCTTGCCGCCGTCAGCGCCAAAGATGTGCTCGGTGTGGCCGCAGTTGCTGCAGACGTGCACCGCCATGTTTTCGACAATGCCCAGGATCGGCACGCCGACTTTCTCGAACATCTTGATGCCCTTTTTCGCATCCAGCAGGGCAATGTCCTGCGGCGTGGTAACGACCACCGCGCCGGTCATGGGCACCCGCTGGCTGAGCGTGAGCTGGATGTCGCCGGTGCCGGGCGGCATGTCAACGATCAGGTAATCCAGGTCTTTCCAATTGGTCTGGCGCAGCAACTGCTCCAGCGCCTGGGTGGCCATGGGGCCGCGCCAGATCATGGCTTCGTCTTGCGCCACCAGAAAACCGATGGACATGACCTGCACACCGTAGTTTTCCAGCGGTTCCATGGTCTGGCCGTCTTCGCTCTCGGGCCGGCCTTCCACGCCCATCATCATCGGCACGCTCGGGCCGTAGATGTCGGCATCGAGCAAACCCACGCTGGCGCCTTCGGCAGCCAGCGCCAGCGCCAGGTTGACGGCGGTGGTGCTTTTGCCCACGCCGCCCTTGCCCGAGGCCACGGCGATGATGTTTTTCACCTTGGGCAGCAGCTGCACACCGCGCTGCACCGCGTGCGGCACGATCTGCATGCTGAGGTTGACCGACACGTTGCCCACACCCGCCACGCCCTTGGCGGCCAACACCAGCGCCTTGCGCAGCGCCGGCATCTGACTTTTGGCGGGGTAACCGAGCACCACGTCGAAAGATACATCGCCGTCGGTGATTTGCAGATTCTTCAGTGCTTTGGTGCTGACGAAGTCTTTTCCCGTGTTGGGGTCCACCACGGCCTGAAGGGCATGGGTGAGTTGGTCAATTGTTGCCATGGCGAGAAATCCTGTAATTCGCCCTATTGTAGAAGGTGGCACTTCAACACAATCCAAAGATAAATTAATTATTTAATAATTCAGTCAATTAGTATTAACCCTTGAATTTCCCCGAGAATAGCTTTAATTTCTTGGGAATCCGAACAAAGCTCCCTAAACTAAATATGTCGATTTATTTATTTCGACTGATTTAAATTCAATTTAGTTATTAAGGATTTACACCATGAGCATTCAAACCCTGCAAACCGAGGAATTGAACCAAGTGTCGGGCGGCCTGCGCCTGCTGGTCGAAGACAACCCTGTGGCAGTGATCGAAGTGAGCAAGTTCAGCCCCTTCACGGTGCTGGCTTTTGCCGGCCGTGTGCTGTCCGAAGGCCCTGCCGCCCTGAAACTGCCCGGTTTGCCCGGCCTGCCAAAACTCGTCTGATTCAGAAGGCGGCTGGCAAGGCCCTACAGGCTGCGC
The DNA here is from genome assembly GCA_017848435.1 of Burkholderiaceae bacterium. GTDB lineage: Bacteria > Pseudomonadota > Gammaproteobacteria > Burkholderiales > Burkholderiaceae_C > PCRC01. The sequence continues at coordinate 46,663 of JAFEHU010000067.1, read as the reverse complement.
CACCGCCCCAGTTCATGGCCTTTTGAGGCTGCCCTGAACCATCCCGCAGGGCGAACTTTCTGTTGTGAAGTGCTTCAGGACAGGGCGGTAACGCCCTGTCTTGGCCCCCTATGGACAACTGCACCACAGGCCTCGGGCATACCGTCCCGCCCACAGACGGCATCTGACACCCCGCCACGTCGCGCCATTCACGCACCACGATGCCACCCCCACCTTTATTTCGAACCGAGGCTGTTGAAGCCCAGCACAGCCATGCGCTCGGCCCCATCCTCCTGGCGCAACCGCTCTCCCACAAGGTGTATGCCGCCTTGGCCGTGCTGGCCTGCCTCGGGTTGGTTCTGGTTCTCGCTTTGGGCACCTACACACGGCGCACCACCGTTCAGGGCATCTTGACGCCAGACACCGGCCTGATCCGCGTCACCGCGCCACAAGCAGGCGTCGTGACGGCCCGCCCGGTGGTGGAAGGCCAGCCGGTGCGCGCCGGCGACCTGCTCTACACCCTGTCGGGCGAGCGGCAGAACCGCACAGGCGGCCTGGAGGCACAGATCGGCGAACAGCTTCGCCTGCGCACCCAATTGCTCAAGGACGAAGAAAGCAAGCTGCAAAGTCTGCTGGAGGAAGAAAGCCGCGCAATGGCGCGGCGGGTCGCCAGCCTGAAGCAGGAGCTCTTGCGCCTGCAGGAGGAAATGGGCCTGCAGACACGCCGGTTGCAACTGGCCGCCGCCGCCGAATCGCGCTACGCCCGCATGGCCACACAAGACCTGGTCTCGCGCGACCAACACGACCAGAAAGTCGCCGAAAGGCTCGACCAGGCCAGCCGCCTGGCCCAGCTGGAGCGGGGCCGGCTCTCGGTTCGGCGCGATCTGGAAGCACGCGAATCCGACCTCGCCGCGCTGCAGCTGCGCTACGCCAACCAGTTGTCGCAGCTGCAGCGCGAGCAAACCGGCGCCGCACAAGACCTGTCGGCCGCCGAAAGCCGCCTGGAAACCCGGGTCGTGGCGCCGGTCGACGGCACGGTGACCGCCCTGTTGGTGGACACCGGCCAGCGCGTCGAACCCGGCAGCTTGCTGGTGCATGTGGTGCCGGCGTCCTCCCGGCTGGTGGCGCAGTTGCACGCCCCCAGCCGCAGTGCCGGTTTTGTGCGCCCTGGCACAACGGTGCGGATGCGCCTGCATGCCTTCCCGTACCAGAGGTTCGGCCAGGCGCAGGGCGAAGTGCTCAGCGTGTCGCGCACCACCGTGGCGGCCGCCGACATGGCGGCCAGCGGACTGCCGGCCAACAACCAAGAAGCCCGCTACCTGGTCACTGTTGCCCTGACAACCCCGCTGTTTCAGGGGCGGCACAAAGACCTGCTGCTACAACCCGGCATGCAACTTGACGCCGACCTGATGAGCGAGCAGCGCAGGCTGTACGAGTGGGCGTTGGCACCGCTGCGCAGCCTGTCGAGGACCGCAGGATGAAAAACGCCGAGGCCCCCCCCCTGCACCGGCTGCTGCGCTGGGAATCGGGCCACCGCCTGCCACTGGTACTGCAGACCGAAGCCACCGAATGTGGGCTGGCTTGCCTGGCCATGGTGGCAGGTTTCCACGGCCTGAAGGTCGACCTGCCCAGCCTGCGGCGCAACTTCTCGGTTTCGCTGCTGGGCAGCACGCTGGGCCAGCTCATGCAGGTGGCCGCTGCCATGGCGCTGGGAACCCGGCCGGTCAAACTGCAGCTGGAAGACCTCAAGGACCTGCGGCGCCCGGCCATCCTGCACTGGAACTTCAACCATTTCGTGGTGCTGAAAGCCGTGCGCGAACGCTCCATCGTCATCCACGACCCGGCGCAGGGTCTGCGTGAAGTGCCGATGCAGGAGGTGTCGGCCAGCTTCACCGGCGTGGCGCTGGAACTCTGGCCCATAGAGGGTTTCGAACCCGCCACCGTGCAGAGGAAGGTGTCGCTGCGCCAGTTGATCGGCCAGGTTCGGGGGCTGGTACCGGCCATGGCGCAGGTGCTGTTGCTGGCGCTGGTGCTGGAGGTTTTTGTGCTCGCGGGACCGTTTTACATGCAGTGGGTGATTGACGACGTGATCGTCTCGGCCGACCACGGCCTGCTGCTGACGCTGGGTCTGGCTTTTGGCCTGCTGGTGCTGTTCCAGCAGGCTGTCAGCCTGCTGCGTGCCTGGGTGATGCTGTTCCTGGCCACCAACCTGAACCTGCAGTGGCGCAACAACCTGTTCAACCACCTGGTTCGCCTGCCGGTGGCGTTTTTTGAATCGCGGCACCTGGGCGACGTGGTCTCGCGCTTTGGTGCCATCGACGCCATCCAGCGCAACCTGACCTCGGAGTTTGTCGAGGCGATCCTGGACGGCGTGATGTCGTTGGCGGTGATCGCGCTGATGTTCCTCTACAGCCCGCTGATGGCCAGCGTGGCGCTCGCGGTCATCGTGCTGTACGGCCTGGTGCGGTGGGCCTCGTGGCAGGCGCTGCGCCGCTCGGCCGAAGAGCAGATCGTGCACACGGCCAAACAGCAGTCGCATTTTCTGGAAACCGTCCGCGGCATCAAGCCCATCAAGCTGTTCCAGCGCGGCCAGGACCGCCGGCAGTCGTGGCTGGCGCTGGTGGCCGAAGAAATCAACGCCGGGCTGCGCAACCAGCGGCTGCAACTGCTGAACCGCCATTTCAACGGCGTGGCCTTCGGGCTGGAGCGGGTGGTGATCGTGGCGCTGGGCGCCAGCATGGTCATTGAAGGCGGCTTCACAGTAGGTGCGCTGGTGGCATTTCTGGCCTACAAGGACCAGTTCACGCAACGCGCAGGCCAGCTCATCGACCGTTTGTTCGAGTTGCGCATGGTGGGCCTGCACATGGAGCGCCTGGCCGACATTGCGCTCAGCACGCCAGAAGAAGAATCGCCCGTGCTGCAGCCGCCACGCACGCAACAGGCTGGCGTGGCGCTGGTGGGCGTGCATTTCCGCTACAGCGAACAGTCGCCCTGGGTGCTGCAGGACCTGAACCTGACCGTGGCCCCGGGGGAGGCGCTGGCCATCGTCGGGCCGTCGGGCAGCGGCAAAACCACACTGATTCAGCTCTTGCTGGGCCTGCGGCCTGCGGGCCAGGGCCGCGTGACCATTGGCGACACCGTGCTGACCGCCCACAACCACACCCAGGCCCGCGGCCTGATCGCGTCGGTGACGCAGGACGACATGCTGTTCGCCGGCTCGATTGCCGACAACATCGCCTTCTTCGACCCCGACCCACGTCCGGCCGACATCGAAAAAGCCGCTCGCCTGGCCGATGTGCACACCGACATCGAGGCCTTGCCGATGGGCTACAACACACTGGTGGGGGACATGGGCACCGCGTTGTCGGGGGGCCAGAAACAGCGGGTGCTGCTGGCCCGCGCGCTGTACCGGGAACCCGCCATCCTGGTGCTGGACGAAGCCACCAGCCACCTCGATGTGGAATCGGAAGAGCGCGTCAATGCCGCCATCCGTGCGCTGCCGCTGACCCGCATCCTCATTGCCCACCGGTCCCAAACCATCGCCAGCGCCGACCGCGCGGTGGTGCTGTGTCAGGGGCGCATCGTGGCAGAAAGCAAACCGGTCGATTTCGACACCATTCGACACGCCATGCGGGCCGCACCGCTGGCACTGGCGGCGGCATGATTCCGCCCATTTTTTTCCGCCTCCGCCTCTGGCACGCGGGTGTTGCGGGCCTGGTCTGGGTGGTGGCAGGGGCGGCACAGGCCCAGACTAGCCGCTGGGCAGACCCGTGGGGCACGGCAGCGCGCGCCAGCAGCCATGCCACGCCCGGTGTGCAGCACAGATCCGACGCGGCGGTGGCCTGCCCTGCGGGACCACCGAGCACACCGCTGCCGCTGGCAGAAGCGGTGGAAAGGGCGCTGTGCCAGCAGCCCCGCACACGGGAAGCCTGGGCCGTGGCGCGGGGCGCGGCCGCCGAACTGGGGGCCACCCGCGCAGCCTACCTGCCGCAGGTCAGTGCCGAGCTGGACACCAGCCGCACGCGCCAACGCTTCACCGGCATCCCCGACACCTTTGCCGCCAACACCCGTGGCGGCAGCCTGCGGATGAGCTGGGTGCTGGCCGATTTTGGCCGCCGCGACGCGCGCCATGCCCAGGCCCGTGCGGTGCTGGACGCGGCCAATGCCAGCCACGACAGCGCCGTGCAACGGGTGTTTCTGGACATGGTGCAGGCCTACTTCGAGGCCCTGGCCAGCGAGGCCAGCGCCAACGCCAGCCGGGAGGCCGAGCAGATCGCGCTGGCCGGGCTGGACATTGTGCGGGGCCGGCAGGAAGGGGGCGCCGTGGGCATGGCCGACCAGTTGCAGGCCAAAACCGCCGCCGCCAGGACCACGGCCACCCGCCTGACCGCACAGGCCACCGCACGCAAACAGCGGGCGGTGCTGGCCACTGCGCTGGGCCTGCCCCCGGGCGCAGCACTCACGCTGCCGCGCACCGAAGACCTGCAACTGCGCGACGACCCCCTGCCTTCTGCCGACGACCTGGCGGGCTTGGCCATCCAGAACCACCCGGCACTCATTCATGCCCGGGCCGAGGTGCAAGCCGCTGAGCAGCGCCGCGCCGCCGCACTGGCCGAAGGCCGGCCCGTGCTGACGGTCAGCGGGCAGCAGGCACACACCCCGCCGCCGGGCAACAACCCGGTCGCACCCAGCCGGGTCGCCGCCGTGGGGGTGCAATTGAGTGTTCCGCTGTTTCAGGGTTTCGAGCCACGCTACCGGGCCCAGGCCGCTGCGGCCGATGCAGAAGCCCGCGCCGCCGCGCTGGAGGCGCTGCAGCGCCAGGTGCACCTGGACATCTGGCGTGCCCATGTGGACTGGGAAGCCAGCCAGGCCCAGCGGCGTGCTGCCACCGACCTGTTGCAGACCGCAACGCAGTCCGAACAGCTGGCCCGCGAGCGCTACCGGCAAGGGGTGGGCGGCATTCTGGACTGGCTCAGCGCCCGGGGTGTGCTGGACGAAGCTCGGCTCGCCAGTGTGCGCGCCGACACCGACGTGCGTGCCAGCCGCCTGCGGCTGGCGGCCAGCACCGGCCGCCTGGGGCTGTGGATGCTGCGCTAGGGGGTGGCTGGGGCGGCAGACCCTAAAATCGGTCTCCGCCGCCGAAACCTGCCCATGACTTCCTCCGCCTCTCCGCGCCAACTGTTCGTCACCACCGCCCTGCCGTACGCCAACGGCAAGTTCCACATCGGCCACATCATGGAATACATCCAGGCCGACATCTGGGTGCGGTTCCAGCGCATGCAGGGCCACACGGTGCACTTCGTCTGCGCCGACGACGCCCATGGCGCGCCGATCATGATTGCCGCCGAAAAAGCCGGCAAGACACCGCAGGCCTTTGTGGCCGACATCGCCGCTGGCCGCAAGCCCTACCTGGACGGTTTCCACATTGCCTTTGACAACTGGCACAGCACCGACGCGCCGGAGAACCACGCGCTGGCCCAGCAGATCTACCGCGACCTGAAGGCCAATGGCCTGATCAGCAGCAAAACCATCGAGCAGTTCTACGACCCCGACAAGGGCATGTTCCTGCCGGACCGCTTCATCAAGGGCGAGTGCCCGAACTGCCACGCCAAGGACCAGTACGGCGACAACTGCGAGGTCTGCGGCGCGGTCTACGCACCCACCGAGCTCATCAACCCGTATTCGGCGCTGTCGGGCGCCACGCCGGTGCTGAAAACCTCCGAGCACTTCTTCTTCAAACTGTCTGACCCGCGTTGCCTGGACTTCCTGAAGGCCTGGACCACCAGCGGCGCGGTGCAACCCGAGGTGCTGAACAAGATCAGCGAATGGCTCACACCAGACCCTGAGACCGGCAAAACCGCCCTGGGCGACTGGGACATCAGCCGCGACGCGCCCTACTTCGGCATCGAGATTCCCGACGCACCGGGCAAGTACTTTTATGTGTGGCTGGACGCCCCGGTCGGTTACCTCGCCTCGCTGAAAAACTACCTCGACCGCATCGGCATCGACTACGGCGCCTTCATGGCCAACCCCGACGTGGAGCAGGTGCACTTCATTGGCAAGGACATCATCACCTTCCACACGCTGTTCTGGCCGGCGATGCTGCACTTCAGCGGCCGCAAGGTGCCGGACAAGATCAACGTGCACGGCTTTCTCACGGTGAACAACGGCGAGAAGATGAGCAAGAGCCGCGGCACCGGGCTGGACCCGCTGAAGTACCTCGGCCTGGGCATGAACCCCGAATGGCTGCGCTACTACCTGGCCGCCAAGCTGAACGCCCGCAACGAAGACATCGACTTCAACCCCGACGACTTCATGGCCCGGGTCAACAGCGACCTGGTGGGTAAGTATGTGAATATTGCCAGCCGTTCGGCCAGCTTTATTCACAAATTTTTTGACGGCAAACTTAGTCAGAGCCAAACCACAATTGGAGAGACGACATCTGAGGGCCCCATCTTGGTTGTTTTGGGCTCGGAGGGCCAGATTCGGCAAGACTTCGAACAACGTGAATTTGCCAAAGCCATTCGAGAAATCATGCGATTGGCAGACGAGGTCAATGCTTACTTTGACCGACAAAAGCCTTGGGAGCTTGCGAAGCATCCCGAGGCACGCAACGCACTGCATGAGGTTTGCTCCAATTGCATCCGCGCATTCCAAGTACTGACCGTATATCTATCACCCATCCTGCCCCATGTTGCGAGGCAAGCCTATCGATCGCTTTTCAGCCTAGATCGCCAACCTCTTTGGAGTGACTTGCGCGGCTTGGCAGATGCCATCGGTACCTACCATCACCTCATGCAACGCGTGGACGTGAAACAGCTCGACGCCTTGTTCGAGCCCCCTGCCGCGCCCGAACCTGAAAAGCGGGTCCCCGGCGGCGAGGACATAGCGCCAGTCATCACCATCGACGACTTCGCCAAGATCGACCTGCGCATTGCCAAGATCGTCAACTGCGAGCCGGTGGAAGGTTCAACCAAGCTGCTGCGCCTGACGCTGGACGTGGGCGAGGGCAAAACCCGCAACGTCTTCAGCGGCATTGCCAGTGCCTACAAGCCGGAACAACTGGTCGGAAAACTCACCGTGGTGGTGGCCAACCTGGCGCCACGCAAGATGAAGTTTGGCCTCAGCGAGGGCATGGTTCTTGCAGCCAGCCACGCCGATGAAAAAACCCATCCCGGCATCCATGTGCTGGAGCCCTGGCCCGGTGCACAGCCCGGCATGCGCATCCACTGAGCCAGGCGACGCCATGCCACGCACTGCCCCCCGTTTGTCCAACCTGCGGGGAGGCAACGCGTGACCACACCCGACACCACCGCCTGGCGCCAGCGCATCCACCGGCTGTTTGACCAGCGCGTCGCCCGCTTCCGCCCGCGCCTGCTGGACACCCTGCCCGGCTACGACCGGCCCCGCCTGCTGCGCGACGTGGGTGCCGGCATCACGGTGGGGGTGGTGGCGCTGCCGCTGGCGATGGCGTTTGCGGTGGCCTCTGGCCTGAAGCCCGAAGCGGGCTTGTGGACCGCCATCATCGGCGGGTTGCTGGTTGCCGCGCTGGGTGGCTCCAACGTGCAGATTGGCGGGCCGGCGGGCGCCTTCATTGTCATCGTCTACGACATCGTGCAGCGCCACGGTGTGCCCAACCTGCTGATCGCCACCGCCTGCGCTGGCGTCATCCTGCTGCTGATGGGCTGGTTGCGGCTGGGTTCGCTGGTGCGGCACGTGCCGGTCAGCATTGTGGTGGGTTTCACCAACGGCATTGCGGTGCTGGTGGCGGTGTCGCAGCTGCGGGACCTGTTTGGGCTGCACATTGCCCGCATGCCTGCGGATTTCTTTTCGCAACTCAGCGTGCTGGGCCGGCACATCCACACCGCCAATTTTTACGCACTGGGGCTGGGCCTGCTGTGTTTTGGTGGGCTGATGCTGTGGCCCAAACTCTGGTCCGGCAAGGTGCCCCTGTTTTCAAACCTGGACCGCCGCATGCGGCACGTTGCCTCCCGCACACCGGGACCGATGGTGGCGCTGGTCAGCCTCACGCTGGCGGCCTGGGCGCTCAGCCTGCCGGTGGAAACCATTGGCACGCGCTTTGGCAGCATCCCGCAGAGCCTGCCCGTGTTCGAGTTGCCCAACTTCAGCTGGGAAACGGTGCGCTTGCTGGTGGCGCCGACCTTCACCATTGCGCTGCTGGGCGCGGTGGAGTCGCTGCTGTGCGCCCGCATGGCCGACCAGGCGCTGGCCCAGATGACCACGGCCGCCACGCCTGCGGCCGCAGGCCCGCGCCGGCACGACCCGAACCAGGAACTGATGGCACAAGGCGCAGCCAACATCGTGGTGCCTTTTTTGGGTGGCATGCCGGTCACTGGCACCATTGCACGCACGGTGACCAACATCCGCGCCGGGGCCACCACGCCGGTCTCCGGCATCGTGCACGCGCTGACGCTGATGGTGATCGTGTTGGCCGCTGCCCCACTGGCGCTGTATGTGCCGCTGGCGGTGCTGGCCGGCATCCTGCTGTTCGTGGCGTGGAACATGGGCGACTGGCACGAGTTCGCCCGCATGCGGCGCTTCAGCACCCATTACCGGCTGGTGATGCTGTCCACCTTTGCGCTGACCATCGTGTTTGATTTGACGGTGGGCATCCAGGTCGGGCTGGTGCTGTCGTGCGTGCTGTTTGTGCGGCGCATGGCGGTGCTGTTCCGGGCCGAGCTATTGCGGCCCGACGCCCACACGCTGCAAATCCAGCTCGAAGGCTCGCTGTTCTTTGGCGCGGTGGCGCAGCTGGACGCGCTGGTGGCCGCGTTGGAGGCCGCCCCCCTCGGCACCACGGTGCGGCTGGACGCCAGCACGCTGGTCTACCTCGACACCACCGGGCTGGAGGCCTTGACGCAACTGCACGACGCCGTCGCGGCACGGGGCCTGGGCTGGCACGTCACCGGCCTGCACGGCCAGCCGCTGTCGCTGATGGAGCGCTCCGACGCGGCCTGCCGCTTCAGCAACGCCTCAACCGCTGTCAGCGGGTGAGGTCCGGGTCGATCACCGAGCCGGTGCCCACCACCCGCAGGTCGGCGTCAAACACCACGGTGAAGACCTTGGCGTCGCTGGCGTTGGGGCCGTCCAGGTAGCGCCAGTCGTAATGGGTTTGGCGCTTCAAATCGTACGGGGTGATGCGCATGGGTTTGCCCAGCATCTGGCGCACCTCTTCCATCGGCATGCCCTGCTGCACGCGGGCAAAGTTCACCGGTGTCAGCACCTGGCGCAATGCGGCCATGCGGCCGTCGGCGCCGATGGTGACCATGTAGTTCTGGTGGCCGGCGGGCTGGCGGCTGTACTCGAACACCCGGCCGCCATCGAGCGCGTCCCAGATCTTTTCGGGCGCACCAAACCGGGCCCGCACGTCGGCTTCGGTGGACACACCTTCTTCCAGCTCGCTGATGCGCTGCGGGTCGCAGCCGGCCAGCGCCAGCAGGGCGGTGGCGAGTACAGCGGTCCAGAATCGGTGGCCCATGGCATCCCCGGTAAAATCGTGAAAAGAGGTTAAGTCTATGTCGTTCTTTCGCCGCCCCGATTACCAGTCTGAAGTCACCCAGTTCATCGACCAGATGAAGGTGCAAAAACCCGAGCTGGAAGCGCAGCAGCGTGCGGGCCGTGCCCTGCTGTGGGACAAAAACGTGGACCGCAGCGCGCAAAGCGCTTTCCGCGACGCCCAGGTGCCGCAAAAGCCCTATGTCTACCAAACCGAAGGCAAATAAGCGTCAAATCGACCTCAAGCCTTAGTGAAATCTAACAAGTTTGCTATTTTTTACATAGCAAAATATGGCCAGCGTGTCCCCTGCTGCGGTTGACAGCGCCCCGGCCAGCCTGCCACTGACGGCCATGCCCGAGGTGATCGACCAGGTGGCGCTGGCGCGGCTCTACGGCGAGCCGCTGTTTGCGATGCCGCACGACCTCTACATCCCGCCCGATGCGTTGCAGGTGTTTCTGGAGGCGTTTGAAGGCCCGCTGGACTTGCTGCTCTACCTGATCCGCAAGCAGAACTTCAACATCCTCGACATCCCCATGGCCGGACTGACCCGGCAGTACCTGGTCTATGTCGACGAAATCCGCGCCCACAACCTGGAGCTGGCGGCCGAGTACCTGCTGATGGCGGCGATGCTGATCGAGATCAAGTCGCGCATGCTCTTGCCGCCCAAGAAGACCGCCGGCGGCGAGGAACCCGAAGACCCGCGTGCCGAGCTGGTGCGCCGGCTGCAGGAGTACGAACAGATCAAGCTCGCCGCCGCCCGGCTGAACGAGTTGCCGCAACTTGGCCGCGATGTGCTGCGCGCGCAGGTGGTGATCGAGCAGTCTCTGGCGCCGCGTTTTCCCGACGTGAACGTGGTCGATTTGCAGGAGGCCTGGCGCGACATCCTGAAACGCGCCAAGCTCGTGCAGCACCACAAGATCAGCCGCGCCGAACTCTCGGTGCGTGAGCACATGAGCATCGTGCTGCGCCACCTGCAGGGCCGTAAGTTCGTCGAGTTCGAGCAGCTGTTTGACCCGTCCAAAGGCGTGCCCGTGCTGGTGGTGACCTTCATTGCCCTGCTGGAGCTGGCCAAGGAAACGCTGGTGGACATCACCCAGGCCGAGGCGTTCGCCCCCATCTACGTGCGCCTGGCCTACACACCCACATGACCCCCATGCTTGTCACTTCGTGCACTGCGCTGCCCCCATGCGCAGGCTTGCCCTGCGCTTCGCTGGTGCAAAGGGCCATGCCTTGCTTGGGACGGCGCGGCGCGGCGGCAACCACCCCATGAGCCCAGTTTCCCATTCCTTCGACGTGCTCATCGTGGGCAGCGGCCTCGCTGGCCTGACGGCCGCACTGCGGCTGGCCCCCACGCACCGCGTCGCCATCCTCACCAAACGCGCGATGAGCGACGGCTCCAGCGGCTGGGCCCAGGGCGGCATTGCCGCAGTGCTGGGCGAAGGGGACAGTTTCGAATCGCACGTGGACGACACGCTGGTGGCCGGCGCCGGCCTGAGCGACCTGGAGGCCACCCGCTTCGTGGTGGAACGTGCGCCCGACACCATCCACTGGCTGCAGTCGCTTGGCGTGCCGTTTTCGGAAGAAGACGGCCAGCTGCACCTGACGCGTGAAGGCGGCCACAGCCAGCGCCGCATCGTGCACGTGACCGACGCCACCGGCGCAGCGGTGCAGCGCACGCTGATCAACCAGGTGCGTGGCACGCCCAACATCACGCTGTTTGAAAACCACATGCTGGTGGACCTCATCACCGGCCAGAAACTCGGTGCCGACGACAACCGCTGCCTGGGCCTTTACGCACTGGACGAAACCACCGACGAGGTACTGACCTTCAGCGCGCCGCACACCATCCTGGCCACGGGTGGCGCGGGCAAGGTCTACCTCTACACCACCAACCCCGACACCGCCACCGGCGACGGCATTGCCGCCGCCTGGCGCGCCGGCTGCAGCGTCGCCAACCTGGAGTTCATCCAGTTCCACCCGACCTGCCTCTACCACCCGGACGCGAAGTCGTTCCTCATCACCGAAGCGGTGCGGGGCGAAGGCGGCAGGCTGCTGCTGCCCGATGGCCGGCGCTTCATGCCCGACCACGACGCACGTGCCGAACTCGCACCGCGCGACATCGTGGCCCGCGCGATTGACTTCGAGATGAAAAAAGGCGGCTTCGACTGCGTCTACCTAGACATTTCGCACCAGCCACTGGCCTTCATCAAAGAGCACTTCCCCAACATCTACGAGCGCTGCCTGCAGCTGGGCATCGACATCGCCAGACAGCCCATCCCCGTGGTGCCGGCCGCGCACTACACCTGCGGTGGCGTGCTGAGCGACCTGGCCGGCCACACCGACCTGGACGGCCTGTACGCGGTGGGCGAAACCGCCTGCACCGGCCTGCACGGCGCCAACCGGCTGGCCAGCAACTCGCTGGTGGAGTGCATGGTGTTTGCCCGCGCCGCCGCGCAGGCCATCCTCGACGACCCCGCGCCTGCCGCCACCGCCCTGCCCGCCTGGGACGTGAGCCGCGTGACCGACGCCGACGAGCAGGTGGTGATCTCCCACAACTGGGACGAGCTGCGCCGCTTCATGTGGAGCTACGTCGGCATCGTGCGCACCAACAAGCGGCTGGAACGCGCGGCCCACCGCATTGCCCTGCTGCAAGGCGAGATCCACGAGTTCTATGCCCGTTTCCACGTCACCCGCGACCTGCTGGAACTGCGCAACCTGGTGCAGGTGGCCGAGCTCATCGTGCGCTCGGCCCAGGCCCGCCACGAAAGCCGGGGCCTGCACTTCAGCCGTGACTACCCGGCCCTGCTGGCCGAGGCCAAGCCCACCGTTTTGACGCCCTGACGCCGGCCCTGAAAGCCGCTTGGTGTACCATTCGCCCCGCTCCGGGGTGCAGCCGATGCTGCTGAGATGGACAGTCCCAAACCCGAGAACTTGATTCGGTTCGTACCGACGTAAGAAGAGCCCGACAGCTTGGCACACCCCGTGGTGTGGCCGCTGTCCATCCTTCCCGGAGCACCTGTGCAAGCCCTGCCCGTTGCCCCGCTGAAAGGATGGCCCCATGAACGCCCCCGACTCTTTCGCCCAGCGCCTGACGCTGTCGCGTGAACCCTTCCCCGCCTCCCGCAAGGTCCATCTGCCCGGCCAGCTGCACCCGCAATTGCAGGTGCCGATGCGCGAGGTGGCCCTGAGCAACGGCGAGCGGGTCAGCCTGTACGACACCTCCGGCCCCTACACCGACCCCAGCGCCGCCATCGACGTGCGGCGTGGCCTGCCCGACCTGCGCGGCCCCTGGCTGGACGCCCGCGGCGACACGGAGGCCTACACCGGCCGCCGGCCCCAGGCGCTGGACGACGGCGACAAGCACGGCGACGCTGAAAGCCAGCGCGTGGCCGCCTTGCGCGCCGAGGCCGCCGGCCTGCAACGCCAGCCGCGCCGCGCCAAGGCCGGCGCCAATGTGACCCAGATGCACTACGCCCGCTGCGGCATCGTCACGCCCGAGATGGAGTACGTGGCGCTGCGCGAGAACGGCCAACGCGAATGGATGGCCGAGTACCAGGCCGACGCGGCCAAGGCCGAGCGCCTGCGCGGCAACCCGCTGGGCGCGGTGATGCCCCGCGCCATCACGCCCGAGTTCGTGCGCGACGAGGTGGCCCGTGGCCGCGCCATCATCCCGGCCAACATCAACCACAGCGAGCTGGAGCCCATGGCGATTGGCCGCAACTTCCTGGTCAAGATCAACGCCAACATCGGCAACTCGGCCGTCACCTCCAGCATCGAGGAAGAGGTGGAAAAACTCGTGTGGGCCATCCGCTGGGGCGCCGACAACGTGATGGATTTGTCCACCGGCAAGAACATCCACACCACGCGCGACTGGATAGTCCGCAACAGCCCGGTGCCGATCGGCACCGTGCCCATCTACCAGGCGCTGGAAAAGGTCGGCGGCGTGGCCGAAGACCTCACGTGGGAAATCTACCGCGACACCTTGATCGAACAGGCCGAGCAGGGCGTGGACTACTTCACCATCCACGCCGGCCTGCGCCTGCCCTTCATCCACCTGACCGCCCAGCGCCGCACCGGCATCGTCTCGCGCGGTGGCTCCATCCTGGCCAAGTGGTGCATTGCCCACCACCAGGAAAACTTCCTCTACACCCACTTCGAAGACATCTGCGACATCATGAAGGCCTACGACGTGAGCTTCTCGCTCGGCGACGGCCTGCGCTCCGGCAGCGGCGCCGACGCCAACGACGAGGCCCAGTTCGCCGAACTGCGCACGCTGGGCGAGCTGACCCAGGTGGCCTGGAAACACGATGTGCAGACCATGATCGAAGGCCCGGGCCATGTGCCCATGCATTTGATCCAGGCCAACATGGCCGAGCAGTTGAAGCACTGCCACGAGGCGCCCTTCTACACGCTGGGGCCGCTGACCATCGACATCGCGCCGGGTTACGACCACATCGCCTCGGCCATCGGCGCGGCCATGATTGGCTGGATGGGCACGGCCATGCTGTGCTATGTGACGCCCAAGGAGCACCTGGGCCTGCCCGACCGCGACGACGTCAAGCAAGGCATCATTGCCTACAAGATCGCCGCCCACGCCGCCGATGTGGCCAAGGGCCACCCCAGTGCCGGCGCGCGCGACGAGGCGCTGTCCAAGGCCCGCTTCGAGTTCCGCTGGAGCGACCAGTTCAACCTCAGCCTAGACCCCGACACCGCCCGCGACTTCCACGACGAAACCCTGCCCAAGGACTCGGCCAAGGTGGCGCATTTCTGCTCGATGTGCGGGCCGAAGTTCTGCTCGATGAAGATCAGCCAGGAGGTGCGCGACTACGCTGCAACGCGGGACAACCAGGCCACTGGCATGGCGGCCAAGAGCGCCGAGTTCCGCGCCGCCGGCGGCGAGCTGTACATCCCCATCGCCAAGGCCTGAGCATGCTGCGTGTGGGCATCGCCGGCGCCGGCCTGCTGGGCCGGCTGCTGGCGTTCGAACTGTCGCGCGCCGGCCATGCGGTAGACGTATTCGACCCGGCCCCCGATGCACAGGGCCGGGGCGCCGCCGGCTTCACCGCCGCCGGCATGCTGAGCCCGGTGGCCGAGCTGGAAGGTGCCGACACCGGCGTGTTCGCGCTGGGCCTGCGTTCGCTCGCGCTGTGGCCGGCCATCGTGGCCGCGCTGCCGCAGCCGGTGCAGTGGCTGCAACGGGGCAGCCTGCTGCTGGCCCACCGGGGCGACGAGGGCGCCGCCCGCCGGGTGCTGGACCTGCTGCGCCACAAGGCCCCCTCCGACCAAGCGCCGGAGCCGCTGGACCGCGCCCGCCTGCAAGCGCTGGAGCCCGCGGTGCAAGGCCCTGCCCATGCCTGGCTGCTGCCGTGCGAAGGGCAGATCCACACGGTGCAGGCCATGCTGGCGCTGGCCGCTGCCGGCACGGCGCAGGGCGTACGCTGGCACTGGGGCCAGCGCGTGGCACGGGCAGAGCCCGGCACGCTGCACACCGCGGGTGGCACGCACCGCTTCGACTGGGTGTTCGACGTGCGCGGCCTCGGTGCGCGCGCACCAGACGACACCGTGGCCGCGCAGCTGCGCGGTGTCCGTGGCGAAATCTTCTGGCTGCACGCGCCCGGCGTGGCACTGCAGCGCCCGCTGCGGCTGCTGCACCCGCGGCACCGGGTCTACCTGGTGCCACGGCCGGACAACACCGTGGTGGTGGGGGCCAGCGAAATCGAAAGCGAGGACCGCTCGCCGGTCTCGCTGCGCAGCACGGTGGAGCTGCTGGCCGCCGCCCACAGCGTGGTGCCGGCACTGGCCGAGGCGCGCGTGGTGCATTCCGAAACCAACCTGCGCCCCGCCCTGCCTGACAACCGGCCGCGCCTGCACACCGAACCGGGGCGGACCCGCATCAACGGCCTGTTCCGCCACGGCTGGCTGGTGGCACCGGCGCTGGTCGAGCAGGCGATGGCAGCCCTGCCGCTGTCCGTGGACGCCGCCGCATGACCGCCATCACCCTCAATGGCGAACCCCAGCAACTGCCGGCAGACAGTTCGATGGCCGACCTGCTGGCCCGCCACGGCATCGCGCCCGAGGCGGTGGCCACCGCCGTCAATGGCGTCTTCATCGCACGCCACCAGCGCGCGCACACCGTGCTGCGCGAGGGCGATGCGGTGTTCACCTTCCAACCCATCACCGGAGGCTGACCCATGGTGTTCCGCATGGCCGATACCGACCTGACCAGCCGCTTCTTTCTCGGCACGGCCGGCTACCCCTCGCCCGCCGTGCTGCAGCAGGCGATTGCCGCGTCGGGCAGCGAGGTCGTCACCGTGGGCCTGAAACGGCAGCTGGCGGTGCAGGCGCCGGGCACGGGCAGCGGCGATTTCTACGCGCTGGTCCGTGCCAGCGGCGCGCGCCTGTTGCCCAACACCGCCGGCTGCCGCAGCGCGCGCGAGGCGGTGGCGCTGGCGCAGATGGCGCGTGAGCTGTTTGGCACGCACTGGATCAAGCTCGAGGTGGTGGGCGACGAGCACACGCTGCAGCCCGACCCGTTCGAGCTGCTGCTGGCGGCCACCGAGCTGGTGCGCGAGGGGTTCGAGGTGTTCCCCTACTGCACCGACGACCTGGTGAGCTGCCAGCGCCTGCTCGACGCCGGCTGCCGCATCCTGATGCCCTGGGGCGCACCGATTGGCTCGGGCCAGGGCCTGCTCAACCCCTGGGCGCTGCGCACGCTGCGCGAGCGCCTGCCCGGTGTGCCACTGGTGGTGGACGCCGGCATCGGCTCGCCGGCCGACGCGGTGCAGGCGATGGAGCTGGGCTTTGACGCGGTGCTGCTGAACTCGGCCGTGGCCCAGGCGCACGACCCGGTGGCCATGGCCCGGGCGTTCCAGCTCGGCATCGCGGCAGGCCGCATGGCGTTCGAGGCCGGCGTGATGGCCAAGCAGGCAATGGCCGTGGCCACCACGCCCGTGACCGGCCGGCCTTTCGTGCTGTAACACACGCCACAAACACTCCTGAATACATAGCACTGTCACCAGTATTTCTCTAGGCAAGCGCCACTTTTGACCATGAAAACATCTGAAAAACCGCCTTGGGCAGTCTGCTGGAGCATCGCCGGCAGCGACAGCGGTGCCGGCGCCGGCCTGCAGGCCGACCTGCGCGCCTTCGACGCCCTGGGGGTGCACGGCTGCACCGCTGTGGCCGCCCTCACCGCGCAAAACTCGGTGGCGGTCCCGCGCATCGACGCGGTCGCCACCGATGTGCTCGGCGCCCAGCTGGCGGCACTGGCCGACGACCTGCCGCCAGCAGCCATCAAGACCGGGCTGCTTGGCAGCGTTGCCAACCTGCAGTGCGTGGCGCAGGCGGTCGACCGGCTGCGCCACGCCCGCCCCGGCATGGCACTGGTGGTGGACCCGGTGCTGCGCGCCAGTACCGGCACGGCCTTGACCAACCCCGCGCTGCTGCAGGCCTACCGCGAACACCTGCTGCCACGCACCACGCTGCTGACACCCAACCGCGCCGAAGCGGCGGCCTTGCTGGGCTGGCCACCACTCGTCACCTGCGCCGACGTGGAAGCGGCGGCCGAAACCCTGCAGGCGCTGGGCTGCCAGGCCGTGGTCATCACCGGAGGCGACGCACGGGATGGGCTGGACAGCGGCCACAGCCTGGACTTTGCGCTGACGCCCCAGACCAGCGGCTGGCTCAGCCTGCCCCGAATCGCCACCCGCCACCACCATGGCACCGGTTGTGTGTTTGCCAGCAGCGCCGCCGCCGCGATGGCGCGCGGCTTTGTGCCCATGGAAGCGGTGGTGCTTGCCAAGATGGCCACCACCGAGGCGCTGCGCCACGGCCGGCCGGCCGGTGCGGGTGCCGGCCCGGTGCGGCCACAGGCCGGCTTTGCGCTCAACCCCGACAACCTGCCACGCTTGGGCCTGCCCGGCCAGGGACCCGACAGCCTGCTGGCCGCGCCGCCCGCCTTCGCGCCGCTGCGCCACCCGGCCATCGGCCTGTACGCGGTGGTGGACAGCGCCGCCTGGGTGGACCGGGTGCTGGCCGCCGGTGTGCGTACCGTGCAGCTGCGCATCAAGGACCCGGCCCACCCCCATTTGCACGCAGAAATCCAGCAGGCGGTGGCGGCCACCGCGGCCGCCGGTGCGCAGCTGTTCATCAACGACCACTGGCACCCGACCATCGCGCTGGCGGCCGGCCAGCCCCATGTGGCGGTGCACCTGGGCCAGGACGACCTGGCCGCCGCCGGGCCCGAGGGCCTGGCCGCCATCGCCCGCGCCGGGCTGGGCCTGGGTGTCAGCACCCACGCCTTCTGGGAGGTGGCCCGGGCCTGGGCGCTGCGGCCCAGCACCATCGCCTGCGGGCCGATCCACCCCACACAGAGCAAGGCCATGCCCTGGCTGCCGCAGGGCACGGCCAACCTGGCCTACTGGGTGGCGCTGCTGCCGCTGCCGGTGGTGGGCATCGCCGGCATGACGCCCACCCGTGCCCGCGAGGCGCTGGCGGTGGGCGCAGCCGGGGCGGCGGTGATCACCGCGGTGACCGAAGCGGCCGACCCCGAAGCGGCGATTGCCGCGCTGCAGCAGGCGGTGGCGGCCGGTCAGGCCGACTGGGGGCGCCTCCCCAGACCCGCGCCGCCGGGGCTGCCACAATCCACGCTCCGCCTGCCCTAAAATCCGCCCCATGCTGCGAACCCTGCTCAAATCGAAGATCCACCGCGTCAAGGTCACCCAGTGCGAACTGCACTACGAAGGCTCGTGCGCCATCGATGAAGACCTGCTGGACGCCGCCGACATCTGCGAGAACGAGCAGGTGCACATCTGGAACATCGACAACGGCGAGCGCTTCGTCACCTACGCCATCAAGGGCGCGCGCGGCACCGGCATGATTTCAGTCAACGGCTCGGCCGCCCGCCGGGCCTCGGTGGGTGACCTCATCATCATCGCGGCCTTTGCCCAGGTGGCAGAGAACCAGGTGGCGGCACACACGCCCAAGCTGGTGTTCGTCGACGGCCAGAACCGCCAGAACGGCAGCCGCGACCACGTGCCTACGCAGCAGTCTTAACGAGCGTTGCCGGCAGCCAGCCGCGCAGGCTGTTGACGAAGGCCAACGCTTCCACACGCGGCAGATCGGCCAGCCGCACCACCTTTTCCCGCAACTGCCCTGCTTCCAGCGCGTTGGCGCGGCCCACACCGGGCAGCAGGCCGCAGTGCAGCGGCGGCGTCACCCATTGGCCGTCGAGCCGCAACGCGATGTTGCCGCGGGTGCATTCGGTGATCTCCCGTTTGTCGTTCCACAGCAGCGTGTCAAAGACGGTCGGGTCGGTGGGCGCGACGGCGTCGTAGTGGTCGCGCCGGGTGGTCTTGAAGCGGGTGAATTCGCTGTCGGCCATCTCAAACGCCTGCGCCGCGAGCTGCAGCCGCACCGGCCCGGGTGTGGCCGGCAAGGCAAAGGCCTGCGCTTGCGCGCTGCCATCGGCCAACAGCACCAGCCGCACCCGCCAGGCGCCCGTGGCATGGGCCTGCTGCACACCCTGTAGCGCTGCGTGCACCACACTGCCGTTCCATGGATAGCCAAAGTGCGCAGCGGCCGTGGCCATGCGCGCGAGGTGCAGGGCCGCGTTGCGGCAAACACCGTCGGCCAGCGCCAGCGTTTCGAGCAACGCAAACGGTGCGCGGGCGCGCTCCAGAAATGCGCGTTTGTGGCGCCACTCCCGCCACTCGGCGTCGGGCTGCGCATCGGCGGTGATGCCGCTGCCAATGCCGCAGACGGCCCTTGTGCCCTGCAGCGTGACGGTGCGGATGGCCACGTTGAAGGTTGCGTCACCGCCAGGCCGCACCACGCCCACCGCGCCGCAGTAGACGCCGCGCGGGCCGGGTTCCAGCGCATGGATCAGCTGCATCGCCCGCACCTTGGGCGCGCCGGTGACCGAGCCGCAGGGAAACAGCGCGGTGAAGACATCGGCCAGCGTGGTGGCGGGGCGGGTGGCGGCGGTCACGTCCGACGTCATCTGCCAGACGCTGGGCAGGGCCTCCAGATGGAACAGGCGCGGCACCTGCACCGAATGCGGCAGCGCGATGCGCGACACATCGTTGCGCAGCATGTCGACCACCATCACGTTCTCGGCCCGTTCCTTGGGCGAGGTCTGCAGGGCCTGGGCGCGGGCGGCGTCTTCTTCCGGTGTGCTGCCACGCGGGGCTGTGCCCTTCATGGGCCGGGTCAGCAGGCGACCACCAGTCCAATCGAAAAACAGCTCGGGCGAGACCGACAACACCTGCTCACCACCGCTGTCGATGCAGGCCGCATAGCCCCCCGGCTGCGCGCGTTGCAGCGCGTGGAACAGGGCTTGCACGCTGCCTGATGCAAGCCTTGCTTCCAACCGTGCGGTGTGGTTGACCTGGTAGACCTCACCGGCCGCAATCGCGGCATGGGTCTGCGCCAGCGCGGCACTGAAAGCAGCGCGGTCGGGTTCCTGCAGGCCACCGAGCGTGGCCATGGGCAAGGGTTCTTCAGGCCACGGCAGTGGCGCTTCGTGCACACCAAACCAGGCCAGCGGACCGTCGGCCGCATGGACCTGCAGCGCGGCATCGAACGCCGGCGCAGCCTCGTAGCGCAGGTAGCCGACGCACCAGCGGCCTGCTGTGGCGTGCGCCTGCACCGCCTCCAGCAGCGGCTGCACCTCGGCAAGGGTGTTGGCGACAAGCACCGCCAACGGTGCAGCAAAGGCGGCGCGCACGGCGCCCACGCCATCGGCGCCCGGCGCCGCAAAATCAATCAGCGCGTGCAAGCTCAGGCGGCGCCTATGCCGGGCACCAGCACGCCAAAGGGTTGACCAGCCTTTTGCGCTGCGGTGAACGCCAGCATGCGGTCAATCGGCAAGCGCGCACGCACACCCAGCGCTGGGTCGATGTGGACTTCGTTGGTCCCGTTCTCCAGCACATGGGCCAGGCCAGCCAGGCCGTTCATCGCCATCCAGGGGCAGTGCGCGCAGCTCTTGCAGGTGGCACTGTTGCCAGCAGTCGGCGCCTCGATGAAGGTCTTGCCGGGGTTGAGGGTGCGCAGCTTGTGCATCATGCCGTTGTCGGTGGCGACGATGAACTCACTGGCCTCAAACTCGCGCGCGGCTTTCAGGATGGCCGAGGTGGAACCCACCGCGTCGGCCAGCGCCACCACGTCGGCCGGGCTTTCGGGGTGCACCAGCACCTTGGCTTTCGGGTGCTGCTTTTTCAGCGCTTCCAGCTCGAAGGCCTTGAACTCGTCGTGCACGATGCAGGCGCCGTTCCAGAACACCATGTCGGCGCCGGTTTCGCGCTGGATGTAGCCACCCAGGTGTTTGTCGGGCGCCCACAAAATCTTGTGGCCCTGGTCTTTCAGCGCCCGCACGATGTCGAGTGCACAGCTCGAGGTCACCAGCCAGTCCGAGCGGGCCTTCACCGCCGCGCTGGTGTTGGCATAAACCACCACGGTGCGGTCGGGGTGCGCGTCGCAGAAGGCGTTGAATTCGTCGATGGGACAACCGAGGTCGAGCGAGCAGGTCGCGTCCAGGTCGGGCATCAGCACGGTTTTTTCGGGCGACAAAATCTTGGCGGTTTCGCCCATGAAGCGCACACCCGACACCACCAGCGTCTGCGCCGCGTGGTCGCGGCCGAAGCGCGCCATCTCCAGCGAATCGCTGACGATGCCGCCGGTTTCTTCGGCCAGGTCCTGCAGGTCGGGGTGCACGTAGTAGTGCGACACCATCACCGCGTTGCGCTCTTTCAGCAGGCGGCGGATCTTGTCTTTCAGTGCTGTGCGTTCCGCCGGCGTCGGCTCCACCGGCACCCGCGCCCAGGCATGCTGGGTGCTGCAGGCGCTGCCGCTTTGGGTGTCAGGCTGGTCGTATTCGACCTTGAACAAGCCGCTCAGTTGAGACATGGCAACTCCTGGAAACGCATCGAGAAATCGGTGGCCTTCACGTCCTTGGTCAGCGCGCCGATGGAGATGCGGTCGACCCCCGTTTCGGCCAGCGCGCGCACCGTCTCCAGGCTCACGCCGCCGGAGATTTCCAGTACTGCGCGCCCGGCGTTGATCTTCACTGCTTGGTGCAGCGTGGGCAAATCCATGTTGTCGAGCAGTACCATTTTGGCGCCGTGCTCCAGCGCAGTCTGCAGCTGCGCCAGCGTCTCGACCTCGATCTCGATGAACTTGGCATCTGCTGCGCTCGCCTGCGCGGCGGCCAGCACCTGGGCGATGCCGCCGGCCGCGGCAATGTGGTTTTCCTTGATCAGCACGGCATCAAACAGACCAATGCGGTGGTTCACACCACCGCCCGTTTTCACCGCGTACTTCTGCGCCATACGCAGACCGGGCAGGGTCTTGCGGGTGTCGACAATGGCGGCGCGGTGGCCGCGCACGGCGTCCACATAGGTGGCGGTCTTGGTCGCCACTGCGCTCAGCAGTTGCAGAAAATTCAAGAGCGTGCGCTCGGCGCTCAGCAGCGCGCGGGCGCTGCCCTGCATCTCCAGCACCACCTGGTCGGCGCTGCAGCGGCCGCCTTCGGCAACATTCCAGGTAACGGTGGCTGTGGGATCGAGCGCACGCACCGTAGCTTCGGCCCAGGGCCGGCCGCACAGCACGGCGGCTTCGCGGGCGAGCACCCGGGCGTGGGTGCGCTGGGTGGGCGCAATCAGCGCAGCGGTGAGGTCACCACCGCGCATGTCTTCGGCCAGCGCACGGGCCACATCGGCATCGGCCAGCGCACGCAGCGCGGCGGGGGAAAAGTCATCTTGGTCACTCATGCAAGGAGCATAACGGCTGCGGCGACTCCGGGCCGGATCAGGGCATTGCTGCAGGCGCTGATGGCAATTGGGCTGCGCCCCGGAAAATGACCGCCAGGCCGCGCACCATGGTGCTGCGGGGCGTCTGGTAGCCCGACATCATCCAGCTCTTGGCGGCCTCGCTGGCCGCACCTATCGCGCCCATGGCCACCACCGGGGCGGCTTCGTCGTCCACCGCCCAATGCGGCAGCGCCATGCGCACCAAGGCCAGCACCAGGTCGGCAAACTGCTGCTGGGTCTGGGTGTAGAGGGCATCGACCTGCGGGCTCACACCCAGCACTTCGAGCCAGACGATGCGGGCGGCCTCGGCGTCTTCCACGGCGGCAAAAAAGGCGTCGAGGCCGCGGTCTATCCATACCACCGGCTCCGCCCCTTCCGGCAGCGCCTGCAGCGCGCCGACCACGGCGCCCTGCATGTTCAGGATGAGTTGGGCGTAGACGGCCACCAGCAGGTCTTCAGTGGTGGCGAAGGACTCGTAAAAGTAGCGGTCGGTCAACCCCGCCTCCTTGCACAGACCACGCACCGTGGTGCGGCGGTAGCCGATGGTGCCGAACAGGTGTTTGCCGGCGGCGATGAACAACTCGCGGCGCTTCTGGCAACGCTGTTCGTGCGATTCACCGCCGTAGGCACGGGGGGCGGCAACAGGGGCCGTCACGGAAATAGGCAGCTTGTTCATGGCGGTGAAATAGAGCGCGGACTCCAGACCGGGGCAGGGTTTTCGAGGATATGACAACAAATGATGTCAGATGTAATCTGATGACACGCATCTTCACATCAACGCCATCCCAACGCAAGCCGCCCGTTATTGCCCCATGGAACACCACGACATTCTGATCATCGGCAGCGGCTTTGGCGGCCAGTGCGCGGCCATCAACCTGCTGAAACGCGGCTTCACCGATTTCCTGATCCTGGAGCGGCGCGACTTCATGGGCGGCACCTGGTGCCAGAACAGCTACCCCGGCGCGGCGGTGGACGTGCAGTCGCCGCTCTACTCGATCTCGCACGAGCCCTATGTGTGGTCGCAGATGTTCGTCGAGCAGGCCGAGCTGGAGGCCTACACCCACCATGTGATCGACAAGTACAAGCTGCGCGAGCGCACCCAAACCGGCTGCAACGTGACCGGCGTGCGCTGGGACGAGGCGGCCCAGCGTTGGGAGGTGCAGGCGGAAGCGGGTGGTCTGATGACCGCACGGGTGGTCATCAACGCCTCCGGTCCACTGAGCACGCCGGTGGTCCCGCCCTTCTCCGGCCGGGACAGCTTTGCCGGCGCCACCTTTCACACCAACAACTGGCAGCACGATGTCAACCTGAAAGGCAAACGCGTGGCCATCATCGGCAGCGGCGCCTCGGCGGCCCAGGTGATCCCGGCCATCGCGCCCGAGGTCGGCCAGCTGCACGTGTTCCAGCGCACACCGCACTGGGTGCTGCCGCGGCCCGACCGGCGCTTCTCCTGGCTGGAGCGCAAGCTGCTGGCCTTCACGCCGCTGCACAAGCTGCTGCGCACGCTGATCTACTGGCAGCTGGAAGCCCGGGTGATCGGCTTCAAGTACTCGCACACCGCGCTCAAGCTGTTCGCGCAAAAAACGGCGCTGCGCCACATCCACCGCCAGATCAAGGACCCGGCGCTGCGTGCGGCCGTCACGCCCGACTACACCCTCGGCTGCAAACGCGTCATCCTGTCCAACACGCTGTACCCGGCGCTGGCCCGGAAGAACGTGACGCTGCACACCACCGCGTCCGGCATCGCCGAGATCACGCCCACCGGCATCCGCACCCGCGACGGCCAGGACGTGCCACTGGACGTGATCGTCTACTCCACCGGCTACGACGCCACCGACGGTGTGATTTCCTACCCGGTGGTGGGCCGAGAGAAGCGCACGTTGGCCGACTTCTGGGCCGAGTTCCCGCGCGCCTACCTGGGCACCTGCATGCCGGGCTTTCCCAACTTCTTTGTGGTCACCGGCCCCAACACCGGCATCGGCCACACCTCGGCCATCTTCGTCATCGAGGCGCAGATGAACTACATCATGCACAGCCTGCAGGCGATGCAGCAGGCCGGCAAGCGGGCGGTGGAGGTCCGGCCCGAGGCCGAGGCGGCCTACACCGGCATGATCCACCGCGAGATGGCGCAGACGGTGTGGAAGTCCGGCGGCTGCCACAGCTGGTACCAGTCCAAGAGCGGCCATGTGATCGCGATGTTCCCGGGCTTCAGCTTCAGCTTCCGCCGCCTGGCCAACCGCTTCAAGGCGGCCGACCACACCCTCGCCTGAGGCCGCGCATGACCCATTGGAACCATGTACTGGTGACCGGCGGTGCAAGCGGCCTGGGCCTGGGCTGCGCGCTGCGGCTGCTGCGCCGTGGCAGCCGCATCAGCCTGCTCGACCTGGCGCTGGGCGATGCCGCCCGCCAGCAGCTCGATGCAGCGGCCGTCCACCCCGAACAATGGGCTTTTGCCAGCGCCGACGTGACCGACGAGGCCGCCACCCAGGCGGCGGTGCAGGCCGCTGTGGCCCGCTTCGGCCCGCCCGACCTGGTGATCCACTGCGCCGGCATTTTGATCAACCGCGCGGTGGCCGACACCAGCGGCCAGGCCTTCCGCCGCGTGGTGGACGTCAACCTCAACGGCAGCTTTCATGTGGCGGCCGCGGTGCTGCCACACATGCGCCCCGGCAGCCGGCTGGCACTGGTGGCCTCCATGGCCGGCCTGACCAGCAACTACGCCTACGCCGCCTACGGCGCCTCCAAGTTCGGTGTGGTGGGCCTGGCCCACACGCTGCGCTACGAGTACCAGCCGCTGGGCATTGGCATCAGCTGCATCTGCCCGCCCGAGGTGCAAACCCCCATGGTGGCCAGCGAACGCAGCCCGGGTAACTTCAACGCCATCTCGCTGGCGCTGAAAGACCATGCCGGCTCGATGACGGCCGACGCCGCGGTGGACGCCATGCTGGCCGGCCTGGACGCCGGCCGCTGGATGGTGATTCCCAGCCTGCAGGCCAGGCTGGTCGCGGCCGTGGCCCGCCACCTGCCGGGCCTGTTCTTCGCCTTCACCGACCTGCTGGTTCGCCGCGAGATGCGCAAGCACGGCATGGCCCCCTTTTGACACCCCTCCTCGGAAAACCACCATGAGCTTACGCCACGCATTCAGCCAACTCTACGGCGCCCTGGGCCGGCTGGCCTACCGCCTCACCATGGCCCTGGAAAGCCGGCTTTATGGCCTGCGCCGGGTGGTGGTCGACGCAGGCGACTGCCGGATGGACTGCTACCTGGGCGGGCCCATCGACGCCCGCGAGACGCTGGTGCTGGTCCATGGCTACAGCGCCGACAAGGCGGTCTGGGTGCGTTTTGCCAAACACTTCACCGCCCGTTACCGGGTGCTGGTGGTGGATCTGCCCGGCCATGGCGAAACGGCCTACGACCCACGCCTAAGCTATCGCATCAGCGCCCAGGCCCAGCGCATCCTGCGCGCCATGGACACGCTGGGCATCACCCGCGCCCATGTGGTGGGCAACTCCATGGGCGGCATGATCGCCGCGCGGCTGGCGCACGACCACCCTCAGCGCCTGCACTCCGCCGGCCTGATCGACCCCGCCGGCGTGCAGTCGCCCCAGCCCAGCGACATGGAACAGATGCTGGCGCGTGGGCACAACCCCTTTCTGGTGGCCAGCCAGGCCGGGTTCCGGGCCTTCTACGCGATGACCATGGCCCGCCCGCCCTGGCTGCCTGGCATGGCCTTGCACGCCATCGGCCAGCGCTACATCGCGCAACGCGCCCAGCTGGCCCACATCTTCGAGCACTTCACCAGCGAGGGCGGGCTGGACCACCAGCTGGGCGCCATCCGCGTGCCGGTGCTGGTGATGTGGGGCCGCCGAGACCGGCTGCTGCATGCCAGCGCCGCTGCGGTGTGGACCGCCGGCATCCCCGGCGCCCGCCAGGTGGTGCACGACGACCTGGGCCACATGCCCATGCTGGAAGCCCCCGCCCGCGCTGCGCGTGACATCCTCCACTTCATCCAAGGCATCGCCAAATGAAAAATCTCCAAGGCCGTGTGGTCGCCATCTCGGGCGCCGGTTCTGGCATCGGCCGCGCGTTGGCGCATGAATTTGCACGCCATGGCAGCCGCTTGTCGCTGTCCGACATCAACCTCGACGCGGCCAACGAAACCGCCGCCCAGCTGCAGGCCAAGGGTGTGCAAGTCATCACCCAGCAGGTGGATGTGGGCTCGCTGGAACAAGTCACCAACTGGGCCGAGCGCACCCGTTCGCACTTTGGCCGCATCAACGTGGTGGTGAACAACGCCGGGGTCGCCTTGTCGGGCACCGTGGGCTCGCTGGCGATCAAGGACTACGAGTGGGTGATGCAGATCAACTTCTGGGGCGTGGTCTACGGCAGCAAGGTATTTCTGCCGCACTTGGAAGCCTCGGGCGATGGGCACATCGTCAACATCTCCAGCATTTTCGGCATCAGTGCCCAGCCACTGATGAGCGGCTACAACGCCAGCAAGTACGCGGTGCGTGGCTTCACCGAGTCGCTGCGGCAGGATTTGGACCTGGCGCGCTCCTGCGTGTCGGCCAGCTGTGTGCATCCCGGCGGCATCCAGACCAACATTGCCAAGACCGCACGGGTAGACGCCAGCGTGGCGGCTGCCACCGGCAAGAGCGAGGCCGAGGCCACCCGCGAGTTTGAGCGCAGCTTCATCACCACGCCGGCCCAGGCGGCCCGGGTCATCGTCAAAGGCGTGCTGCGCAACCGGCGCCGCATCCTGATCGGCCCCGACGCGCGGCTGCTGGACTGGCTGGTGCGGCTCATGCCGGCGCTGTACCAGCGGCTGTTTGTGGCCGCCGTGCGCTGGCGCAAGGGCAAGGCCAGCTAGACCGGTGGCGATGGACTAGACTGGCGGCCTCTCGGACTCCTTGGCCTCGCGCCATTCCGCCCATGACTGCTTCCGTCGTTGCTGCCCCCGCCACTGCCTACGGTTCGCTCCCCAACACCTCGCCGCAGCCGCTGCGCCGCCCGGTCAGCCTGCCGCGCCTCGCCCAGATGCGCGAGCGCGGCGAAAAGATCAGCATGCTGACCGCCTACGACGCCACCTTTGCCGCCGTGGCCGACGCCGCCGGGGTGGACTGCATTCTGGTGGGCGACTCGCTGGGCATGGTCTGCCAGGGCCTCAGCAGCACCGTGGGCGTGACGCTGGAGACCATGCGCCACCACACCGACAGCGTGGCCCGTGGCCTGCGCCGTGCCAACGGCAGCGCCTGGCTGATTGCGGATTTGCCGTTTGGCACCTACCAGGAATCCAAAGAGCAGGCGCTGCGCAGCGCCACCGTGCTGATGCAGGCCGGCGCCCATATGGTCAAGCTCGAAGGCGGTGGCTGGACCGCCGAAACCGTGCGTTTTCTGGTCGAGCGTGGCATCCCGGTCTGCGCCCACCTGGGCCTGACGCCACAAACCGTGCACGCGCTCGGCGGCTACCGGGTGCAGGGCCGCGAAGACGCTGCCGCCGTGCTGATGAAGCAGCAGGCCCATGCGCTGGAAGATGCTGGCGCGGCCATGCTGGTGCTGGAGATGGTGCCCGAGGTGCTGGCCACGCCACTGACCGAGGAGCTGAAGCACTGCCACACGATTGGCATTGGTGCGGGCAAGGGCACGGCCGGCCAGGTGCTGGTGCTGCACGACATGCTGGGCATCAACCTGGGCAAGAACCCCAAGTTCGTGCGCAACTTCATGGAAGGCGCCGACAGCGTGCAAGGCGCCATCGCGGCCTACGTGCGTGCGGTGAAAGACGGCAGCTTCCCCGACAACGCCCTGCACGCCTGGTGAGCCGCAGCGGAGCGGCTACAGTACCGGCTTTGCATTCTTTCTCCCCCTTCATGCACGTCGTTCACACCATTGCCGAGCTGCGGCAGCACTTGCAGGCCTTCCGCAAACCGGCTTTTGTGCCCTCTATGGGCAACCTGCACGACGGCCACCTCGCGCTGGTGCGCCAGGCCCAGCCGCTGGGCGACGTCACCGTGGCCAGCATCTTTGTGAACCGGCTGCAGTTTGCCCCGCACGAAGACTTTGACACCTACCCCCGCACCTTCGAGGCCGACTGTGCCAAGCTCGCCGAGGCCGGCTGCAACCTCGTGTTTGCGCCCAATGAAAAAGAGATGTACCCCGAACCGCAGGGCTACAAGGTGCACCCGCCGGCCGAGCTGGCGGACCTGCTGGAAGGCCATTTCCGGCCCGGCTTTTTCATCGGCGTGAGCACCGTGGTGATGAAGTTGTTCTCCTGCGTGTTTGGCGCCACCCCCGGTGGTGTGGCCCTGTTCGGCAAGAAGGACTACCAGCAGCTGATGGTGATCCGCCACATGGTGCGGCAGTTTGTGCTGCCGATCGAGATCGTCGGCGGCGAGACCCAGCGTGCCGACGACGGCCTGGCCCTCAGCTCGCGCAACGGCTACCTGAGCGCAGCCGAGCGGGCCGAAGCGGTACAGCTGTCGCTGGCGCTGAAAGCCATGGCGGCCGAGGTGGAAGCGGCGACCGATTTGCCGGCAGCCCGCGAAAGCCTGGAGGCCCGCGCGATGCACACGCTGGCCCGGCGCGGCTGGCGGCCCGACTACCTGACGGTGCGCCGCCGCAGCGACCTGCAGCCGCCGGAAGCGGCCGACGCGCAGCCGGGCAAGCTGGTGCTGCTCGGTGCCGCCAAGCTGGGCGGCACGCGGCTGATCGACAACCTGGAAATCTGAGCGCGCAGCTGCAGCGGCAGGGCCTCAGCCTTCGCCGCGCGCGCCCCGCCCCATCAACAAAGCCACCGCCTGCGCGGGCTGGAGCTGCCCGTCGAGCAGCGCCACCACGCCCTGCGCAATCGGCATTTCCACGCCCAGGCTGTGGGCCCGCTGCACCACGGTGCGGGCGCTGTAGACGCCTTCGGCCACGTGGCCGAGCGAGTCCACCGCCTGCTGCAGCGTTTTGCCTTCGGCCAGCAACTGGCCCACGCGGCGGTTGCGGCTCAGGTCGCCGGTGGCGGTCAGCACCAGGTCACCCAGACCGCTCAGGCCCATGAAGGTGTCGGCACGTGCCCCGAGGGCGACGCCCAGGCGCGTCATTTCGGCCAGGCCGCGGGTGATGAGCGCGGCGCGGGCGTTCAGGCCCAGCTGCAGGCCATCGCACAGGCCGGTGGCAATTGCCAGCACGTTCTTGACTGCGCCCCCCACCTCCACGCCGGTGATGTCGTCGTTGGCGTAGACGCGCAGTGTCGGGCTGTGGAAGGCCTCCACCAGCGCGCTACGCACGGTGGCGTGGCGGCTGGCGGCCACCAGCGCGGTCGGCTGGCCACGCGCCACTTCCTGTGCAAAGCTGGGGCCGCTCAGCACACCGCAGGCGGGGCCGCCTGCGGGCAGGCTGGCCCACACCTGGTGCTGGATTTCATGGCCGAGCAGGCCCACGGGCGCTTGCTGCAGTGCGTTGGCCACGGTACTGCGCGGGGCCTCAAAGCCTTTGCACAGCCAGGCCAGTGGCACCGCCGGGGCAGCCAGCGCGGTCAACATGCTGCGCAGGCCCGCCATCGGCGTGGCCACAATGGCCAGGTCGTGCCCGGCCACCGCGTCGGCCGGGGATTGGGCGACGTCGCCCACCAGCAGCGCCGGGGGCAACGCCATGCCGGGCAGGTAGCGCGTGTTCTCGCGCGCCTGCTGCAGTGCGGCCGCTTGCGCCGGGTCCCGCGCCCACAGCGTGACCGCGTGCCGGCCCGCGCGTGCGGCGCTGATGGCCAGTGCCGTGCCCCATGCCCCCGCCCCCAACACTATGATTTTCATAGCTACTCAGTCAGGTTTTACTAAGGCTGGAGTGCAAAAAGGCTTGAAAAACGCTCAGACGGTCACGGTTTGGGTGTTTTCAGCCGCTTCCAGCTGCTGTTGGTACATGGACTGGAAGTTGATTTCGGCCAGGTGCACCGGCGGGAAACCGGCGCGCTGGATCGTGTCGGCCACGTTGCCACGCAGGTAGGGGTAAACAATCTGCGGGCAGGCAATGCCCAGGATCGGGCCCATCTGCTCTTCCGGCACATGGCGGATCTCGAAAATACCGGCCTGGCGGACTTCCACCAGGAACACGGTTTTGTCCTTGATCAGGGTCTGCACCGTGGCCGTGACCAGCACTTCAAAAATACCGTCTGCCACCGGGCTGGTGGCCACATTCAGCTTGATGTCCACCGCCGGCTGCTCCTGCTCCAGCAGGATGGCTGGGGAGTTCGGCTGCTCAAGCGACAGCTCTTTCAGGTAGACACGCTGGATCTGGAACACGGGATCGTTCGCGGTGTCGGGGGTTTGGTTGTCGGCCATGGGGGTCTTTCGGGATCAAAAGAAAACCCGCGGTGGCAAGCCACTGCGGGCGGGTATCAAGGTTTGGCAGCGATTATCTCAGGCCGCCTGCAGCAGCGGCACCAGGCCTCCACGGCCGTCCAGCGCCACCAGGTCGTCACAGCCACCCACATGGGTGCTGCCAATGAAAATCTGTGGCACGGTGCGGCGGCCGGTGATGTGCATCATCTCGGCACGGCTCTCGGGCTGCAGGTCGACACGGATTTCGTCGAGCTGGCTCACGCCCTTGGACAGCAAAATTTGCTTCGCACGGATGCAGTAGGGGCAGGTGGCGGTGGTGTAGATTTTGACGGTTTGCATGGGGTGGGCTCAGGCCTTCTTCGTCTCGTCTTTGTCTTTGGTGACCGGCAGGTTGGCGGCTTTCCAGGCATGGAGGCCGCCCGCCAGCGTTTGGGCCTGCTCGTAACCGAGT
Source organism: Burkholderiaceae bacterium (assembly GCA_017848435.1). GTDB lineage: Bacteria > Pseudomonadota > Gammaproteobacteria > Burkholderiales > Burkholderiaceae_C > PCRC01. The sequence goes on along the minus strand of JAFEHU010000067.1, from coordinate 15,592 downwards.
TTTTTCACCGCCGCCAGCGCACGGTTGGCGCGGGCGCCGGTGGGGCAGACCAAAATGACGGGCAGCGCCTTGTTCTTCACCACCCCGGGCAGTTTGTCTTCCACCTGGCCGAAAGGCACGTTTTTGGCCTGGCCGATGCGGCCCTTGGCAAACTCTTCGGGCTCGCTGACGTCGACCACCACCGCTTTCTCGCGGTTGATCAGCTGCACCGCCTGCTCCGGGCTCAACCCACCCGAGGTCGCGCCCTTGATCAAGGGCCACAGCAGCAGGCCACCGGAGGTCAGCGCCACAGACAGCAGCATCAGGTTGTCGAGGATGAATTTCACGTGTTTCCTTGTCGTTCGAGAGTCGGCGCGGCGCACCACACAACCCGCGATTTTAGAATGCCGGGTTATTTCATGAATTTGCAACGGCCTTCTCGGGAACTCTTATGTACAAACTCGTGCTGATCCGCCACGGCGAATCGACCTGGAATCTTGAAAACCGCTTCACCGGCTGGACCGACGTCGACCTGACGCCCACCGGCGTGGAACAGGCCAAAAACGCCGGCCGCCTGCTGAAGGCCGAGGGCTACGAATTCGACGTCGCCTACACCAGCGTGCTGAAACGTGCTACCCGCACCCTGTGGCACACGCTGGACGAGATGGACCGCACCTGGCTGCCGGTGGTGCACAGCTGGCGCCTGAACGAGCGCCACTACGGCGCGCTGCAAGGCCTGAACAAAGGCGAAACCGCCAAGAAGTTTGGCGACGAGCAGGTGCTGGTCTGGCGCCGCAGCTACGACACCCCGCCCCCGGCGCTGGAACCCACCGACCCGCGCAGCGAGCGCGGCGACCTGCGCTACGCTAAGCTCAGCCCCGAGCAGATCCCGCTCACCGAGTGCCTGAAAGACACCGTGGCACGGGTGCTGCCGTTCTGGAACGAGGCCATGGCACCGGCCATCAAGGCCGGCAAGCGGGTGGTGATGGCCGCGCACGGCAACTCGATCCGGGCGCTGGTCAAGTACCTCGACAACATCGCCGACGACGCCATCGTGGGCGTCAACATTCCGAACGGCATCCCGCTGGTGTACGAGCTGGACGCGCAGCTCCAGCCATTGCGCCACTACTACCTGGGTGACGCCGAAGCCGCCGCCCGCGCCGCGGCCGCCGTGGCGTCGCAAGGCAAAGCCTGAAAAATCACCCAAAACACCACGATGTCACGATGCCCTGCCCCGGCAGGGTGGCGTTGTGGGAACCCGCACGGCAGCAGGCCCTCCAAGGTGTATATTGCTGCGAAACGAGGTCCTATTTATGCGTCAGAATTTGAGAATTGCGGGTTGGGTGTCCGTCGGTGCATTGGCCGGTGCCCTGACCACGGTGTCGCTCCAGACCATGGCACGCGGCGCCCTGGCGCCGCTGCCGCTGGAAGAACTGCAACAGCTGGCCGCCGTGTTCGGCATGGTCAAAAGCGACTATGTCGAGCCAGTTGACGAGAAGAAACTGATTTCCGACGCCATCTCCGGCATGGTGGCCAGCCTGGACCCGCATTCCCAGTACTTTGACAAGAAGTCCTTCAAGGAATTCCGCGAAGGCACCTCGGGCCGCTTTGTCGGCGTCGGCATCGAGATCAGCCAGGAAGACGGCTTGGTCAAGATCGTCTCGCCTATCGAAGGCTCCCCTGCTTTCCGCGCCGGCCTGAAGCCGAACGACCTGATCACCAAGATCGACGACACCGCCGTCAAGGGCCTCTCGCTGGGCGACGCCGTCAAGCGCATGCGCGGCGAACCCGGCAGCAAGGTCAGCCTGACCATCTTCCGCAAGGACGAAAGCCGCACCTTCCCGGTGACCATCACCCGCGAAGAGATCAAGACCCAGAGCGTCAAGAGCAAGGTGGTGGAACCCGGCTATGCCTGGGTCCGCCTGAGCCAGTTCCAGGACCGCACGGTGGAAGACTTCGCCCGTAAGATGGAGGAAATCTACAAACAGGAACCCAACCTCAAGGGCCTGGTGCTGGATTTGCGCAACGACCCGGGTGGCCTGCTCGACGCGGCGGTGGCCATCTCGGCCGCCTTCCTGCCAGAAAACGTCACGGTGGTGTCCACCAACGGCCAGTTGGCCGAAAGCAAGTTCGTCTACAAGGCCTCGCCCGAGTTCTACCAGCGCCGCGGTGGCGTTGATGCGCTCAAACGCCTGCCCGCCGGCATCAAGACCGTGCCACTGGTGGTGCTGGTCAACGAAGGCTCGGCCTCGGCCAGCGAGATCGTCGCCGGCGCGCTGCAGGACCACAAGCGCGGCACCGTGATGGGCACGCAGACCTTCGGCAAGGGCTCGGTGCAAACCGTGCGCACGCTGGGGCCCGACACCGGGCTGAAGCTGACCACCGCCCGCTACTACACCCCAACCGGCAAGTCGATCCAGGCCAAGGGCATCGTCCCTGACGTGCTGGTGGACGAAACCGAAGACGGCAACATCTTTGCGGCGCTGCGCACCCGCGAGGCCGACCTGGAGAAACACCTGAACAGCGGCCAGGGCGAAGAGAAAAAAGACGCGGCCCGTGAGAAGGCCCGTGAAGAAGCCCGCCTGAAGCTGGAGGAAGAGTCCAAGAAACCCGCTTCCGAGCGCCGCCCGCCCGAATTCGGCAGCGACAAGGATTTCCAGCTGGTGCAGGCCATCAACAAGCTCAAGGGCCGTCCGGTGCTGGTCAGCAAAACCCAGACCGAACGCAAGGACGAGAAGAAAGAAAACTGATGCCTCCGCCGCGTCCAGCGGCAGGGCACCGGCGCGCAGCGGCCATGAACGACGAACAGCTGCTGCGCTATTCGCGCCACATCCTGTTGAATGAAGTCGGCGACGACGGCCAGGAACGGCTGCTCGCCGCGCACGCGCTGATCATTGGCGCAGGCGGGCTCGGTTCGCCCGCTGCGCTCTACCTCGGCTCGGCCGGCGTCGGCCACATCACCATCGTCGACGACGACATGGTGGACGCCACCAACCTCCAGCGCCAGATCGCCCACAACCTCGCCCGCGTCGGCATGGCCAAGGCCGAGTCGGCCAAGCTGTCGATCGAGGCCATCAACCCGGATGTGCGCGTCACCCCGGTCATTGCCCGCGCCGGGGCCGCCGAACTGGACGCGTTGGTGCGCTCGGCCGACGTGGTGCTGGACTGCTGCGACAACTTCACCACCCGCCACGCGGTGAACGCCGCCTGCGTGAAACACAAGAAGCCACTGGTCTCGGGCGCCGCCATCCGTTTTGACGGGCAGGTCACGGTCTACGACCCGCGCAACAGCGCCTCGCCCTGCTACGCCTGCGTGTTCCCGGCCGACGCCACGTTCGAGGAAACCCGCTGCGCCACCATGGGCGTGTTCGCGCCACTGGTGGGCATCATCGGTGCGGTGCAGGCGGCCGAGGCACTGAAGTTGCTGGTGCCCACCGGCCAGTCGCTCGCCGGCCGGCTGCAGATGCTGGATGGCCGCACGATGGAATGGAACGAGCTGCGCCTGCCGCGCCACGCCGGCTGCGCGGTCTGCGGCAGCTGAGCCGGTCCAGGCGCGCGTTCGTCCTACAGCCAGGCCGCCGTTCAGGCAGCACAATGGTTGGTTTTCAGCCACTCCTGCACACCATCGGCAGCCCATGAAAATCTTCCGTTGCAGCCACTGCGACCACCCGGTATTTTTTGAAAACGTCAGCTGCCTGAACTGCGGCAGCACGCTGGCCTTTCTGCCCGAGGCGCTGGACATGACGGTGGTGGTGCAGGCGCCAGAAGTGGAAGTGCCCGCACCAGACAGCGAAGACACGGCACCCGACGCACCGCTCTGGCAAGCCATCCATGCCACTGGCGATGGCGCGCCCAGCTACCGGCACTGCGGCCACCGCAGCGCCCACCCGCCCTGCAACTTTGCGGTGGCGGCGGACGACGGCAACACGCTCTGTGTCTCGTGCCGGCAAACCCGGCTGCTGCCCGACTTGTCCCAAGGTGCCAACCCATCGCGCTGGGCCCGGATTGAGGTGGCCAAGCGCCGCCTGTACTACACGCTGGCCCGTCTGGGCCTGCAGTCGCCCACCACCCACCCGGCCGACATCCCGACCTTTGACCTGCTGGCCGACCTGCCAGGCCAACCGGTGGTCATGACCGGGCACGACAACGGCGTGATCACCCTCAACGTGGCCGAAGCCGACGACGACGAACGCGCCCGCCGCCGCCTGCAGCTGCGCGAACCCTACCGCACGCTGCTCGGCCATTTGCGCCACGAGTCGGGCCATTTCTACTGGGAACGGCTGGTGGTCTGGGGCAACCGGCTGGACGACTTCCGGGCGCTGTTTGGCGACGAGTCGCAAGACTACGCGCAGGCGCTTGATGCGCACTACGCGCGCCAGAACCACGACTGGCAGACCTCGCACGTCAGCGCCTACGCCACCGCCCACCCCTGGGAAGACTGGGCCGAAACCTGGGCCCATTACCTGCACATGGTGGACCTGCTGGAAACCGCCGCCGCCTACAGCACCCGGCTGCAGGTGCCCGGTGCCGGCGAAGAAGACTGCGTGAGCGACCCTTTTGCCGCCTGGCCCACCGACTTTGACCAGCTGGCCCGCGAATGGGTGCCGGTGACGCTGCTGCTCAACAGCCTGAACCGCAGCCTGGGGCAAGACGACGCTTACCCCTTTGCGCTGTACGAAGGGGCGATGCACAAGCTGCGCTTTGTGCACGACCTGATCCAGGCCAGTGGGGCATCGGCCCCGGCACAAACCACACCACCGGCCCTCGCGGACAGCCCTGCCGCAGACGCGCCGGAAGACGGCGGTGCGGTGTTCGAAGCTGCGGCCCAGCAACAGACACAAGACGACACCGGCCAGAGCCAGGCATAGCCCGAACGCGACAGCGCCCTGCCCGCCAACCACCGGGGTCATCCGGCGGTGGCAGGCAGGGCGCTGTCAGGCGCGGGGGTTTAGCTCGCGCTGATCACCAGCTGGTTGTTGACCGAGGTCACGCCGGTCACCGCCTTGGCGATGGTGGTGGCACGCTCACGGGCGCTGGCGCTGGGGGCCGGGCCGTACAGGGTGACCACACCGGCCTTGGTGTCCACGTCGATCTTCAACGCGCTCAGGTCCTTGTCTTTCACCAGCGCGGCGTTCACGGCGGTGGTGATGGCGGCGTCGTCGATCGCGACACCCACCTTGTTGGCGGTGTTGGAGGCGCTGACTTTCGCGTCCTGGCCAGCCTGCTTCAGCGACGACTCGGCATCAGACAAGGCCACTTTGGCGTCTGCCTTGGCGTCGGTGGCGGCTTGCTCGGTCTTGGCCACGGCCGAGTCCAGCTTCTGGCCGGCGGTGGCGTCGTCGGCGGGCTTGCTGCAGGCGACCAGCGTGGTCAGAAGCGCGAGGGAAGCGACGAGGGTGGCCGTTTTGACAGGGTTGGTATTCAGTTGGGTTTGCATGGTTTTCTCCTCAGTTGCGAACAGGTTTCAGGTTCAAATCTTGTCGATCACGCGGCGGGCTTTGTCCTTCGCGTTCTCTTTCACGTCGCCGTAGGTGGCTTCGACCTTGCCAGAGGCCTGCTCCAGCTTGCCTTCGGCTTCCAGCTTTTCATTGCCGACAACCTTGCCCGCAATCTCTTTGACCTTGCCGGTCAGTTGGTCAACACGGCCGGTGACTTGGTTCTTGTTCATGGTGATTCCCTTCGTAGGTTGGTTGCGTGGGCGGTGTGTGTTCCGCCACAACCCCAATGTAGAAAAAACCACGCGCCCGCACCGTCAGCCGGCCGCACCGCTGGCTGTAGGACAAAGGCAATGCCGCAAGTCGGCGTCAGGCGCCGCAGCCCCGCCCGCCCCGAGTGGGGCCCGGGGCGCGGCCAAGACCAGCTACTTGCCGATCTTGTCCATCCGCGCCCGGTCTTCCGCCGGCAGCGCTGCGGTCCACGCCGCCTCGCCGCCCGGCTCGGGCAACACGTGGCCGAACTCGGCCATCTGGCTGGGCACGAGGTCGAGGATGTAGACCCACACCGCGTGGGCCGGGGCAGCGGCGGCGGCGCCCACGGCATCCAGCAGGCCTCTGACGAGGCGGGCCTTGTCAGAGGCCGTGCGGCCGGCGCGGATCTGGCCGTGCACGAAGACCTGGTCGTCGGCCAGTGGTGCACCGCCAATGAAGTAGTTGCCGGGCTTCACGTCCACAAAAATCACCTGTGCAAAGTAGCTGGGGGCACCGGTGACGGTGTGGTGGGTGTGGGTGATGGCCTGGGCCACGGCCTGCTTGTGGGCGGGCGTGAGGCGGCCTTCGGGCGCGGTGACGGTGTAGGTGGGCATGGTGGTGTGTCTCCTGCGGGGTTTATGGCTGTTGTGTGTGCTGCGCGGCCAGCACCGCGTCTTGCGCCTGCACCTTGGCCACCGTGGGCCGGGCCTGGTGGCGGGCGATGTAGGACTGGACCACCGGCAGCTTGGGCACCAGGCCGAACATGGTGGTCCAGCCCAGCGCGCCGCCCCACAGCACGTCGGCGGCGCTGAAGCGCTCACCCAGCAGGTAGGGGCCACGTTCGAGCTGGTCGGTCAGGGTCTTGAGCATGGTGTCGAAGTCGCCGTAGGGGCACATGCCAGGCGGGGGCACGTTTTTCTGCGACCTGTCGACCACCGCCGGCTCGAAACTGGAACCGTAGTAAGCCATCCAGCGCAAGTAGGGGCCGCGCAAGGGGTCGCCAAGGGCGGGGGCCAGGCCGGCTTCGGGGTAGAGGTCGGCCAGGTAGATGAAGATGGCCACCTGCTCGGTGACGAGCGCGTCGCCATGCAGCACCGCCGGCACCTTGCCCATCGGGTTGATGGCCAGGTAGGCGGGCTGGCGGTGCTCGCCGGTTTTCATGTTGAGCACATGCAGGCGGTAGTCGGCCTGCAGTTCTTCGAGCAGCAGCAGCGCGCCAGACGAGCGGGTTTGCGGGCAATGGAACAGGGTGACGTGGCGGTCGCTCATGGCATGTCTCCAGACGGTGTGAAAGCGTTCAGAACCCGGAACCGGGTTGGGTGAGGAAGCGGGCTTCTTCGGGCGTGGACGGCCGGCCAAGGATGGCGTTGCGGTGCGGGAAGCGGCCAAAGCGCAGGACGATCGCGTGGTGGCGTTCGGCAAAGCGGCTGTAGCCGTTGAAGGCCTCGGCCTGCGCCGGTGGCGCCGCCTGCGCCAGGGCGCGCATCAGCGCGACGGCGTGTTCCTGGTCGGCCAGTGCTTCCGAGTGTTCCAAGGGCAGGTAGAAAAACACGCGCTCGATGGGCCGCAACGCCTGGTCGTCGCCGCGCTGCAGGCCCTGCTGGCACCAGCGGCGGGCCAGCGCGTCGAAGGCGAAGGCCTGCGGCGTGTCGCGGTACATGTTGCGCGGGAACTGGTCGGTGAGCACGATCAGCGCCAGCCGGCCACGCGGCGTATGCGCCCACGCGTCCAGTGCGCCGCTGGCGGCACGGGCGGTCCAGCCGGCGAAGCGGGTGCGGATGGCGGCGTCGGTGGCCGGGTCTTTGTGCCACCAGAGGGCGGCCTGTTGCGCGGCCACGGTGGCGTCGTGGGTGGCGGCACCCAACGGCCCGCCGAACCAGAAGGCGAGCACGCTGTCGGGCGTTTCGGCCGGTGCGGGGGGCACGGCGCTGCGCAACGCGGCGATGTCTTGCAGGATGGCCAACAGCAGTTCGTCCACCAGCTGGGCGCCGAGTTCGGCGCTGGCGCCGGTCGGGTCGCCGCAGATGCCGCTGGGCGAGTAAACGCCGGGGCCTTGTGGGTCGCGCGTGAGGCCACCGGGGCCACGGTCAGGGTGCTGGTCGCGCACGGCGAGCGCCATGTCCACCACCTCGGGGGCCACATGCAGCATCACCGAAGTCTCGATCAGGTCGGCATGGGTGCCTTCGCCTTGCTGCCATTGCAGCGCGGCCTTGACAGGGCCGGCCTGCGTAAGGTCGGTGAAGCGCAGCAGCACGCCTTCTTCGGCCAGCGCCTCTGCGGCGGCGCGCAGCGGGCCATTGGTGGAGATGCCGTAGTTGAGGGCGTAGACGCGCCGCACGCCGTGCCGCGCCAGGCTGCGAGCAATGCCCAGCACGGTGTCGCGCGCGGTGGCGGCGTCGAGCGAGACCGAGCCGGGGTAGTCGGTGAAGGCCGGGTAGTGGCTGTAGGCGATGGTGGGCAGCACAACCACATTGGCCGCCGCCATCACCCGGTGCTTGAGGTGCTCCACCTGCAGCCAGTCGGTGTTGAGCGGCAGGTGCGGGCCGTGTTCCTTGGTCGCAGCACCCAAGGGGATGACGGCCACGGTGTCCGCTGTCAGCACGGCTTCGGCCTGGGGCCAGGTGAGGGTGTCCAGGGCCACGCCAGACACTTGGGCAGGCGTTGTGGGGTGCTCTGCAGCGGTTTTTTGAACCATTTCGGCATCCAGCCTTAGTGAAACCTTGCGGTACAGCTACAAAATCAGGAGCGCACGGAAGTCATTGACGTTGGTGTGGGTCGGCCCGGTGACGACCAGGTCGCCCAGCGCGGCGAAGTAGCGGTAGGCGTCGTTGCGGTCCAGGTGGTCGTCCACCTTCAGCCCCAGCGCCTGGGCGCGTGCCAGCGTGTCGGGCCCAAGCCGGGCGCCCGCGTTGTCTTCCACGCCGTCAATGCCGTCGGTGTCGGCCGCCAGCGCGTACACGCCAGGCTGGCCTTGCAACGCCTGTGCCAGGCCAAGGCAGAACTCGCCCGCGCGGCCGCCACGCCCTTTCACCGCACCGGCGGGTTGGGGCCGCAAGGTCACCGTGGTTTCACCACCGCTGAGCAGCACACAGGGTCGGGCAAACGGTTGGCCGTGCAAGGCGACCGCACGCGCCAGCGCCGCGTGCACCTTGCCCACCTCGCGCGACTCGCCCTCCACCTCGTCGCTCAGCACATGCGCGGCGATGCCGGCCGCCCGCGCGGCTGAAGCCGCCGCTTCCAGCGACTGGCGCGGCGTGGCCACCAGGTGCAGCGCATGGCTGGCAAACACCGGGTCGGTGGGTTGGGGGGTTTCCAGCGCGCCGTCTACCAGCGCCTGGTGCACCGCAGGCGGCAGCGCAATGCGGTAACGCTGCAGAATCGCCAGCGCGTCGGCACAGGTGGTGGCGTCGCCCACGGTGGGGCCGCTGGCGATGGTGGACGGGTCGTCGCCCGGCACGTCGCTGATGGCCAGCGTCACCACCCGCGCGGGCGCACAGGCCGCCGCCAGCCGCCCGCCCTTGATCTGCGACAGGTGTTTGCGCACACAGTTCATCTCGCCAATGCCGGCGCCGCTGGCCAGCAGTTGCTGGTTGATGCGCTGCTTGTCGGCCAGCGTCAGGCCGTCGGCCGGCAGCGTCAGCAGCGCCGAACCACCGCCGGAGATCAGGCACAGCACCAGGTCGTCTTGGCTGAGGCCATGCGCCAAGGCCAACATGCGCTGCGCTGCCGCCAGGCCCGCCGCGTCGGGTACCGGGTGGGCGGCCTCCACCACCTCAATGCGCTGTGCCAGGCCCGCAGGCCGGGGCGGCGTGTGCCCATAGCGGGTGACCACCAGGCCCGACAGTGGCGCGTCGGCCGGCCACTGCTGCTCCAGCGCCTGCGCCATCGCACCCGCCGCCTTGCCGGCCCCCAGCACCAGCGTGCGGCCGGTGTGTTGGGCGGCCAACGCACGCACGTGTTCCGCCATGCAGTGGGCAGGTTGCGCCCGTTGCACTGCCACGTGGAACAGGTGGCGCAAAAAATCGGGGGCGGTGGCGGCGTCGGGCAACAAGGTGGGCAAAGGCATGGTGGCATTGTGACCAATCGCACCGCTTTGGCGAGACACGTGTGCTACAAAGCATTTACCCATGACGCCATCAGTCCCCACCCGCCGCGCCTGGCTCGCGCGTTCGGCCCGCTGGGCCAGCCTGGCCGCGCTGCCCACCGCCCTGCCCCTGCTGCCCGGCTGTGCCACCGCACCGGTGTTCGAGCCACCCCCCGCCACGCTGGCGGTGCAACGGCTGCGTGTGGGCCAGGTGATGGCGTTCAACGCCACCAACCTCTACAACGGGCTGGTGATCGGCAACGCCCGGTACGAGGTGCTGGCCAGCGCCCCTGGCGGGGCCGCCACGCTGGCGGTGCGCCTGCCCGCCTCCAACACCTACCGCATCGACAACGACGCGCGCACCGGCCGGCTGGTGCTCGCCAGCCTGACCCACGTGGCAGAAGAGATGTTCCACGACACCGCCTACCGCTTCACCCCGCCCAGCCGCTGGCTGCCCGACGGGCTGCAGCTGGGCACCAGCCCTTACGAGTCGGGCGTCTACAAGCGGGACGACGAGTACCACCCGCTGCGCTGGCAAACGCGGACCGAAGCGCTGGGCTGGGAACGCATCCGCGTACCGGCGGGCGAGTACCTGGCGCTGCGGGTGCAACGCCAGATCTGGTTCGACCACCCGGAACGCTGGCGCCGCGGCAACACCCGCATCGAAACGCTGTGGTTCGCCCCCGCGCTCGGCTTCTGGGTGCGCCGCGAATGGAGCGGTGAGTACCTGCGCCAGGGCGAACGGCGCGAACGCGAGGTGGAAGACTGGGTGCGTTTTGAACTGGTGGCCGCCTGATGCCCTGGCAAGCCAAGCTGCAACTCGACTACACCCTGCAAGCCGGCCGCACCGTGGCCCGCTTCCAGCACGAAGGCCCGCTGCGCATTCTGCAAAGCCTCTACCCCGAGGGCGACGCGGTCTGCCACAACGTGCTGGTGCACCCGCCCGGCGGGCTGGTGGGCGGCGACACCCTCACCGTGGACGTGACGGTGGCGCCCGGCGCACACGGGCTCATCACCACACCGGGCGCCAGCCGCTTCTACCGCTCGCTCGGCGAGCCCGCGCTGCAGCACAACCGGCTGCGCTTGAGCGAAGGCGCCCGGCTGGAATGGCTGCCGCTGGAAACCATTGCCTACAACGGCTGCCTGGGCGAAAGCCGCACCGAACTGCAACTGGCCCCCGGCGCCGAGCTGATCGGCTGGGACATCTGTGCCCTCGGCTTGCCGCATGCCGACCAGCCCTTTGTGCAAGGCCAGCTGCGGCTGCACACCGAGCTGCCCGGCCACTGGCTGGAACGTGGGCTGCTGGACGCCACCGACCGCCGCCTGATGGACAGCCCGCTGGGCCTCGCCGGCCAGCGCTGCTGCGCCATGCTCTACCTCGCCTGCGGCAGCGACCTGCCCCGCGCCCGGCGCGACGCCGCGCTGGACCTCGCCCGCACGGCCATCCAGGACCACGCGCTGCAAAAAAGCGCCGGCGCCACCGCACCCAACCCCCGTGTGGTGGTGGTGCGGGTGCTGGCGCCGGTGGTGGAGCCTGCGCTGCAGCTGCTGCGCGCGGTGCGCAACGCCTGGCGTGGCGGCCTGTGGCAGCAAGACGCCACCCAGCCCCGCATCTGGGCCATGTAGCGGAGGGTGTAAGGCCCTGTCCTACACCCGCATGCGCTGCCCGCCAGCCCTCGCAGGCGGCGTTCTCCGGCTGTTGGCGAGGGCGCGCGTTCCTAGACTTGCCTCATCAGATTTCAAATTGACGAGGCACACCATGAACACCCCATCCAACACCGTGAACCACAGCCACCAAGCCCTGCTGGCCTTTGGCCTGACCGCCTTGTTGGCGGTGAGTGCCGCCACCGCACAGGTGATTGCCGGGCCCGACGGCCAGACCGGCGTGATCACCGGCATTGACGCTTCCGGCAACGCCCAGAGCGAACGCAGCGCCTGCCTGACCGGCGCCACCCAACAAGACAAAACCACCTGCTTGCGCGAAAGCGCCAACGCCGCCGCCGACAAACGCGCTGGCAAGCTGGACAACAACGGCAGCCAGTTCCAGGCCAACGCGGTGGCGCGCTGCAAGCCCCTGAGCGGCGACGCCCAGACCGCCTGTATCGCCCGCGTGCTGGGCTACGGCAGCGCCAGCGGCAGCGTGCCCGGGGGTGGCGTGCTGCGCGAAACCGAAACGGTCGCGATCCCCGCTGGCGAGCCTGTGGTGACCTTCGAGGCCCAAACCAACGGCCCGATCCTGGTGCTGCCAGCGCGCTGACACGACCTGGAATGCCTGCCGACTTAGACTGTCGGCATGGCCACACCCGCTCACACCCCCCACGCCAGCACCCAGGTGCTGGCGTTTGACATTTTTGGCACCGTGGTGGACTGGCACGGCAGCATCGTGCGCGAGATGGCCGAACGCCACCCCGGTGTGGACGGTAACGCCTTTGCGCTGGCCTGGCGCGCCGGCTACAAACCGGCCATGGCCCGCGTCGCCAGCGGCGAACTCGGCTGGACCTTGATCGACGACCTGCACCGCAGGGTGCTCGACGGCATCCTGCCCACCTTCGGCCTGGCCCACCTGAGCGAGGCCGAGCGCCACGACCTCAACCGCGTCTGGCACCGGCTGGACGCCTGGCCCGACAGCGTGGCCGGCCTCACCCGGCTCAAACAGCGCTTCACCATTTGTTCCCTCTCCAACGGCAACATCGGCCTGTTGACCCGCATGGCCAAGCGCGCCGGTTTGCCGTGGGACTGTGTGCTCTCGGCCGAAGTTTTCCGCGCCTACAAGCCCGACCCGGCCACCTACCTGGGCGTGGCCAAGGTGTTCGACGTGCCGCCCACCGACGTGATGCTGGTGGCCGCCCACCACGACGACCTGGCCGGCGCCCGTGCCTGCGGCCTGCAAACCGCCTACATCGAACGGCCGCTGGAGTTTGGTGCCAGCCAGCCCAAGGACGTGTCGCCCCAGCCCGGCAACAACCTGCACTGCCGCGACCTGCTGGCACTGGCCGACGTGCTGGGCTGCTGAGCGCGGTCAGGTCGCGGCCGGCGCGGCGTCCACCTCAAACGCCAGCCGGTAGGCGGCCCAGCCCGACTGCGGTGCGGCCAGCACCGCGTGGCTGAAACGGGCGTTGTGGATGGCCGCAATTTTGGCCACCACCCGGTGCCCCAGGCCCAGCCCCAGGCCCCATTCGGCCGGCGCAGGGGCGGCGCCCCCCCTCGCTTCCGTGGTGCGCTGACCGTTGTCCACCACCTGGCACCAGCCAGCCACAGGGTCCAGTTGTACCTCGACTGTGCTGCCCGCCGGCGTGTGCCGCAGGGCGTTCTCCACCAAATTGCGCAACGCCAGGCCCAGCAACACCGGGTGCCCCCGCAGGGTGAACGGCCCAGGGCTGACCAGCGCCAGTTCGTGCCCAGTGTCCACCGCAGCCTGCGCGTAGCTGGCCACCACCTCGCGCGCCAGCGCGTCGAGGTCCATGGCCTGCACGGTCTCGGCCATCTCGGTGCGGCTGGCCCGGGCCAGGACCAGCAGGTGCGACAGCACCTCGCCTGCACGCAAGGCGTCTTGCTCCAACTGGGCCAGTGCGATGGCTTGGCCTTCGGGATCCACCCCGGCAGTCCGCAGAGAGCGCGCCTGCAGCGCGAGCGAAGCCAGTGGCGTGCGCAGTTCGTGCGCCAGTTCACTGGCCAGCTGGCGCTCGCGCTCCAGCGTGCTGTGCTGCCGCTCGACCAGGGTGTTGATCGACCGCACCACGGCGCGGAATTCCTCATGCGGATGCAGGTCGCGCAGAGGCATGGCATGGCGTGGGTCGAGTGCATCCACGTCACGCGACAGGTCGTACAGCGGGCGCAAGCCCTTGCGGACCGCCAGGCCCAGTACCAGCGCGACCACCGGCAACAGGAAGAAACCAGGCACCACAATCTCTTCCGAAATGTCCTGCGCCAGCTCATGGCGTTCTTCCAGCGACAGCAAGGCCATCACCTTGCGGCGCTCGCTGCCGGCGGGACTGTCCCAACGGGAAAAGCTGCGCCAGGCCACCACGGGCTGCCCCAGTTCCAGCGTGGCAAAACCTTCTTCCGGGTCAAAGGCCGGCACCGGCGCATCGCCAGTTCGGGTGAGCAACTGCCCGGCCGCGTTCCAGACGAACACGCTCAGCGACTGTTGGTAGTCGTGGCTGCGCAGATCGGGTCGGGTGGGCAGTCGGGTGGACTCGGTCCAGGTGGCCGTCTGGGCACCACGCTGGCTGGCCAGCAGGGCCACCACGCTGGCCAGGTGGCCATCGGTCAGTTCTTCGGACTCGTGCACACCGGTCAGGTAAGCGACAACAATGAAGCTGACCCACACCAGGGTGAGCGTGCCCAGGGTCCAGCGCAGCAGGTGGTTGGTGAGTGACATGGCATTCATGGTGTGTCCTTGATCGCCATAAAGTAACCCACCCCCCGCATCGTGCGGATGGTGTTCTCGCCCAGCTTCTTGCGCAGGTGGTGCACATGCACCTCCACCGCGTTGCTGCCGAGCACGCTGTCCCAGCTGTAGAGCTTGGCCTCGATCTGCTGGCGCGACAGCACCCGGGGGCTGACCTCCAGCAATGCCAGCAGCACACCAAACTCCCGGCCCGACAGCTCGACCGGCACGCCGTCCAGCGTCACGCTGCGGGCGGCTGGGTCAATCGCCAGCGGCCCGTGCCGCAACAGCGGTTGCGCCCGCCCCTCCGCGCGGCGGCGCAGCGCGCGCATGCGGGCGGCCAGCTCGGCCATGTCAAAGGGTTTGGTGACGTAGTCGTCGGCGCCCATGTCGAGCCCGGCAATGCGCGAGGCCACCTGGTCGCGCGCGGTCATGATCAGCACTGGCGTGGCGGGCGCCGGCAGGCGGCTGCCGGTGTTCTGGCGCAGGCGGCGCAGCACCTCGCCACCGTCGCCGTCGCGCAGGCCCAGGTCGAGCAGCACCACGTCGAACGGCTCGGCGCACAGCGCCGACCAGGCCTGGGCCACGCTGTCCACACAGTCCACCGCCCAGCCCTGCTGGCGCAGGTTGGCGCCCAAGCCCACGGCAATGCCCGCATCGTCTTCCACCACCAGTACTCGCATGGCCAGATTGTGCGCTGTAGCGCTCAAGAATGCGCACTTAAGAATGCCTTAAGGCATCGGCCCGATGCTCGGCACCCATGCACACCCCCTCTTCTGACCCTTGGCGCCTGGGCGCCGCCACCGTGTTGGCGTTTGGCCTGCTGCTGGCCTGGGACTTCTCCGGTCTGGACCTGTGGCTGGCCAACCAGATGGCCGACACCGCCGGTTTCCCGCTGCGCGACCACTGGCTGCTGACCAGCGTGCTGCACGAGGGCGGCCGCATCGCCTCCTGGCTGCTGTTGCTGGCCCTGAGCCTGGCGGTCTGGTGGCCCGTGGGCTGGTTTGGCGGCATCACGCCCCAGCGCCGGGTGCAGCTGGTGGTGACGGCACTGGTCTCGGTGGTGGTCATCAGCACGCTGAAGTCGTTCAGCGCCACCAGCTGCCCCTGGGACCTGACCAACTTTGGCGGCGTGGCCCGCTACACCCTGCACTGGACCGGCTTTGGCGTGGCCGACGGTGGCGGTGGCCGCTGCTTCCCGGCCGGGCACGCGTCCTCCGGTTTTGCGTTTGTGGGCGGCTATTTCGCCTTCCGCCAGGCCTCGCCCGCGCTGGCAAGGCGCTGGCTGGCCGGTGCGCTGGCCGCCGGCCTGGTGCTGGGTGTGGCCCAGCAGCTGCGCGGCGCCCACTTCATGAGCCACACGCTGTGGACCGGCTGGCTCTGCTGGTGCACCGCCTGGGCCACCGACAGCCTGCTTCCCCTGCTGGCCCGCCCGGCCGCACTGACCCCCAC
>JAFEHU010000061.1 GCA_017848435.1 Burkholderiaceae bacterium | reverse complement strand
ATTCAAACATTTATCGTGGAGATTTTCACGAAAGACACGAGCGACGCCGTTCGTCGAATGGAGCTTGCCAAAGACTTTGGCGTTGTGACCTACATGCCGGTTGAAAAATCGCATTTCACTGACGTTGAAGACGAGTTGAAGCAGCAGCCTGACATGGTTTTCCTATGGAAACGACAAAGCTACCTTGACCAGGCAACCAAGATGGCGCTGACATCCAAGCTCTACGAGGCCTTGAAAGAGGGTGAGATGGACTACCAGTTCTGTCGCCTTTTTCACCTCAACCACCAGCTCGCAAAGACTTTTTCCCGGTTGTTTGCCAACCTGGAGCCGGTGTACCGCGACTTGATGACGCGCGATGCCGGTACCGAGTCGGCCCATGTGTACGCCAACACAACGGAAGGTTTGGATCTTGGCTTTGATAACCAGCAATCTCTGTCCTGGAGCTTCAATGAGGGCAACTTTCCAGAGCGCGGCGAGCTTTCTGGTGGTGAAGCAGAAGAGGTTGACATGGCTGAACTACTTGACCAGTTTGTGGACCAAGCCATGGAATCGGCCAAGAGTCGCTTTGCAGAGGCCGCGCTCAACGTGATCACCAACAGTGCGATGGACTTCGTTCAACAAAAGGAACAAGGTCTTGATCCGAAGTTGATGATCAACGACAAAAGCCTTCTTGCAATGATGCAATTGGCATTCATCGTTTGAGGCCAATCGCCCGGCTGCTTACAGCCTGAACCCACCACCCCGCCAGATTTTTCTGCGCGGGGTTTTTCTTTTTCTGCAAAAACCTCAGCATCGGGCGCTTGTCTCTATCATTCGTCGAACTGTACAAATCCCTTCCGGGTGGACACATCCCTATGCTTTCAGACGCTACCGCACAACCAGCGTTTCCAGCGCTTCCCGGCACGCCAAGCCCGGCTGTCTCAGCCAAACCTTGCCTGACCCCCGAGCAAAGCCAACCGTTTCTGGCCCAGTCGCTGCTGGTCATTGACCTGGAGGCCACCTGCTTCCTGCCCATGGATTCGCAGGGCAGGAGTGAAGAGGCCCAGAAGGAAGTGATTCAGATCGGCGCGGTGCACATGCACCTGGGCAAGCTCCTGGCGGCCGTCATGGACCAGTTGGTCCGGCCCGAGAAGAGCTACATCACCCACCGCTGCCAGAAGCTCACCGGCATCAGCCCGCAGATGGTCCGGCACGCGCCGAGCTTCAGGACAGCCATGGAAGAGCTGGGCCATCTGGTCCAGCGGCTTGAAATCCCCGCGTGGGCGGGTTGGGGCGACTTTGACAGCCAACAGATCTACCGCCAGTGCCTGCGCGAGGTGCTGCCGCACCCCATGGGCGCGCTGCCGTATTTCAACCTCTCCCGGCTTTTGTCGCCCGCTTTGCTGGGTGAGTTCGCCGGGAGGTCTGAGTACAAAGATGGCAAGCCACTTCGCACAAAAGACCGGGTGTCGGTGGAACGCGCGTGTGAGATGCTGGGCTTTGCCTTCCCAGGGCAGCCACACAACGCGCTGGCAGACGCCAAAGCCACCGCCATGGCGCTTGAACGCATGGCCGCGCATTTTTCCTTGAACACGGCTGCGGTAGAACGGACCAGGCGCGTGCCGGCGATCAAGACCCGGCCGGCATCAGAGGCTGTGGCCCAGGTCTCAGACCTTCTCGGCGCTGCTGCCAATTCTCCCGAACACGACACCGCTATGAAGGCCTGAATTCCATGAAAAGCTACATCATTGAGCCGCGCCATGACAGCCAGGAGGTGGTCCTGGAGGTGTGCGAGCTGCACGGAAAAAGCGGCAACGACCTGATGGCGGCCATCCGCTACGCGCTGCAGTGCACCGAGGTGGAGGTGTTCTACGGACGTGGTCCGCTGGAACGCCACGCCATCTATGTGGACCAGGACGCGCTCCTAAAACAGGCGCCCACCCATGGCTTTTTGTACGTGCCCGCGATCATGGAAGTGCCCTTCGCCGGCCGCGCGGTGGTGCTGGGCATCACCTCACAGGGCGACGACGATGTGATGGTAGAGCCGCACATCCCAGAAGAGGACCTGTCCGAGCTGGTCTCGGTGAGCTATGTGAACAAGCGTTATGCCGAAATGGCCTTCACGCTGGCCGAAAGCAAGGAGAAAAAGGCCCGCGAATTCCTGGACGAGGTCGGTACCGGCCCGGTGCCAGCGGAAACACTGCCCAACCTCTTCGACGACGACAGCCTGCATGTGCTGCGCTGGGTGCGGTTAGACGCGCGGGCGGCTCTACCGACCTACGCCAGCGAGGGCGCGGCCTGTTTTGACCTGGCAGCGCTCGAAGACACCCTGATCCCGGCCGGCAGCGTGCAGGCGGTCCGGCTGGGCTTGGCGGTGGCCGTTCCCCAGGGCAGCGTTATCCGCCTGTTCTCACGCAAAGACAGCCGCAACGAGCACACGCCACGGCTTTGCAACGGCTGCGACGTGGTGGACCCCAGCATGCGCAACGAGCTGGTGCTGATGCTGGCCAATGACCGCGAGTGCGACGTGC
>JAFEHU010000049.1 GCA_017848435.1 Burkholderiaceae bacterium | reverse complement strand
GTCGAAGACATTCGTCATCAGTTGGATGGGTTGTACCGGCAATTCATTTACATCTAATCGTTCGCCGGCATTGAGTTGCATGGCCGACCGATCTGCACCTGGGGCAAGCGGGCAGACGGTCGGCTCATCATTCAACCGGAGGGGTGAGCCGCCGAGGCTCAGTGCCCCGCTTTCCAAGGTGTGTGCCCTACAGCGTCTTGCGACGTGTCAGCGCAAAGCTGGCAACGATCCAACGGCGACCAGCATTTCATCAAATACCGCTCGAACCCTTCCCGGAATGGGGCCACGCTGAGGCCGATAGACGTACAACCCCCATGCCGGAGGTTCTTCGTTCTCCAGCACTCGCACGAGCTTCCCGCTGGCAATGTAGGGGGCGGCCATGTAGTCCGCCAGTTGCGCGAACGCGATCCCGGCCAGCGCCGCTCCCATTTCCATGTCGGCATTGTCTGCGACGAGAGTGGGTGCGGTAGGTGTCCACTGGCGTCCCGCCTTGAAGTGCCAAGGCCAGGGACGGCCGGTATTGATATCCAAGGCCACGGTAACTGGCAGGCTGCTTAGCGCATCGATGTTTGCAGGTACGCCCACTTTCTTGATCAGGCGCGGAGCGGCAACGATGGGGAGTCTCATGTCGGCGGCCTTGCGTGCGACGAAGCGGCTATCGCGCATGAATCCGACCCTGATCCCGACGTCAATCCCTTCGTCAACCGTATTGCTGATGCGATCGGACAGGCGCACATCCAGCGTGATGCCGGGATGGCGCGCGGCCACGCGCTCCAGTGCCGGTAGCACCGCTCTGGTGCCCAAGCTGTGCGGTGCGGTGATGCGAACCGTACCGGACAGAGAGGCCTGCTGGTCGGAGCCAGGCGTTCGCCACAGATCCTCGAACCGCTCCAATGCGGGGCGCACTTGGTCTAGCAGCCCTTCGCCGAAGGCGGTGATGCGCACCTGGCGCGTGCTTCGATGAAACAACACCTCGCCGTAGTGTTGCTCCAGTTGCTGGATGGCACGGGTTACACCTTGCGGAGAAGTCCCCAGCCGGACGGCCGCATCGCGAAAACTGCTGCTTTCGGCCGCCACCCGAAAGATGCGCAGTAGTTCCATTTCCTTGTTCATGACGCACGCCTTATGGCCGATTTCGCTGCTCGTTGATTGTTCCAGATTGTGGAATTATAAAATCGCAACAATTCCATATACAAGGGAGGCGCGGTTGCCCAGACTGACAACACCCCGGAATGCTCCGCTCCGAACAACCCAATAAGGAACGCGAATGAACGCTGCGACTCTCATCACTGCCTACTACGACGCCTTCAACCGCGGTGACCGCGAGGCCATGCTGTCAATGTTGACCGATGACGTCGCGCACGACTTGAACCAGGGCGCTCGTGAGGTCGGTCGCGAAGCCTTCCGCGCCTTCCTGCAGCGCATGGACCGCTGCTATGGCGAGCAACTGCGCGGGATCGTGGTGATGGTCAGCGCCGACGGCCTGTGTGCAGGCGCGGAGTACGTGGTGCATGGCGAATACAAGGTCACGGACGACGGGCTGCCGGAAGCCCAGGGCCAGCGCTACGTGCTGCCGGGCGGCGCGTTCTTCGAGATCCGCGATGGCAAGATCGCTCGTGTCACCAACTACTACAACCTCGGCGACTGGATCGCACAGGTTGGAGGGGACGCCTGAAATGACCAGCGACGTGCAGGTGCTGGTTCATCGTGGTCCGGACATTGCCGAATGGTTCGATGCCGTGGCAGGCCTGCGGGCGAGCGTCTTCCGCAGCTTTCCTTACCTGTACGAGGGCGACACCGAATACGAGAAGCACTACCTCGCTATGTACGCCCGTTCGGCAGACAGCCTGCTGGTACTCGCGCTCGCTGATGACGTGGTCGTGGGTGCGTCCACGGGATTGCCGCTCGGCGATGCGGAGCCGGCCTTCCAGGTGCCGTTCGCCGATCGAGGAATCCCGATGGAGGCAGTGTTTTACTGCGGCGAATCAGTCCTGCTCCCGGCCTTCCGGGGCCTTGGCCTGGGCCATCGCTTCTTTGACGAACGCGAAGCGCATGCCCGTTCGTTGGGCGGCATGCAGTGGACATCGTTCGCGTCGGTGGATCGAGCAGACGACGATCCCCGGCGTCCTTCCAACTACCGCAGTAATGATCCCTTCTGGATCCGTCGTGGCTACGTGCGGCAGTCGGACATGAAGGTTACGCTGCCCTGGAAACAGGTGGGTGAGCCGAGCGAAACCGAGCAGACGCTCACGATGTGGCTGCGCTCCCTGGAGAACGCGAAATGAAAGTAGCAGTTGCGAAATACGCAGTGGGTCAGCCCACGGGCTTCGAGGCATTCGCAGCGCGGCAGCGGCGGGTTCTGGAGGAGGCGAGCCGTGCCGGAGCGGAACTGGCCGTGTTGCCAGAATATCTGTCCCTCGAACTGGCTGCGATGTTCGAGCCTGGCATCCGCCAGGATTTCAACGCCTCGCTGGCCGCGCTGCAGGCCTTGCAGCCTGCGTGGCTGGCCC
>JAFEHU010000015.1 GCA_017848435.1 Burkholderiaceae bacterium | reverse complement strand
CACCGGCACCTCGGCCAGCTGGGCCGGGTCGGCCATGTGGTGGGTGATGTCCACCGTGGCGGCGTACGACAGTGTCAGCTCGCCCGGCAGCGCGTGCAGGCGCATGTAGCGGTTGCCGGTGGCCGGGTCGGTGTGGATGCGGGTGGGCACCGGCTGGTTGATCACCAGCGACTCGGCCGCCAGCGTCTGGTGCGGCGTGAGCGCCGCGTGGATGTTGAAGATGAAGTCGGCGCCGTAGGCGTCCACCTGGTAGTTCAAGCCCAGCTGCAGTTCGATGCGGATCATGGTGGAGACCCGGCTGTGGGCAGCAAGGCAGTGGGGGGATTCGGATGGGGCCGCACCCAGTATGCGCCGCAACGCCGTTGCCAGCTGTAGGCGGGCACGCCAACCGGACGCCGTCATTGGCAAGGCCTATTGGCCTGATTGGCTCAATTGTCTTGAGCCGGAGAGGGCTAACCCTTACAGTACAAACCCTGAGCGCAACGCGTCCAGCCGTTATCAACCAACCGACAAGAGAAACATCCATGTCCATCATCAACACCCAAGTCCAACCCTTCAAGACCCAGGCCTACAAGAACGGCAAGTTCATCGACGTGAGCGAAAAAGACCTGCAGGGCAAGTGGTCGGTGTTCGTGTTCATGCCCGCCGCCTTCACCTTCAACTGCCCGACCGAAGTGGAAGACCTGGCCGACAACTTCGAAGCCTTCCAGAAGCGCGGCGTTGAGGTGTACGTCATCACCACCGACACCCACTTCGCCCACAAGGTCTGGCACGAAACCTCGCCCGCCGTGGGCAAGTCGCAGTTCGCGCTGGTGGGTGACCCAACCCACAAGCTGACCCGCATGTTCGACGTGCACATCGAAGAAGAAGGCCTGGCGCTGCGCGGCTCGTTCGTGATCAACCCCGAAGGCGTGGTCAAGGCCGCAGAAATCCACGACAACGGCATCGCCCGTGACGCCAAGGAACTGCTGCGCAAGGTGGCCGCCGCCCAGTACATCGCCAAGAACCCTGGCCAGGTCTGCCCGGCCAAGTGGAACGAAGGCGCCAAGACGCTGACCCCGTCGCTGGACCTCGTCGGCAAGATCTAAATCTGCCGCTGCCGGTGGCCTTAGGGCCACCGGTCCCCCCGCGAGCCCCGCTGCCAGCCCCTTGTTTCAGGGGGTTGTTGACCCGGCTTGACCCCAAATCAGCATTCCAAGGAGAAACACCATGTTGGACGACACCCTCAAAACCCAACTCAAAGCCTACCTGGAACGTGTGTTGCACCCGGTGGAACTGGTGGCTTCGCTCGACGACCGCCCCGCTTCGGCCGAGATGCGCGAGCTGCTCGAAGACATCGCCGGCCTGTCCGACAAAGTGACGGCCCGCTTTGACGGTGCCGATGCGCGCAAGCCGTCTTTCCAGATCACCCGTGCCGGCGCTGACATGGGCCTGCGCTTTGCCGCCATTCCCATGGGCCACGAGTTCACCTCGCTGGTGCTGGCGCTGCTGCAGGCCGGCGGCCACCCGCCCAAGGTCGAGGCCGATGTGATTGAGCAGATCAAGGCGCTCGACGCTGATCTGGTGTTTGAAACCTACATGTCGCTGACCTGCCACAACTGCCCGGACGTGGTGCAGGCACTGAACCTGATGGCGGTACTGAACCCGCGCATCCGCCACGTGGCGGTGGACGGTGGCCTGTTCCAGCAGGAAGTGGACGAGCGCCAGATCATGGCCGTGCCCGCCGTGTATTTGAACGGCGAACCGTTCGGCTCCGGCCGCATGGAGCTGGCCGAGATTCTGGCCAAGGTGGACACCGGTGCCGCCGCGCGCGACGCCGCCAAGCTGGGCCAGAAAGACGTGTTCGACATGCTCATCGTCGGCGGTGGCCCAGCGGGCGCCGCCGCAGCGGTGTACGCGGCCCGCAAGGGCATCCGCACCGGCATCGTGGCCGAGCGTTTTGGTGGCCAGACGCTGGACACCATGGGCATCGAGAACTACATCTCGGTGAAAGAAACCGACGGCCCCAAATTCGCCGCCGCGCTCGAAGCCCATGTGCGCGCCTACGAGGTCGACATCATGAACGGCCAGCGTGTGGCATCGCTGGAGGCCGAGAGCGAACCCGGCGGCCTGGCCACGGTGCGGCTGGCCAACGGCGCCGCGCTGAAAAGCCGCTCGGTCATCCTCGCCACTGGCGCGCGCTGGCGCAACGTCAACGTGCCCGGCGAGCAGGAATACAAAAACAAGGGCGTGGCCTACTGCCCGCACTGCGACGGCCCGCTGTTCAAGGGCAAGAAGGTCGCCGTCATTGGCGGCGGCAACTCCGGTGTGGAAGCGGCGATTGACCTGGCCGGTCTGGTGCAGCACGTCACGCTCATCGAGTTTGCCGAGCAGCTCAAGGCGGACGCGGTGCTGGTGGCCAAGCTGAAAAGCCTGCGCAACGTCACCATCCACACCCACGCGCAAACCACAGAGATCACCGGCGACGGCCAGAAGGTGAACGGCCTGCGCTACAAGGACCGCACCACCGGCACCGAGCACAGCGTGGAACTGGCCGGCGTGTTCGTGCAGATTGGCCTGGTGCCCAACACCGAGTGGCTCAAAGGCACGGTGGAGCTGTCCAAGTACGGCGAGATCGTCATCGACGCCAAGTGCGCCACCAACCTGCCCGGCGTGTTCGCGGCCGGCGACGTGACCACCGTGCCGTTCAAGCAGATCGTGATTGCCGCGGGCGAAGGTTCCAAGGCCGCGCTGTCGGCGTTTGACCACCTGATCCGCAGCCCGGTGCCACAACCCGAACCCGAAATGGCCTGAGCCCTGGTGGGGGGTGGGTGCGGTTCACGCCAAAATACCGGCATGAACGCACCGCCGTCCCCACCCACGCCTGCCCAGCCACGCAACCCGCTGCACGGCGTGACGCTGGAACAGATCGTCACCCAGCTGGCCGACCACTACGGCTGGGACGACCTCGGCACCCGCATCCCGGTGCGCTGCTTCACCCACGAGCCCAGCGTCGGCTCCAGCCTCAAGTTCCTGCGCAAAACGCCCTGGGCGCGCGACAAGGTGGAAAGCCTCTACCTGTTCATGCTGCGCGAGATCCGCCGCGCCGGTGGCCCGGGGTGACGAACGCCGCCGCCCTGCCGGTTCTGTACTCCTTCCGCCGCTGCCCCTATGCCATGCGCGCCCGCATGGCGCTGGCGCAGGCCGGCCAAGTGGTGCAGCTGCGCGAAGTCGCGTTGCGCGCCAAACCTCAGGCCCTGCTGGACGTGTCGCCCGCCGCCACGGTGCCGGTGCTGGTGCTGCCCGACCGGGTGCTGACCCAGAGCCTGGACATCATGGTCTGGGCCTGGCAAGACAACGACCGGGGCGACGACCCAGCTCACGGCCATGACCCGGAAGGCTGGCTCGCCCGCAGCAACACCCCCGACAACCACGCGCTGGTGGCCGCCAACGACGGCGCCTTCAAACGCGCGCTGGACCGCTACAAGTACGCCGAACGCTTCCCCGAACGGCCCCAGGCCAGCCACCGCGACGACGCCCTGGCCGCGCTCATCGCACCGCTGGAACAGCGCCTGTTGCAACAGCCCTTTCTGGGCGACGCCCACCCGTGCTTGACCGACCTCGCGCTGCTGCCTTTTGTGCGGCAGTTTGCCGCCGTGCTGCCCGCCTGGTGGGCCAGCGCCCCATTCCCTGCCACCCAGGCCTGGCTGCAAGGCTGGCTGGCCAGCCCGCTGTTCGCCCAGGCCATGGTGCCGTACACGCCCTGGGTGCCGGGGGACCCGGCCGCCGTTTACCCGCGCTGAAGCCTTGAAAAGCGGCGCAGAAGGCCGCTTCATGGTTGTTTTCAAGCCAAATGGCCTGCGAGCCTTAGTGAAATATGGCGATTCAGCTATACAAAACATAGCAACCAACACCACCGCGCACCTGCTGGCTTAAGGTGGTGTTCATGTCCGCTGCCTAGCATGGCCTCCAACGCTTGCACATTGTTCCGTGCAAGGGCTTCAAGGAGGTTCCATGTTCATGGCCTTGTCTTCACACGACGGCGCCGATATCCCCGACGAGGTGCGGGCTCCGGCTGCGCCACGCCTGGTTGTCCACACCCCGGACGACCCGCAACGCGCGGAAGTCGAGGCGTACATCCGCGGCATCTATGCCAGCCACTACGGCGCCCAGGTGCAGGGGTTTGCGCCGGTGCTGGTCAGCCTGCGCGACGCCAGCGGCATCGTCGCGGCGGCCGGTTACCGCAACGCCCAGGGTGGCCCGCTGTTTCTGGAGCGTTACCTCGACGCACCGGTCGAGTCGCTGCTGGGCAGCGCCACCGACGGGCCGGTCCAGCGCCAGGGCGTGGTGGAGGTCGGCCACCTCGCGTCTGACCGGCCAGGCGAGGGCCGCCGGCTGATCCTGCTGCTCGGGCCCCACCTCGCCACGCAAGGCTTTCAGTGGGTGGTGAGCACACTCACCGCCGAGCTGCGCCACCTGTTTGTGCGCATCGGCGTCACGCCACTGGCGCTTGGCACCGCCGACCCGGCCGCGCTGGGCCACGAGGCCGCGCACTGGGGCAGCTACTACGACCACCGCCCGGTGGTGCTGGCCGGCCACCTGCGCCAGGCCCTGCAACAACTGGCGCGCCGCCAGGCCCGCCACGGGGGCAACGCCTGATGCCCGCCCACCTGCCGCAGGCTGTGGCCCTGGACGATGGCCGCCAAACCCTCAGCCCCACCGACCTGAACACCCAGGCCAGCGCATTGGCCGCCCAACTCCAGGCGCGCCAGACCCGCGTGTTGGCCACGCTGATGGACAACAGCGCTGCCTGGGTGGTGGCCGACCAGGCCGCCGCCCAGGCCGGTGTGGTGCATGTGCCGTTGCCGGTGTTTTTCACCGCGGCCCAGGTGCAGCATGCGCTCCAGGCCGCCGGCGTGGACACGCTGCTCACCCACCCCGCGCTGGCCGCCCAATGGCCGGTGCCCCACGAGCCCTGCACCGTGGCCGGGCAGCCCCTGGCCTGGCTGCGCCTGCCCGCCATGCCGGTGGTGCTGCCGCCCGGCACCGCCAAGATCACCTTCACCTCCGGCACCACTGGCGCGCCCAAGGGCGTGTGCCTGAGCGCCGCCGGCATGGCCCAGGTGGCCGAAGGCCTGGTGGTCGCCATGGCCCCGCTGGACATCCGCCGCCACCTGTGCGCGCTGCCGTTCGCGGTGCTGCTGGAAAACCTGGCCGGTGTGCTGGCCCCGCTGCGCCGGGGCGCCACGCTGGTCACCCTGCCGCTGCAGCAACTGGGGCTGGTGGGTTCTTCCAGTTTTGACGCGGCGCTGTTCAACGCCACCGTGGCCCGGCACCAGCCGCACAGCACCATCCTGCTGCCGCAGATGCTGCGCGCCTGGGTCGGTTACCTGCAACACACCCGGCAGACGGCACCGGCCAGCCTGAAGTTCGTGGCCGTGGGCGGTGCGGCCGTGGGCGAAGGCCTGCTGCAAGCGGCCCGGGCTTGTGGCATTCCGGCCTACGAGGGCTACGGCCTGTCGGAAGGCGCGTCGGTGCAAACGCTCAACCTCCCCGGTGCCGACCGGCCTGGCTCGGCTGGCCGCGCACTGCCCCATGCGCAAGTGCGCGTGGCCGCCGATGGCGAGCTGGAGGTGGCTGGCAGCCTGTTCCTGGGCTACCTGGGCGACACCACCCCACCGCCCGCGTGGTGGCCCACCGGCGACCTCGGTCGCATCGACGACCAGGGCTTTGTGCACGTGCACGGCCGCAAGAAACACGTGCTCATCACCGCCTTTGGCCGCAACGTCTCGCCCGAATGGGTCGAGACCGGGCTGCGCGCCCACCCCGCCGTGGCCCAGGCCGTGGTGCTCGGCGACGGCGAGCCCGAACTCAGTGCCGTGCTGTGGCCCATGGTCGCCGGCACCACCGACGCCGCCCTGCAAAGCGCCGTGGCCCAGGCCAATGCCCAGCTGCCCGACTACGCCCAGGTACGGCACTGGGTGCGCGCGCAGGCCCCGTTCACCGCCGAGGCGGGCATGGCCACCGCCAACGGCCGGCCCCAGCGCCAGCAGGTGCTCACAACCCATGCCGTGGCGTTGGGCCTGGCCACACCCGTGACCGAACTTTGAATTGTTGAAATGGAGAACCCAATGCGCTTTCACGCCCGTTTGCTTGAAGACACCGCCGACGCCCGCCTGGGCCTGCTCGGCACGCCCATCATCCAGGGCTGCCTGCGCGGCGAAGTCTCGCTGCCGAGCTACCTCGCTTTCCTGCGCGAGGCCTACCACCACGTACGCCACACCGTGCCGCTGCTGCACGCCTGCAAGGCCGCACTGCCCACACACCACGCCTGGCTGAACCCGGCGATGGACGAGTACATCGACGAAGAGCAGGGCCACGACGAGTGGATCCTGAACGACATCCGAGCCTGCGGTGCCGACGCGCAGGCGGTGCGCCACGGCGCCCCTGGCCACGCCACCGAGGTCATGGTGGCCTACGCCTACGACACCATCGCCCGCCGCAACCCGCTGGGCTTTTTTGGCATGGTGCATGTGCTCGAAGGCACCAGCGTCTCGCTGGCGCTGATGGCCGCCGAACAAATCCAGAAACCCCTGGGCCTGCCAGACGCTGCGTTCAGCTACCTGCGCTCGCACGGCACGCTGGACCAGGAACACACCGCCCACTTTGCGCTGCTCATGGACCAGATCGAACGCCCGGAAGACCAGGCCGCCATCGTCCACGCGGCACGGGCTTTTTTCCGGCTGTACGGCGACGTGTTCCGCAGCCTGCCGCTGCCGCAGGCCACGCCCGCGGCCCCCAGCGCTGCCGCCCGCCGCGACGAGGTGCCGGCGTGAAAGCCAGCACCGCCCGCGTGCTGCTGACCGGTGCCACCGGTGGCATTGGCCAGGCCGCCGCACGCCAGCTGGCGCAGGCCGGTGCGGCGCTGATGCTGGTGGGCCGCTCACCGGCCCGCCTGTCGGCATTGGCGCGCGAACTGGCCCAACGCACCCAGCGGCCGGCCGACCAGTTTGGCTGGCATGCCACCGACCTGAACGACCCCGCCGCGCTGAACACCCTGGCCACGGCCGCTGCCGCCTGGGGCGCCAACGTGGTCATTCACAACGCGGGGCTGCCCAGCTTTGGCGCGCTGGGCAGCGTGCCCGCCCACGCCATGCAGCAGGTGCTGCAGACCAACCTGCTGGCCCCCATGCTGCTGACACAGGCGCTGCTGCCGCACCTGCGGGCTTTGCCCCAGGCGCAGGTGGTCTGTGTTGGTTCGGCGCTCGGCCGGCTGGGCCTGCCGGGCTTCAGCGTGTACAGCGCCAGCAAGTTCGGCCTGCGTGGTTTCGCCGAGGCACTGCGCCGCGAGTTGGCAGGTACGTCGGTCCGCGTTCAGTACTTCGCACCGCGCAGCACCCGCACCGAGTTCAACGACGCCAGCGTCGATGCCTACAACCAGGCCACGGGCACCCGCACCGACAGCGCCCAGCAGGTCGCCACCGCGCTGCTGCAGTTGCTGGAGAGCGGGGCTGCGGAGTCTTTCCTCGGCTTCCCGGAAAAGCTGGCCGTCCGCCTGAACGGCCTGGTGCCCGAGTGGCTGGATGGCAGTTTCAAGACGCACCGCAACAGCCTGCCCGCCGCCTGACTGCGGCCCGCCCCACACCCCCTTCACTTTTTCACGCGACAGGAGACTTTCATGCCCACAACACACACCACCCGCCGCCAATGGCTGGCCCACACCACCGCCGTGGCCGCCGCCGTCACGCTGGCTTTTGCCTGGCCGCTGGCCGCCCACGCCGCCCCAGTGGACGACGCGGTCACCGAGCTGCAGCACGACTGGGAAGTGATCCGCTACCAGATGCCTGCCGCCGAGCGTGAAAAGCGCTTTGAGGCGCTGGCCGCCAAGGCCCGCAAGGTGAGCGAGGCCTACCCCGGCCGCGCCGAGCCGCTGGTGTGGGAGGGCATCATCGTCAGCACCTACGCAGGCGAGAAGGGCGGCCTGGGCGCGTTGGGCCTGGCCAAGCAGGCCAAGGCGCTGTACGAATCCGCCATCCAGATCGACGGCAACGTGCTGGACGGCTCGGCCTACAACAGCCTGGGCGTGCTGTACCACAAAGTACCGGGCTGGCCGATCGGTTTCGGCGACAAGGCCAAGGCCAAAGAGCTGCTGCAAAAAGCGCTGGCCATCAACCCCAAGGGCATTGACCCGAACTTCTTCTACGCCGAATACCTCGTCGACACCAAGCGTCCGGAAGAAGCCGTGGCCTACCTGGAACGTGCGCTGCAGGCGCCCGCCCGCTCGGGCCGGCAGATTGCCGACACCGGCCGCCGCGAAGAGGTGCGCCAGCTGCTGGACAAAACCCGCAGCAAGTGACGCTCAGGCGCTGGGCGCGGCGTCAA
This sequence comes from Burkholderiaceae bacterium, assembly GCA_017848435.1. Classification (GTDB taxonomy): domain Bacteria; phylum Pseudomonadota; class Gammaproteobacteria; order Burkholderiales; family Burkholderiaceae_C; genus PCRC01. The sequence continues at coordinate 29,882 of JAFEHU010000015.1, read as the reverse complement.
ACGCGAGCGTGACGCGCACGCCCTGGCCGCCTGTACTGGCCCCATACGACACGCTGAGGCCATGCAGCGCGGCGATGCGCTGCACGATGGACACGCCCAGCCCACTGCCGGTTTCGACCTGCCCCTCGGGGCGGTGGAAACGCTCACCCAAACGGGCGAGCTGTTCGGCGCTCAACGGCGGGCCGGCGTTGTCCACCACCAGCTGGGTGGGACTGAACCGCAGCGTGACCAGGCTGCCCTCGGGCGCGTAACGCACCGCGTTGTCCAGCAGGTTGCGCAGCATCACCGTCAACAGCGCCGGGCTGCCCAGCAAGGGCAGCGGGTGCTGGCCAACGGGCGGCCAGTCGCAGGCCAGTTCCACACGGCGGCGTTCGGCCAGCGGCAGGCAGTCGTTGATGGCCTGTGCCACGGTGGCTGGCCAATCAACTTCTTCGCTCAAGGGCAGGGTGGTGCTGGCTTCCACGCGGGACAGGGCCAGCATCTGCGTCACCAGCCGGTCCATGCGGTCCATGCCGGCGGTGAGCTTGGCTTCGGCGCTGGCGCGTTCCGGCCCGGCCGCGCGGCGCACCACGTCCCACTGGGCGCGCAGCACCGCCAGCGGCGTGCGCAGTTCGTGCGCGGCGTCGGCGGTGAAGCGGCGCTCCCGTGCCAGCGTGTCTTCGATCCGGGTGAACAGGCCGTTCATCGCGCCCACCAGCGGCTGCAATTCCACTGGCGTGTGGGTGTTGGGCACCGGGCGCAGGTCGGCGGCGTCGCGGGCCTGCAGCTCAGAGGTGAGCTGGCGCACTGGCAGCAGGGCGCGGCGCACCGCCCAGACCATGGCCAGCAGCAGCAATGGCAACAGCAGCAGCCAGGGCACGATCTGACTGGCGGTGAGGCTGAAGACCAACTCGTCGCGTTCCTCGACCTTTTGGCCAGCGGCCACCAACCATTCGCCCGCCGCGGACTGCAGGTAGTAAACGCGCCAGGCCTCGCCCTTGATGTCGTCCACCACAAAGCCGGCGGCATCGGGTCGGCGGGTGAGCTCAACGCCTTCGCGGTCGGACAGCAGCAGCTTGCCTTTGGCGTCCCAGACGGCAATGGCCAGGTCGCGCACATCGGACTCGCCCTGCGAACCCCCACCGCGCATGGGTGCCGCTTCGCCCGACCCGGAAAAGTGCAGCGTGGCCTGCATCTGCCGTGCCAGGTGGATCATCGCGGTGTCGAACAGCTCGTTGACTTCCTGCTGCGCGCGGTTGATCGACACCGCCAGCCCGAGTGCCCACACCAGCGGCGCACAAACCAGCAGGTACAGCAGGATGCGGCGTTGCAGGCTCATGGCAGCGCGTCCACCGCACCCAGTGCGTAGCCCACGCCGCGCACGGTGCGCACGATGCCCGGGTCGATCTTCTTGCGCAGGCGGTGGACATGCACCTCCAGCGTGTTGCTCTCGGGGCCGTCGCCGCGCCAGTCGTAAAGCTTTTCCTGCAGTGTGTCTTTGGACAGCACGCGCTGGGGTTGTGCCAGCAGGGCTTCGAGCAACGCGAGTTCGTGGCGGGTCAGTTCCACCAGCTGCCGGTGCCAATGCACCTGTTTGGTGGCCGGGTCGTAGGACAGCTCACCGTGCTGCCAGACCGATTGCGCACGCCCTGCGCTGCGTCGGACCAGCGCGCGCAGGCGGGCGTTGAGTTCGTCGATGGTGATCGGCTTGACAAGGTAGTCGTCGGCACCGGCGTCCAGCCCGGCAACGCGCTGTTCCACGCCATCGCGCGCGGTGAGGATCAGGATCGGCAGGCCCAGACCGCGGCCACGCCAGCGGCCCAGCCAGACCATGCCGTCGCCACCGGGCAGGCCCAGATCCAGCACCACCGCGTCGTAGGCGGTGCTGGCCAGGGCCGCGTCGGCTTCCTGGCCATTGCGGAACCAGTCCACCACATGGCTGAGCTGGCGCAGGCCCGTGGCCAGCGCATCGCCCAGCAGGAAGTCGTCTTCAACGATCAGTGCGCGCATCGGTGGTGAATCGGTCAAAGCTGAACAGCACCGCCACGACCAGCAGGGCCGCCACAGGCCCGGCCATGGGGTGCAGGATGGACGCCACAATCGGCGCCACCAGAATCAGGTGGCGCAGGCTCCAGCTGTACAGAATGCCCGCCCTGCGAACGTAGGTGATGCCCGCACTGGCCCACTTGCGACGTGCTGCGCAGTCCACGGGCATGCCGGCCACAAAACCGGTGTGGTTGTAGTAGCGCACAGACATCAGCGAACTCACCAGCGAGGCGAACAACAGCGTCAGCAACACCAGCTCCAACGCCAGACGGGCGGTCAGCACAGGCGCTGCGCCAGCACCCAGACTGGCGTGCAGCGACGGCGCAGCCAGTGTCACGGTGCCCATCAACCCCAGGGCGCCGGTGGAAGCGATCATGGTCGCCGACATCACCGAGTTGCGCAGGGTTTGCACCGCCAGGATCTCGCTGCCGTGTTGTGCAGAGACCGCCATCAGCCATTCCTCGCGCAGCTCGGCATGCGCCGAACGGGCCAGCAGCGCCGGGTTGCGGCGCTGGGCAATTGCCAGACCGATTTCATACAGGGCCAGCAGGCCCACGGTCACGGCGGCGGCGACCCAGCTGGTGGTGTCGGTCATGGCTGCGCACCGGTGTCGGCAGACCTGCTGGCCCGGCGCTTCTCCAGCACCTCGAACAACCCCATGCCCGCCAGCATCGCCAGCGTGAACACCAGCGCCTTGCCGTTGCCCATGCCCAGCGCCACCAGTGCCGGCCCGGGACAAAACCCGGCCAGGCCCCAGCCCACACCAAACAGCGTGCTGCCCACCACCAGCCGGCGGTCAATCTGCCCCGCACTGGGCAGCCGCATGGACACACCCAGCAGCGAGACCTGGCGGCCACGGGCCAGCGCAAAGGCCAGCAGGCCAACGGCAATCGCGCCCACCATCACCAGCGCCAGCGACGGGTCCCAGGGCCCGGCCAGGTCCAGAAACGCCAACACCTTGGCCGGGTTCGCCATGCCTGAAAGCAACAAGCCAAGCCCAAACACCAGTCCCCCCAGCAGCGCAGTGAATGCCAACATGACTGACCCCTTAAAAACTGACCACATGGCGCACCACCAACACCGTGGCAAAACCCGCCGCCATGAAAGTGAGGGTGGCCACCAGCGAACGCGGCGACAGCCGGGACAGGCCACACACGCCGTGCCCACTGGTGCAGCCCGCGCCGTAACGGGTGCCCACACCCACCAGCAAGCCGGCCAGCACCAGCAGGCCGTAACCCGCATCCACCTGCAGCACCGGCAGCCTGGCCACGAGGCCATAGGCCAGCGGTGCCAGCAACAGACCGAGCACAAAAGCCACCCGCCAGGCCCTGTCACCCGCCACCGGCCTGAGCAGGCCGCCCACAATGCCGCTGATGCCCGCGATGCGGCCGTTCAGCCACAGCAGCAGCGCGGCGGCCAGCCCAATCAGGGCACCGCCAGCCAGCGAGGCCCAGGGGGTAAATGCTTGCCAATCGACCATCACGACTCCTCGGGGCAATACAGGCGGTGCAGCACCACCAAAATGTCCAGCATGGCCGGATTGGTCACGCTGTAGTAAATGTTCTTCCCCTGGCGACGGGTGGCCACCACCCCCTCGCTGCGCAACACACCCAGCTGTTGCGACAGCGTGGGTTGGCGGATGTCCAGGTGCGACTCCAGGTCACCCACACACATCTCGCCTTGAGACAGCTGGCACAGGAGCAGCAGGCGGTCTTCGTTGGCCAGCAGTTTCAGGGCACCCACCGCCTGACTTGCGGCGCGGCGCAACTGGGCAGGATCGACAGTGACAGGCGAAGGGGACATCAAAGTAACAATTGATTTTTAAATATTATATATCTAAGTATAATGTAATCAAGACAGCCCGTTTCCAAAACCCACCATGCCCACCACCACCGAAAGCTTTTTTGACGCCCACACCGGGACCGTGTCGTACGTGGTGTGGGACCACGCCACACGCCGCGCGGCCGTGATTGATCCGGTGCTGGACTATGACCCCAAGTCCGGCCACACCAGCACCACCTCGGCCGACCGGTTGATGGACTGCCTGGCAGCGCAACGGCTCAGTGTGGACTGGATCCTGGAAACCCATGTGCACGCCGACCACCTCTCGGGTGCGCGTTACCTGCAACAGCGGGTCGGCGGCCAGATCGCGATTGGCGAGCACATCCGCACGGTGCAGGCCACCTTCAAGAAGCTCTACAACCTGGAGCGCAGTTTCCTGCCCGACGGCAGCCAGTTCGACCACCTGTTCAAGGATGGCGAGGTGTTCGCCATTGGCGACACACAGGCCACGGCCTGCTGGGTGCCTGGCCACACCCCAGCCGACATGGCCTACCGCATTGGCGGGGCGGTGTTTGTTGGCGACACGCTGTTCATGCCCGACGTGGGCAGCGCGCGGGCCGACTTTCCCGGTGGCGACGCGGCGCAGCTCTACCGCTCGGTGCGCAGCCTGCTGGCCCTGCCACCCGAGACCACGGTGTACGTCTGCCACGACTACCCGCCCGAAGGCCGCGCGCCACGCTGGCACACCACGGTGGCCGAGCAGCGCGCGCACAACATCCATGTGCGCGACGGCATCACCGAGGCCGAGTTCGTGGCCATGCGCAACGCCCGCGACGCCACGCTCGACGTGCCGACGCTGATCCTGCCGTCGCTGCAGGTGAACGTGCGGGCAGGGGAGCTGCCCCCACCCGACGACAACGGCGTGTCTTACCTGCGGATACCCCTCAACCTGCTGCCGGTGCACCCACCTGCAGGCTAGGCGCGGCCCGGGCAAACGCCGGGTGCGCGTCGCACGAGGCCACGATGCGGTCAATGGTGGGCGTGTTGGGCACGGTGATCTTGAAGACGCGCATCACCGCCACGATGCTGGCGAGGCAGATGTCGGCCAGGGTCGGGCTGTCGCCATGGCAGAAGACGCCGGTGTCCGCCTCCATCGCCAGCCGCTGCTCGAGCGCCGCGAGGCCCGTACCGAACCACTGGATTTGCCAAGCGCGAAAGGCCGCGTCGTCAAACCCGCCCACGGTGGTGAGGTACTTCTTCACCCGCGGCGTCACCAGCGGGTGGGTGTCAGACGCCAACATGCCGGCCAGTGAACGCACCCGTGCCCGGCCATGCAGGTCTTTGGGCAGCAGCGGCGGCGTGGGCTGAAATTCCTCCAGAAACTCCAGAATCGCCAGCGACTGCGTGATCGGCGGGTGGCCCGCCTCCCGCAGCGCCGGAATGGCGCCAAGCGGGTTGATCTTCAGGAAGGCCTCGCTGCGCTGCTCGCCCGCGTCGAGGTTGACGATGGTCTCCTGCGCCGTCAGCCCCTTCAGGTTCAGCGCGACGCGCACGCGGTAGGTGGCGGAAGTGCGCCAGAAAGCAAAGAGTTCAAACGGCGGCGAGGTGGACATGGTGTTTCCTGGTGACAGAACACCTTCATTGTCCGCCCTGTGGGCAAAGGCGCATACTGGGCCTCCATCTTCTTTTCTGTGAGCCTTTCGTGCGGGGCTTTGCACCGCACCCATGACGGGCTACCAAACCAAGCAGGAGCACATCGCCGTTGCCGGCGTTGACGACCTCCTGATCCGCTCCCTGCTCGACCGCCAGCAATTCTCCGACCCGCTGGGCGAAGCGGAGCAGCTCGGCATTTCGTCGGCGGCCTGGCCGCTGTTCGGCCTGTTGTGGCCGTCGGGCGCCTGCCTGGCCGCGCGCATGGCGGTGCGGCCGGTGCGGGCCGGTGAACGCATTCTGGAGATTGGCTGTGGCCTGGCGCTGGCCAGCCTGGTTGGCCACCGCCGTGGCAGCGACATGACGGCCAGCGACTGCCACCCGCTGGCGGCTGGTTTTTTGCTGGAAAACCTGCGCCTGAACCACCTGGCGCCAATGGCCTACCGGCATGGCCATTGGCAGCCGCCACAGGCCACCGGCACACCCGTGACACCCCCTTGCCCGCTCGTCGAGGGCCGCTTTGACCTGGTCATTGGCAGCGACGTGTTGTACGAACGCGATGACCATGGCGCGCTGGCCGGTTTCATCGGCCGCCATGCCAAGCCCGATGCCGAGGTCTGGATCGTCGACCCCGACCGCGGCAACCGCGCCCCGTTCAACCGGCACATGGCCGCGCTGGGCTTCCGGCTGTACGAGGAACGGCTGGACCGGGTGGCCACCGCCACCGTGGCCGCCTACAAGGGGCGGCTGCTGACCTACCGCTGCGGCGCGGCCTGAGCCGAAGCCGCACCGTCCGCCGCGTCGCGCCAGCCGCCACCGAGCGCACGGTACACCCCCACCAGCGAGGTGGCCACCTGGGTCTGGGCCAGCACCAGCGCGTCGCGCGCGGCCAGGGTTTGCCGCTCGGCGTCGAGCACCGTCAGGAAGTCCACCACGCCCGCGTCAAACCGCAGCCGTGCCAGCCGTGTGGCCTCTTCGGCATTGCGGGCCGCACTGGCCAGCCGCCCGGTTTGCTCCGTGGTGCGGGTGAACTGCGCCAGCGCACCTTCGGTTTCCTCCAGCACCACGGCCACGGTCTGTTCGTAGCGGGCCAGCGCCTGCTGCGCACGGGCCTCGCTGGCCGCAATGCGTGAACGCACGCGGCCAAAATCGAGCAGCGGCCAGCTCAGCCCGGCGCCAATCGCGAACTGCTCCGAATCGCGCTCGCCGAGCAGCGACACGCGGTTGCTGGCAAAACCGATCAGCCCGGTCAGGCTGATGCGCGGGAACAGGTTGGCGGTGGCCACACCGATGTCGGCCGTGGCAGCCGCCAGCTGGCGCTCGGCCACCAGCAGGTCGGGCCGGCGGCGCAGCAGCTGCTCGGGCGTGCCGAGTGGCAGGGTGGACAGGTCGGTCACTGGCAGGGTCGGGATTGGCTGCGCAACGGCAAGGCCAGAGAGCACCGCACGGGGCGCCTGCCCCGTCAGCGTCGCCAGCCGGTAAGCGGTGCGCTCGATGCCCGCCTGCAGCGCCGGCAAGGTGGCTTCGGTGCTGTCCACCAGACCTTGCGCGCGCACCAGGTCGAGCCGTGTGCCGCGCCCGGCGTCGAGCCGGGCCCCGGTGAGGCGGCGCCCTTCACGCTGGTTGGTCAGCGCGTCGGTGGCCACGGCCAGCCGCTGCTGCAGGCCGCGCAGTTCGATGTAGTTCGCGGCGACCTCGGCCGCCACCGAGGTGTGCGCCGCATGGACGCCCGCCTGTGAGGCGTCCACCCGCGCGCCCGCCGACTCGCTGGCGCGGCGGTTGCGGCCGAAGAAGTCGAGTTCCCAGCTGGCGGTGAAGCCAGCGTCGTAGCTGTTGCCCAGCCGCTCGCTGCGCGGCACGCCCGGGAGCAGGACTTCCGGCTGCAGGGCACGCCCAGCATTGGCCGCCACGCCAAGGTTGGGCAACAGCTCGGCCCGTGCGCCCTGCAACGAAGCGCGGGCCTCCTGCAGCCGCGCCTGCGCAATGCGCACGTCGCCGTTGGCGGCCAGGGCCTGCTCCACCAGCTGCGTGAGCGCGGCGTCGTTGAAGCCACGCCAGAAGCTGGCGATGTCGCTGCCAGGTGCCTCGGGGTTGGTGGCGCTGGCACCGGCGTTGACGAAGCCGGCGTCCACCGGCGTGGCGGGTGCCTTGTAATCGGGCCCCACCGCGCAGCCGGCGAGCAGCGCAGTGACCACCCAGGGTGTGCAGAAACGGCGGGCGTCAAACATGCTGGTCTCCCGTTGCGGTTGGGCCGCCTGCGCCTTTTTTCTTGTTGCGGCTGCGCAGCAGCACATAGAACACCGGCGTGAGAAAGATGCCGAACAGCGTGACGCCAACCATGCCCGAGAACACCGCAATGCCCATGGCACGGCGCATTTCGCTGCCCGCACCGCTACCCAGAATCAACGGCACCACACCGGCGCAAAACGCGATGGAGGTCATCAGGATCGGACGCAAGCGCATGCGGCAGGCGTGCACGATGGCGTCGAACAGTTTTTCGCCGCGCTCTTCCAGTTCCTTGGCAAATTCAACGATCAGGATGGCGTTCTTGCAGGCCAGCCCAACCAGCACCACCAGCGCCACCTGGGTAAAGATGTTGAGGTCCCCCGGCTGGCTGAACGGCGGGAAGCTCGACACCCAGACGCCGAACAGCGCCGCCAGCACACACATCGGCACGATGGCCACAATCGCCATGGGCAGGCTCCAGCTCTCGTACTGCGCGGCCAGCACCAGCACCACCAGGATCACCGCGATCAGCATCACCGCCGCGAGGATGGGCAGTTTGATGCTGGTGCCCGGCACGGTGATGTCGCGGGTCAGCCGGTCCTGGTAGGTCAGCTCGGTCCACTCGTAGCCAATGCCACGCGGCAGCGTTTTCTTCAGCAGCGCCTCGATTTCCGCCTCTGCCTGGCCGGACGAAAAACCGGGGTTGGCGGCGCCATTGATGTCGGCCGAGGGAAAGCCGTTGTAGCGGGTCACGCGCGTGGGGCCAAAGGTCGGCTCCACCGTCATCAGCGCGCTCAGGGGCACCATCTCGCCGGCGGCGTTGCGCGTCTTGAGCGCACCGACCGCTTCGGCGTTGGCGCGGTAGGGCGCGTCGGCCTGCACGATCACCTGGTAGGTCTTGCCAAAACGGGTGAAGTCGTTGACGTAGAGCGAACCAAGGTTGATCTGCATCGTGTCGTAGATGTCGGTCAGGTTCACGCCCATCTGCTTGGCGCGGGTGCGGTCCACGTTGGCGTAGAGCTGTGGCACGTTGATGTCGTAGGTGGAAAACGGTGTGCCGATGCTGGACTGCGGGTTGCCGTAGACCTGGCCCAGCGTGCCCCAGACCGCGCCGTACAGCGCCTGTTCGCCCAGGCCACCACGGTCCTGCACCTGCACCTTGAAGCCACCGGCGTTGCCGAGCCCGTCCACCGCTGGCGGTGGCACCACGAACATGCGCGCCCCCTGGATCTGCTGGATGGCGCCGTTGACCGCGCCCAGGATGGCGTTCTTCGACACATCGGGCGTGGTGCGCTCCTCAAAGTCTTTCAGCCCAAAGAACACAATGCCTTCGTTGGGTGCCGCGGCAAAACCCGCGATCGACAGGCCGGGGAAGGCCACCGAATCGACGATGCCGGGCACCTTGAGCGCGATCTCGCTCATCTCGCGGATGACTTTCTCGGTGCGGTCCAGCGTGGCACCGGCCGGCAGCTGGGCAATGCCGATCAGGTACTGCTTGTCGGGCGCGGGCACAAAGCCCGCCGGAATGCGGGTGAACAGCAGCGCGGTCAGCGCCAGCAGCACCGCGTAGACCACCATGGCCACCGACTTGCGCTGCACGATGCCGGTGACGCTCTTGCTGTAGCCGTTGCTGGCACGGGTGAAGAAGCGGTTGAACCAGCGGAAGAAGCCGCCAAAGACCCGGTCCATGCCGCGCGTCAACGCGTCTTTGGGCGCGTCGTGTGGCTTGAGCAAAATCGCGCTGAGCGCGGGCGACAGCGTGAGTGAGTTGAACGCCGAGATCACGGTGGAGATCGCGATCGTCACCGCGAACTGCTTGTAGAACTGGCCGGTGAGGCCGGGCACAAACGCCAGCGGCACGAACACCGCGCACAGCACCAGCGCGATGGCGATGATCGGGCCCGAGACCTCCTGCATCGCCTTGATGGTGGCGTCGCGCGGGGCCAGGCCCGACTCGATGTTGCGCTCCACGTTCTCGACCACCACGATGGCATCGTCCACCACGATGCCGATGGCCAGCACCAGGCCAAACAGCGTCAGCGTGTTGATCGAATACCCCAGCAGCAGCAGAAAGGCGAAGGTGCCGACGATGGACACCGGCACCGCCAGCAGCGGGATGATGGACGCGCGCCAGGTCTGCAGGAACACGATCACCACCAGCACCACCAGCAGCACCGCCTCGAACAGGGTGACCACCACCTTCTCGATCGAGGTCTGCACAAACCGCGTCGGGTCGTAGACGATGCTGTAGCCCATGCCCTGCGGGAACTCGGGCTTGAGCGCCTCCATCTTGGCGCGCACCGCGTTGGACAGCGCGAGCGCGTTCGACCCCGGCGCCTGGAACACCGCAATGGCCGCGGCTTCCTTGTTGTTCAACAGGCTGCGCAGCGCATAGGTGTTGCCCGACAGTTCCACACGGCCGAGGTCTTTGACGCGGATCAACCCGCCGGTGGCAGGCTCGGTGCGCACGATGATGTTGGCGAATTCTTCTTCGGTGGTGAGCCGGCCCTGGGTGTTGATGGCAAGCTGGAACTGCGTGTCCTTGGGCGCGGGCGGGGCGCCCACGGTGCCGGCGGCCACCTGTGCGTTCTGCTCGCGGATGGCGGCCACCACCTCGCTGCTGGTGATGCCGCGTGCGGCCAGCCGGGTCGGGTCGAGCCAGATGCGCATCGCGTAGTCGCCGGCGCCGAACAACAGCACCGAGCCCATGCCCGGAATGCGCAGCAGCTCGTCGCGCACGTTGAGCTGGCCGTAGTTGCGCAGGTACAGCGCATCGCGGCTGTTGTCGGGGCTGACCAGGTGAACCACCATGGTCAGGTTCGGGCTGGACTTCTCGGTCGTCACGCCGATCTGCCGAACCACCTCGGGCAGGCGCGGCAGCGCGCGGTTGATGCGGTTCTGCACCGCTGTTTCGGCCGCCTCGGGGTTGGTGCCGATCTTGAAGGTGACGGTCAGCGTCAGGCTGCCGTCGGCGCTGGCCTGCGAGTCGAAGTAGAGCAGGTTCTCGATGCCGTTGATCTGCTCTTCCAGCGGCGTGGAGACGGTCTCAGATATCACCCGCGGGTTGGCACCGGGGAATTGCGCGCGCACCACCACCTGGGGCGGTGCGACCTCGGGGTACTCGGAAATCGGCAGCTGGAAGATGGCCAGCGCACCGAGCAGAAACACAAAAATCGACAACACGGCCGCAAAACGCGGCCGGTCGATGAAGAACCGGGAAATGTCCATGGCCGGCTCCGCTCAGTTCTTGGGGCTGGAAGCGGCTGGCGCGGGCGGCGGCGCGATGGGCATGCCCTGCGCGTCCACCTGCAGCACCTGCGGCGCCACCGGCATGCCGGGGATGATGCGCTGCAAGCCGTCCACCACCACGTTCTCGCCGGCCTTCACGCCGCCCTGCACCACCCGCATGCCGCCGAACAGCGCGCCGGGCTTGACCTCGCGGAACTGGGGCTGGCCGTCGGCGCCGACCACGTAGACGAACTTCTTGGTCTGGTCGGTGCCAATGGCCCGGTCGGGCACCAGCACCGCGCTGTAGTTGGCGGTGCTTTCCATCACCACCCGCGCGGCCAGGCCAGGGGTGAACAGGCCTTTGCTGTTGTCAAAACTCGCGCGCAGGCGGATCGCACCGGTCTGCGGGTTGAGGCGGTTGTCCACAAAGTCCACCACGCCTTCGTGCGGGTGGCCGGTCTCGTTGGCCAGGCCCATGCGCACCACAGGCCCTTTGCCGCCGGGTTTGGCGGCTTTTTCCGCCTGCAGGCGCAGGTAGGTCTGCTCGCTGCCATCAAAGTAGGCATAGACGCGGCCAACGCCGGCAATCGTGGTCAACACGGCCTGCTCGTTCACCAGGTTGCCGGCGGTGATGTTGGCGCGCGACACCCGCCCGGCAATCGGCGCGCGCACCTGGGTGTAGGCCAGGTTCAGCTGGGCGGTGCGCACGGCCGCCTCGGCGGTGCGCAGGTCGGCCTGGGAGGTGCGGGAACCGGAGGTCAGCTGGTCAAACTCCTGCTTGGACACCGCCTGCGAGTCGAGCAGCGTTTTCGCGCGGCCCAGTTCGGTCTGCGCCAGGTCCATGCGCGCCTTGGTGGCGTCGAGTTGCGACTGCGCGCGGGCAAGCTCGGCATCGAACGGACGCGGGTCGATCAGGAACAGCAGGTCGCCCTTGCGCACTGTGGCGCCGTCGGTGAAATAGACCCGGTCAATCGTGCCGGCCACGCGGGGGCGCAGCTCGACAAAGTCGGTGGCTTCCAGCCGGCCACTGAATTCCTCGCTGTTGGCCACCGTGCGCTGCACCGCCGGTGCCACGCTGACCACCGCTGCCGGCGGCGGCCCACCTTGTGCTTCCGCGCCCTTGCCGCAAGCCGTCAGCACCAGGCTGGCCCCCAAGGCCAGACCGGTCAGGCCCAGCCTCCAGGTGAAAACGGGCGGGAACTTGTGCGCGCAAACGGTGTCTGAAAAAGGCATGGTGAAGACCTGTCGTGGGTAAACAAACAGCTGCCATCGGGCGCGGCCATGCCCGTGCCTGCACGCAAGCTGGCGTGCATGAAACACAGGGACAGACCGTGGCCAAACGGGCATCAACCTAGGGAGAACCCTTTATAGCCGAGGCCAAAGACCTCGGCATGTTGGGGTCTCTGTTGGCACTTGCACCATCAGGGTGCCCACTTAACCCCTGCCGCAGCCACAACAGGCCCACCAGGCGATGGCGTCCTACGCTGGGCACCGGCACTTGTCCGACACAAGGTGGTCATGGGCCGTCGTAGGATGGTTTGGTTTTGCCATCCCCTGCTGCCGTGAACCCACCCATGCCCCGCCTCGACCTGCAGACCACGCCCCAGGGCGTGGTCGCGGCGTTGCAGGGGCAATGGACGGTGGCCCAGCTGTCACGCGCTGCGGTGTGGGCGCCGATGGCGGGCACGCTCAAAGCCACCGTGGCGCAGCAGCCCGCCGGCTGGGACCTGACCGGGATGGACCAGCTGGACCACCTGGGCGCGCAGTGCCTGTGGCACCACTGGGGCGGGCAATGGCCGGCACAGCTGGCCACCACACCGAGCCAGCGGGCGGTGCTGGAACGGGTGGCCGCCAGCGGCCAGACAGACCAGGCCACACCACCGTCGCCCGCCGCTTACAACAGCCTGGTTGCCAATGCCCTGACGCGGCTGGGCAACGGTGTGGCCACGGCGAAAGACCACGCCAGTGGCATGCTGCAGTTGGTGGGCCAGCTGGTGCTGGACTTCGGGCGGCTGCTCCGCCGCCCGCACGACGCGCCCTGGCGCGACGTGTCGGGCCACCTGTACCGCATTGGTGCGTCGGCGTTGCCGATCACCGCGCTGCTGGGTGCGCTGATTGGCGTGGTGCTGGCCTATTTGATTTCACAGCAGCTGCGGCAGTTCGGCGCCGGGTCGTTCATCGTCAACATCCTGGGCATTTCGCTGGTGCGCGAGCTGGGGCCGGTGCTGGCGGCGATTTTGATCGCCGGGCGTTCGGGCTCGGCCATTACGGCGCAGATTGGTGTGATGCGGGTGACCGAGGAGCTGGACGCGATGCGGGTGATGGGCATTGCGCCCGGCTACCGCCTCGTGCTGCCGCGTGCGCTGGCGCTCGCCATTGCGATGCCGCTGATCAGCGTGTGGACCACCTTGGCCGCCTTGCTGGGCGGCATGGTCGCCACCCAGCTGGCCACCGGCATTGCGCCGAGCTTTTTCATCCGCGCGCTGCCGGAGGCGGTGGACGTGGCCAACCTGGTGCTGGCGACCTCGAAGTCGGTGGTGTTTGGCCTGGTGATTGCCTTGGTGGGTTGCCACTTCGGCCTGCGCGTGAAGCCCAACACCCAGAGCCTGGGGCAGGGCACCACCGCGTCGGTGGTGGCGTCGATCACGCTGGTGATCATGGTCAACGCGCTGTTCGCGGTGCTGTTCAAGAGCGTGGGCATTTAGCATGGCCACCGACGCCGTCGTTGACATCCAAAAGCTGTGGACCGTCTTCGGTTCGCCCGGCCGTGACTTCGTGATCCACAAGGACCTCGACCTCACAGTAGCCCGCGACGAAATCCTCACGCTGGTGGGTGGTTCGGGCACCGGCAAAACCGTCCTGCTGCGCCAGATGCTGGGGCTGGAACACCCCGCCAAGGGTGAGATCACCGTGCTCGGCCAGCCAGCGGCACAACTGGGCAAGAAGGGGGCGGCGGCGCGGGTCGGCATGCTGTTCCAGCAGGGCGCGCTGTTCTCGGCCTTCACCGTGCTGGAGAATATTGCTTTTCCGCTGCGCGAACTCAAAACATTGCCCAAGGCACTGGTCCACGAGGCGGCGATGGTCAAGCTGCAGATGGTCGGCCTGGGGCCGGAACACGCGCACAAGATGCCGAGCGATTTGTCGGGCGGCATGGTGAAACGGGTGGCGCTCGCGCGCGCGCTCATCATGGACCCGCCGCTGCTGCTGCTGGACGAGCCCACCGCCGGCCTTGACCCCGAAAGCGCGGACACGTTTTGTGCGTTGCTGCGCTCGCTGCACCGCGACATGGAGCTCACCGTGGTGATGGTCACGCACGACCTGGACACGCTGTTCGAGTTGAGCACCCGCGTCGCCGTGCTGGCCGACCAGAAAGTGATTGTCAGCGGCCCGCCACGCGAGGTGGCGGCGTTTGACCACCCCTTCATTGACTCCTTTTTTCGTGGTGAGCGGGGCCGGCGCGCCATGGCGCCGCTGCGCGACACCCAGGCCCCGGAGAGGAAACCCCATGGAAAATAAAGCTCACGCGCTGATGGCGGGCGTGTTTGTGCTGGCGGTGAGCGCACTGCTGGCGCTGCTGGCCATCTGGCTCACCCGCGACACCACCGAGCGCCACTTCTACGAACTCACCACCAGCGAAACCGTCAGCGGCCTGCAACCGCAAGCACTGGTGCGTTACCGCGGCGTGCCGGTCGGCAAGATCGACGCGATTGGCTTCGACACCAAGGTGGCGGGCAATGTGCTGATCCGCATCGCCGTTGACACCCACGCGCCGCTGACCACTGCCACCTTTGCCACCGTGGCCTCGCAGGGCATCACCGGCCTGGGCTTCATCCAGCTCGACGATGAAGACCGCAAGCCCGGCCAGGCCGCCGCCGCGCGGCTGCAGCCCAACGACAGCGACCCGCCACGCATCCCGCTCAAGCCTGGGTTTCTGGACAAACTGGCGCGCCAGAGCGAGCTGATCGTGGACCGGGTGGAGCAGGCCAGCCAGCGATTGAACCAGTTGCTCAGCGACGACAACCAGCAAGCCCTGGTCGGCGCTGTCAAACAGATGGGCGACGCTGCCGGCAACCTCAACCAACTCGCACTGCGGCTCGACACCACCGTCACCCAGAAGCTCGACCCGGCGCTCACCAGCTTCAGCCAGGCCACGCGCGACGTCAGCAAAGCCGCCACCAGCATGGGCCAGGTGGCCGACCGCCTGGGCGAGAAAGACGGCGCACTCGACAAGCTCGCGCAGGGCACCGACGCGCTCACCCGCAGCGCGCAAAACTTCAACAGCGTCACGCTGCCGCGCATCAACCGCGTCACCGACGACGTGGCCCGCAGCGCGCGCCAGGCCTCCCGCACCGCCAACCAACTTGGCGACAACCCCCGCTCGCTGATCTTCGGCAGCACGCCACAGGCCCCCGGCCCCGGCGAACCCGGTTTCTCCGCCCCTGCGGCAGGCCAGTGACCCCAGGAGTTACTATGAAAAACATAGCTGCATCGCCATATTTCACTGGGGCCAACGGCCGATTTTCTTTAAAAAAACCCGCGTGGGCCCTGTGTTGGGCCCTGGCGGGCGCTTTGGCGCTCACCGGGTGCGGCACCTTCGCCCCGCCGCCGGCGCGCGCCACCATTTACGACTTTGGCCCGCCCCCGGCCGCCACCGCCGTGGCGCCCGCGAGCGCCGCCACACCCATGGCGCTGGGCGACGTGGATGCCCCCAGCGCGCTTGATAACCTGGCGGTGCTGTACCGCCTCAGCTATGCGGACGCGCAACAGCCCCGCCCCTACGCGCAGGCCCGCTGGAGCATGGCCCCGGCCCAGCTGGTGCGCCAGCGCCTGCGCGACCAGCTCAGCCAGACCCGCCCGGTGCTCAACCCCGGCGAGGCCACCGCCCAGCGCACGCTGCGCATCGAGCTGGAAGAGTTCAACCAGTGGTTCGAGTCGCCCAGCGCCAGCACCGGCCGGGTTCGCCTGCGCGCCACGCTGCTGGAAACCACGCCCAACGGCGAAAAGCTGCTGGCCCAACGCAACATCACCACCCAGCGCCCGGCCCCCAGCGCCGACGCCGCCGGCGGTGTGCGCGCCCTGACCGCCGCCACCGACGCCGCCATCGCCGAACTGGACCAGTGGCTGGCCGCGCAGCCCACACGTTGAACTGCTAAAGTTTCAGGCATACCGTTGTGGGGGAGCGCACCGTGACACCAACCTCTTTCGCCCAGTTTGAAGCCAGCGCCAAGGCCCAAGGTTTTGACGAAGCCCTGGAACGGCGCTGGGAACCCCTGACCGTGCTCGACACGCACAGCCACCCTTTCGCCGCCCAAGCCACCGTGGTGCAGGGCGAGATGTGGCTCACCGTCAACGGTGAAACGCAACACCTGTTGCCTGGCGACGGCTTTGAGCTGGCACCGGGCGTGCCGCATTCAGAACGCTACGGGAACGAAGGCGCAACGTACTGGGTGGCACGGCGCGCAGGCGCCGCCCCGCCCACACCGGGCTACTGAGCCGCCGCAGGCGTGCGCCGGCGAAACATCCCATAGCCCTCCATCTGCATCACCGGCTGGCCGTGCTGGTTGACCATCTGCCACTGGCTGCGGATCAACCCCACGTCGGGCCGGCTGGCCATGGGGCGCGACTCGACGATGTGTTGTGTGAGCTGCAGCACGTCACCGGGATAGACCGGCTTGAGCCACTTGAGGTTTTCCATGCCGGGCGAGCCGAGGCTGGACGACTGGCCGAGGAAGTTGGTGACCATCAGGCGCATGGCCATGCTGCAGGTGTGCCAGCCGCTGGCGCACAGGCCACCAAACAGCGAGGCCTTGCCGCCTTCTTCGCTCAAATGAAAGGGCTGGGGGTCAAACTGGCTGGCGAAGGCGATGATCTCTTCGGCGGTGGGAGAAATGGTGCCCAGGTCGCGGCTGCTGCCGGCTGCCAGGTCTTCCCACCAGATGGTGATGTGGCGTTGGTCTGCGTTCATGAAGTCTCCGTTAGCGGCCGCCGGCCACGTCAATCAAACTGCCGGTGGTGTAGCTGGACGCGTCGGACATCAGCCACAGCACCGCCTGCGCCACCTCGTCGGCGGAGCCGGGGCGCTGCATCGGCACCTGCGGCGCCACCTCGTTCGCGCGGTTGGGCTGGCCACCCGACGCGTGGATCTCGGTGGCGATGATGCCGGGCCGCACCGCGTTGACGCGGATGCCTTCGGTCGCCACCTCTTTGGCCAGGCCAAGGGTGAAGGTGTCGATGGCCGCCTTGGCCGCCGCGTAGTCCACATACTGCCCGGGCGAGCCGATGCGCGCCGCCGCGCTGCCGAGGTTGACGATGCTGCCGCCCGCACCGCCGTAGCGGGTGCTCATGCGCTTCACCGCCTCGCGCGCGCAGAGGAAAGACCCGATCACGTTGACATTGAACATGCGCGCCAGCCGGGCGGTGCCCATGCCGTCCACCCGCGCGGCCACGTCCACCACGCCGGCGTTGTTCACCAGCGCGGTGAGCGGGCCCAGCGCCGCGTCCACCTGCTGGAACAGGCGCACGATCTGGTCTTCAAACGCCACGTCGGCCTGCAGCGCCACGGCGCGGCCACCGGCAGCGCGAATCTGCTGCACCACCGCCTCGGCCGCGTCGGCATTGGCCGCGTAGTTCACCGCCACCGCCCAGCCTTGCCGGGCCGCCAGCAGGGCGGTGGCGGCACCAATGCCACGCCCGCCACCGGTGACCAGCACCACCTGTTGCTTGTCCATCCCAACCCCTGTCATGAGCCAAAAAACCATTGTCGGGCATGGGCGCACGGCACGTTGCCACCCGCGTGACTGCCCGATGCAGTAGTCTCTCGGTCGCGCGGCCCGCGCCGCAACAACACCCCACCGGAGAACCCCATGGCCCACACCGTCTTCCTCAAGTCGCCCGGCAATGTCTACTGCCCCACCTACGTGTCCCAGCCTGACGGCCCCGCCCGTGGCGCGGTGGTGGTGCTGCAGGAAATCTTTGGTGTGAACGACCACATCCGTGCCGTGGCCGACGGCTACGCCGCAGCGGGCTACCTGGCCGTGGCGCCCGCCACCTTTGCCCGTGTGGAAGCCGATGTGGAACTGGGCTACACCGAGGCCGACATGGCCACCGGCTTCGGCCTCAAAACCCAGGTGGAGCAACTGCCCGCGCCCGGCGTGATGGCCGACATCCAGGCCGCCATCCACCATGCCGGGGAAAGCGGCCTGAAGGTCGGCATTGTCGGCTTCTGCTGGGGTGGCCTGCTGACCTGGCGCGCCGCCGCCACGCTGGCAGGCCTGAGCGCTGCCGTGCCGTACTACGGCGGCGGCATGACCGCCGAACCCGACGCCAGCCTCGTGCCCCAGGTGCCGGTGCTGGCCCACTTTGGTGACCAGGACCGCTGGATTCCGCTCGACACCATCGAGGCCTTCAAACAGAAACAACCGCAGGTGGAAGTGCACGTCTACGCCGCCCACCACGGCTTCAACTGCGACCAGCGCGGCGCGTACAACGAAGCCGCTGCCACGCTGGCGCGCGAGCGCACGCTGGCGTTTTTGGCCCAGCACGTGGGCTGAAACGGCTCCAGCAGGGGTCAGGCCATGTTTTTCAAGCCTTTTTGCGCGTCAGCCCTAGTCAAATCTACCGTTCTTGCTACTTATTTAATAGCAAGCGTCAGTGCCAGCGAAGTCGCCCGGCCCTACACCGGCCCGCTGTTTGACGCCCATCTGCACTACAACGAGGAAGCCTGGCAGGGCAGCCCCGGCCCCTACCCGGTCGCGGATGTGCTGGCGCGCCTGCAGCGCAACGGCGTGCGGGCGGCGCTGGTCAACTCCCGGCCCAACGACGGCACCCGCTCGCTGGCCGACGCCCGGGTGGAAGCGGCGCAGGCCGGCGTGACGGTGGTGCCCTTCGTGCGCCTGTACCGCAACCGCGCCGACTACGACAAATGGTTCAACGACGAAACCATCCACACGCTGGTGCTGGGCGAATTGGTACGCGGCACCGCCGCCGGCCCCTACCGGGGGCTCGGCGAGTTCCACCTCTACGACAGTGCCAACGCCAACGGGCCGATTGCCCGCCGCCTGATGCGGCTGGCCGCCGAGCGGCAACTGCCGGTGCTGGCGCATGTGGACGACGTGGCCATCGAGCTGCTGATGGCGCATGTGGCAGACCTGCCCCGGCCACCGCGCCTGATCTGGGCCCACACGGGCATTGGTGGCGTGCCCCTGGCGCGGGTGGAAGCGCTGCTGGCCCGCTACCCACACTTGATGGGCGAACTCTCCTACCGGCCGGGCCTGACCTGCGAGGTGAAAGACGTGGTGCGGCTTTGCCCGGCGTGGCGCGCCTTGCTGCTGAAGTTTCCCGACCGCTTCATGGTCGGCTCTGACACCTGGGTCAACCAGCGCTGGGATTATTACGACGCGCTGATGCAGGGCTACCGCACCTGGCTGGGTGAGCTGCCACCGGACGTGGCGGGCCAGGTGGCCTGGGGCAATGGGGCGGCGCTGTTTGGCCTTTCAACGCCGGCAAGGCCATGACACACGGCAGGTGACCTGCCGTGTGTCATGGCCCATTCACAGGGCTGGCCCGGTTCAGCAGGTGCAGCCGTCACGGCCCTGGAGCAGCGTGCCATCGCGCTGCGCCTGCTTGACCCTGTCCATCGCGTCGGCACGGGTCAGGCGGCTGGGGGCTTGGCCGAAGGCGGTATTGGAAGAGGAGTAACCCAGCTCTTCGCTGTAGCCGATGGCGGCCTTCTGTTGGGCTGCGGCAATGGCTTCGGCGCGCACTTCGGCGCGGCTGCGGGTCGATTCAAATGGCCGGGCACTGAAGCCGTGGGGGTCGACGTCGCTGGCGTAAGAGGTCAATGTGGCCATCAGGGCCAGGCCGCCAATGGCCAGAAGTTTCGATGCGTTCATGGTGTTTCCTTCACTCAAAAGTTGATGAATGCAGGGCTGAACTCCCAAAGAAACTCTCCCGAGAAACCGGGCTCTGCAGCGCCAGGTCCTCACGAGAATTTCTTCAATCTGAAGTCACAATCCTTGCCCTGTTGAGTCGGGCCGGGACTGAAACTCTTACACGGAATCTTTCAACGGCAGCAGCGGCCATGCCGCCGCTAGCGCCCGCTGCGCGCCAGGTAGCGCTTGCGCCAGAACAGCAGCACCATGGCCAGCGCCACCAGCAGCATGGTGGCACAGGCCCACCAGAAACCGGCCTGGGTGTGGATCAGCGGGATGAAGTCGAAGTTCATGCCAAAGATACCGGCAATCAAATTCAGCGGCAGGAACACGGCGGTGAGCGCGGTGAGCACCCGCATCACGTCGTTGGTGCGGTTGGCGGTGGCCGAGAAATGCATCTGGATCGCCGACTCCAGCGACTGCTCCAGCCGCTGCACGTGCGACAGCACGCGCTCGATGTGCTCGATGGTGTCGCGCGTGCGGACCTGCAGCATCTCGCGCTCCAGCACCGCAAAGTCGTCCTCGTTCAGGGTTTGCAGCCATTCGGCCAGCGCGGTGCGCTGGTCTTCGCACATCTCCTGCAGCTGGTGCAGCGTGTTGCGGCCGTCCAGCAGCGACTGCCAGTTGGTGAAACGGGAGCGCGGGTCCAGCAGTTCGGACTGCCAGCGGTCGAGCTGGCTGGTGAGCCGGCGGCGCAGCTCCAGGTAGCCGTCGACCATGCTGTCGACGATGCGCAGCATCAGCTCCGCCGGGCTGGTGGGCATGCGCACCAGCCCCTTGCGCTGGCTCGGTGCCAAAGCGGGCATCGAGCCACTGTTCGCGTCACCCTGGCGCAGCAGGCGGTCCACAAACATGTCGCGCACCACGCAGTCGGCGGGGTGCACCGTGACCAGCACGCGGCCAAACACCGCAAAACCCACCGGGCTGGTGTCGATGTGGCGCAACGCCGACGGGCCACCGCGGCGCACCGGCGGCGCCTCGTTGCTGACCAGCCCACCGGCCAAAGACGCCATTTCGCGCTCGCTGGCCGCGAGTCGGCGGAACACCAGCACGTCGTAGCGCGAGGTGAAGTCGTAGTGCGATGGCAGCTGGTTGTTCAGCAGGTCGCGCACATGGAAGTCGAGCAGCGTGGTGCCGGCCAGGCGCTGCAAAGCCTCCTGGATCGGCGCCTGGTTGACCTCGAAGTCGCGCCGCGCGGCAGACACCCAAATGAAGCCGGTCTCGGGCAACACCTCGGGCGCGGCGTCCAGCTCACGCGCCTTGTTGGTGATTTCGAGGATACGCATGAAACGTCAGGCGCGCAGCAGCCGCGCCGCGTCGCGGGCGAAGTAGGTCAGCACACCATCGGCGCCGGCGCGTTTGAAGGCCAGCAGGCTCTCCAGCACCACCGCGTCGTGGTCGAGCCAGCCGTTCTGCGCGGCGGCCTTCAGCATCGCGTACTCGCCGCTGACCTGGTAGGCAAAGGTCGGCACCTTGAACTCGTCTTTCACCCGGCGCACGATGTCGAGGTAGGGCATGCCGGGCTTGACCATCACCATGTCGGCGCCTTCGGCGATGTCGATGGCGACCTCGCGCAGCGCCTCGTTGCTGTTGCCCGGGTCCATCTGGTAGACCTTCTTGTTGCTTTTGCCCAGGTTGCCGGCCGAGCCCACCGCGTCGCGGAAGGGGCCGTAGAAGGCGCTGGCGTACTTGGCGCTGTAGGCCATGATGCGGGTGTGGACCAGGCCACGCAGCTCGAGCATGTCGCGGATGGCGCCGATGCGGCCGTCCATCATGTCGCTGGGCGCGACGATGTCCACGCCGGCCTCGGCCTGCACCAGCGCCTGGCCCACCAGCACCTCCACGGTGTCGTCGTTCAGGATGTAGCCGGTGTCGTCGAGCAGGCCGTCCTGGCCGTGGCTGGTGAAGGGGTCGAGCGCCACATCGGTCATCACGCCGAGTTCGGGGAAACGTTGCTTCAGCGCCCGCACCACGTTGGGTACCAGGCCATCGGGGTTCAGCGCCTCCTGGCCATCGGGCGTCTTGAGCCGGCTGTCGATCACCGGGAACAGCGCCATCACCGGAATGCCGAGCTTCACGCAGTCTTCGGCCACCGGCAGCAGAAAATCGAGGCTCAGGCGCTCTACGCCCGGCATGGAAGCCACCGCCTCGCGCCGGCCATCGCCTTCCAGCACAAACACCGGGTAGATCAGGTCGTGCGGCGTGAGCGCGTGTTCGCGCACCAGGTTGCGGGTGAAGCTGTCGCGGCGCAGGCGGCGCGGGCGACCGGCAGGGAAGGGGGCGAGGGGGTAGGCTGAAGACGTCATGGGGCAACCAGCGTGTGAGGTGGGGAGAATTATCGTGGCATACACTGCAGCCATGCTCTGGGTCAAATCATTTCACATCGTCTTCGTGGCAGCCTGGTTCGCCGGTCTGTTCTACCTGCCACGCCTCTTCGTCAACCTCGCCATGGTGCCGCCCGAGAGCGTGGCCGAACGCCAGCGACTGCTGGTGATGTCGCGCAAGCTGTTGCGCTTCACCACGCTGCTGTCGCTGCCGGCACTGGTGCTGGGCCTCACGCTGTGGTTGCACTACGGCATTGGCCGCGGCCCTGGCAACGGCTGGATGCACGCCAAGCTGCTGGTGGTGGTGCTGGCGGTGGGCTACAACCACATGTGTGGCGCGTTGCTCCGCAAGTTCGAGGCCGGCGTGAACCAGCGCAGCCATGTCTGGTACCGCTGGTTCAACGAGGCGCCTGTGGTGCTGCTGACCGTGGCGGTGGTGTTGGTGGTCGTCAAGCCTTTCTAAACGGCTCGGCACCGAAGGTCTGGGCCATGGCAGGCAACACACCTTCCCCGCACCGCACGACCGCCTGGCCGCTGGCGCTCGTCTACACCGCGCTGGCGGTCTACGCCAGCCTCTACCCGTTTGCCGACTGGCGCGACCAGGGCGTGCTGCCCTGGGCCTACCTGACAGCGCCCCTGCCCAAGTACTGGGTCGGCTTTGACGTCGCCATCAACCTGCTGGGCTATGCGCCGCTGGGCTTCCTGCTGGCGCTTGGCGCGCTGCGCACCGGCCAGACCCGCTGGGCGGTGGCGCTGGCCGTGGCCGGGGCATTCGCCCTCTCGGCCACGATGGAAGCGCTGCAGGGCTACCTGCCGGCCCGGGTGCCGTCCAACGTGGACCTGGTACTGAACACGTTGGGGGCGCTGCTGGGGGCGCTGCTGGCCTGGCTGCTGGAACGTGTGGGCGTGCTGGCCCGCTGGAGCCGCGTGCGCACCCGCTGGTTCCATGGCAACGCGCGTGGCGCGCTGGTGCTGCTGGCGCTGTGGCCGCTGGCCCTGCTGTTCCCGCCACCGGTGCCGCTCGGCTTGGGCCAGGTGATGGAGCGGGTGGAAGCCGGGCTGGCCAGCCTGCTGGAAGACACGCCATTTCTGGACTGGCTGCCGGTGCGCGACATTGAGCTGCAGCCACTGGTGCCGAGTGCGGAGTTGCTGTGCGTGGTGTTTGGCGCGCTGGCGCCCATCCTGCTCGGCTACTCGGTGCTGCGCACGCTGCCGCAGCGGGCGGTGGTGATGCTGGGGTTGCTGCTGCTGGGCATGGTGGCGTCCACCCTCTCCGCTGCCCTGAGTTACGGGCCGGAACACGCCTGGGCCTGGCTCACCTTGCCGGTGCAGGTGGGGCTGGTGGGTGCGCTGCTGCTGGCCACGCTGCTGCTGCCAGTGCCCCGCCGCACCTGCGCCGCGCTGGCCCTGCTGGTGCTGGCCGTGTCGCTGAGCCTGCTGAACCAGGCGCCGACCAGCGCCTACTTTGCGCAGACGCTGCAAACCTGGGAGCAGGGCCGCTTCATCCGCTTCCACGGGCTGGCGCAATGGCTGGGCTGGCTCTGGCCGTATGCAGCGCTGGTGGCGGTGGTGGTCAGGCTTTCAGGCAGAGAGGCTGCTTAGTCCCTCGCCACCCCAAGGGCGCTGCCCGCTGCCTACAATTCCGCATGACCCAAGCCACCCATTACTACGAACGCCACATTTTCTTTTGCCTCAACCACCGCAGCAGTGGCGAGGATTGCTGCGCCAAGCACGGGGCGGAAGAAGGCTTCAACCGCTGCAAGTCACAGGTCAAGGCCGCTGGTCTGAACGGGCCGGGGCAGGTGCGGGTGAACAAGGCGGGTTGCCTGGACCGCTGTGCCGCCGGTCCGGTGGCGGTGGTCTACCCCGAAGGCGTCTGGTACACCTTTGTGGACGCGGCCGACATTGATGAGATCGTTGAATCCCACCTCAAGAACGGCCAGGTGGTCGAGCGTCTGCTGACGCCGCCGCACATCGGCCGCTGAACGCGCCGAAGCCTGTCAGCCGCGTTGCGCCCGCTCGTAGAGCGGCAACACACGTGGCAGGTTGCGCTCCATCTCGGCGATGCGGGTGCTGCCCGACGGGTGGGTCGACAGCCACTGCGGTGGTGCGCCCTTGTTGGCAGCCGACATTTTTTGCCACAACGTGATGCCGGCACGCGGGTCGTATCCGGCGCGGGCGCCCAGTTCCATGCCCACCAGATCGGCCTCGGTTTCGTCCGACCGGCTGAAGTTCAGCGACAGCAGCTGCGCGCCACCGCCAATCACCTGCTGGCCAATGGCCCCGGCCCCCAGCAGCTGGCTCAGGATGTTGGCGCCAATGTTGGTGGCCGCACTCTTGCCCATGCGTTCGCGCGCGTGCTCACGCAGCGCGTGCGCCACCTCATGGCCCATGACCATGGCGACCTCGTCGTCGGTCAGCTTGAGCTGGTCGAGGATGCCGGTGTAGAACGCGATCTTGCCGCCCGGCATGCAGAAGGCGTTGATCTGCTTGCTGCCGATCAGGTTGACCTCCCATTTCCAGTCTTTGGCGCGCGGGTTCCAGACCAGCGCGTGCGGGATGATTTTTTGCGCAATCGCGCGCAGCCGCACCACCTGCGGGTGGTTGGCCGGTGCCAGGGCTTTCTGGTCGGCGGCCTTCTGCAGCAGCTGCCCGTACTGCTGCTGGGCGCTGCGCTCCACATCGGCCGCCGGCACCAGGTTGGAAAACGCCGAATTGCCGCCCACGTCCACCCCACCCTCGCGCTGTTGCGCCGGGGTCAGCGCTGGCACGGCCAGCAGCACGGCCAGCAGGCTGGCGCGCAGCACAGGGTTCAGAGGCACAGCAAGTCTCGACATGGTTCACTCCAGAAAACCGGGCCAGACCATTGGCACCGCCCGCGTATTATTCCTGCATGTCCAGCCACCCGCACGACCCGCCTCCGGGCACCGCCCCCACGGCGACCGCAACAGCCCCTGTGCCTTCCTGGGCCGACACCCTGCGGGTCTACCTGGAACCCCCCACGCTGCGCATGCTGCTGCTCGGTTTTTCGGCCGGGCTGCCGCTGCTGCTGGTGCTGGGCACGCTGAGTTTCTGGCTGCGCGAAGCCGGTGTGGACCGCACCACCATTGGCTACCTGAGCTGGGTCGGCCTGGCCTATGCCTTCAAATGGGTCTGGGCACCGCTGGTGGACCGGCTGCCGATTCCACTCGTCACCGGCTGGCTGGGCCGCCGCCGCAGCTGGCTGCTGCTCGCCCAAGCCATGGTGGTGGCCGGGCTGGTGGGCATGGCGTTCAACGACCCGCGCCAGGACCTGATGCCGCTGGTCTGGTGCGCGTTATTGGTGGCTTTTGGCTCTGCCACACAGGACATTGCGCTCGACGCCTACCGGATCGAATCTGCCGGCACGGAACGCCAGGCCGCGCTGGCCGCCGCCTACCAGACCGGCTACCGGCTGGCGCTGATCTGGGCCGGCGCCGGCGCGCTGTGGATCGCCGCCCGCGCCGAACTGGCCCCGGTGGCGGGCGTGGTCGTGTACCAGCCTGGTGCCTGGCAAACCGCGTATTTGGTCATGGCCTCCTCCATGCTGCTGGGCACGCTCACCGTGCTGCTGTCGCCAGAACCGGTGCGGTTGCCGCTGGCCAAAAGCCGCAACGCCGCCGAATGGCTCAAAAGCGTGCTGGTCGAGCCATTTGCCGACTTTCTGCGCCGCTACCGCTGGCAGGCCGCGCTGATGCTGGCGCTGATTGCCACTTACCGCATCAGCGATGTGGTGATGGGCATCATGGCCAACCCGTTTTACGTGGACATGGGCTACACCAAGGACGAGGTCGCCACCGTCACCAAAATCTACGGCGTGGTGATGACGCTGGCAGGCGCTTTCATTGGCGGTGTGCTGGCGATGCGGCTGGGTGTGTTCAAGGTGCTCACGCTCGGCGCGGTGCTGAGCGCGGCCAGCAACCTGCTGTTTGCCTGGCTCGGCAGCCAGGGCCACGACGTGACCGCGCTGGTCTTTGTGATCTCGGCCGACAACCTGAGTTCGGGCATCGCGTCGGCCGCGTTCATTGCCTATTTGTCGTCGCTCACCAACCTGCAGTACTCGGCCACACAGTACGCGCTGTTCACCTCCATGATGCTGCTGTTGCCCAAGTTCCTGGCCGGCTACTCCGGCCGGTACGTGGACGCTTTTGGCTACAGCCATTTCTTTGTCGCCACCGCACTGCTGGGGGTGCCGGTGCTGCTGCTGCTGTGGCTGGTGGCACGCCTGCGGGCGCACTGAAGCCCGCCCAAAGAAAATCCCCGCTGCACGAATGCACAGCGGGGATGTGGTGCCCAGCCGTCCGGGGACGGCGGCGCAATCAACCTGGGTAGTAAAAGTTGACTGGCTTGCGGTTGGCCTGCTGCGCTTCGGCGCGCACCTGGTCGCGGGTCAGCGGGCTGGCGGCCGCGTTCACCGGCGTGCCGGGCGATGGGTTGCCGCTGGCGGTCAGGGTGTTGATCGACAAGGTGCCGTCTTTCTGGGCCTGCAGCACGTCGGCCAGCACCTCGGCACGGGTCAGCGTGCTGGGGGCGGACACTTGCGGTGGGCACAGTTCAGGCTGCAGGCTGGCAGAAGCACAGGCGGCATTGGCGGCACCGGCAGCCAGGGTGAGCAGGGCGGCGGCGATGAGTTGATTCTTCATGATGATTCCTTTAAAAAAAGTTGCAAAGTTGCAGTGACACATGTCCGGGCATGGCGGGTCTGAAGGGCCCGTCTGTCCAGCCTCGGTGAGTCGTCTAAGGGGTCTGGCTCATCGATGGGGTAACTGTAGTTGTTGCTGAATCAAAGAAAAATGGTCTTGCGAACAATGCTTTATTGCTACTTATGAAACAATCAAGCCCTTGATTTGCCCAGAAAGCGCCTATGGACCGGCTGTTGTCGATGCGTGTCTTCCAGAAAGTCATTGACGAGGGGGGGTTTGCCGCCGCCGCACGGGCGCTGGACCTGTCGGCTGCGGTGGTGACGCGGCTGATCACCGACCTGGAGCAGCACCTCGGTGCGCGGCTGATCCAGCGCACCACCCGCCGGTTGGCGCTCACCGAGGCGGGCGAGGCCTACCTGCAGCGGGTGCGCAACATCCTGGGCGACATCGAAGAAGCCGAAGCCCAGACCCGGGCCAACACCGAGGCGTTGACCGGCGTGCTGCGGGTGCAGTCGGCCCCGGTGCTGGCGGTACACCACCTGGCACCGCTGATTGCCGCCTTCCGCCAGCGCTACCCCGGCCTGACGCTGGACGTGCACGAGGATTCGCCGCTGGCGCCGCCGGTCGAGAATTACGATGTGACGCTGTTCGCCTCTGACGCGGACTTTGACGCCAACGTGGTGGCCCGGCCCATCGTCACCACCCGCAGCGTGCTCTGCGCCGCGCCCGACTACCTGCGCCGGCGCGGCACGCCACAGCAGCCCCACGACCTGACGCAGCACGAATGCCTGAAGCTCAAGTTGCTGCCCAAACTGCGCACCTGGCGACTGGTCCATGTGGACGACCCGCGCCAGGTGGTGGAGGTGCCGATCAACCCGGCGCTGGCGGCCAACCACACCGACACCCTGCTGCGCGCCACACTCACCGGGGCCGGCATTTGCAGCCTGCCCGTGGTGCTGGCCGGGCCATTCTTTGACAGTGGCGCCTTGCAACCGCTGCTGCCGGAATGGAAGACCGGCGAGTTCACCCTGTATGCCGCGCTGCCCACACGCAAGCACATGCCAGCCCGCACCCGGGTGTTCCTGGAGTTTCTGACCGAACAGGCGCGTTTGGCGTCGGGCCGTTGAGGCCAATGCCCCGCCGTTTACCCTTCTTTACATTCGCTTCAAACAGGCGCAGGGTGTTGCCACCATGATGGGGACGCACGCTGCGCACAACCGATTGAAAGTCCATGAACCAGAACCTGTTGATGATCGAAGACGACACCCGCCTGGCCCAGATGGTGGGCGAGTATTTGCGGCAGTCGGGCTACAACGTCAGCCACGCGGCCGACGCCGCCACCGGGCTGGCACAGGCCGCCTCCGACGCACCCGACCTGGTGATCCTGGACCTGATGCTGCCCGACATGGATGGCCTGGAGGTCTGCCGCCGCCTGCGCGGGCAGGCCGGCGACCTGGCCCGTGTGCCGGTGCTGATGCTGACCGCCAAGGGCGACCCGATGGACCGCATCATTGGCCTGGAAATGGGCGCCGACGACTACCTGCCCAAACCGTTCGAGCCACGCGAACTGCTGGCCCGCATCCGCGCCATCCTGCGACGCCAGAGCGAGGGGCCGGCGCCGGCCAACAAGCTGCTGCGCTTTGGCTCGCTGGAGATCGACCGCGACGCCCGCACCGTGAAAGTGGCCGACCAGCCCTGCGAGCTGACCTCCTACCAGTTTGACCTGCTGCTGGCACTGGCCGAACGCGCCGGCCGCGTGCTGACACGCGACCAGATCATGGAGGCGGTGCGTGGCCGCGAGCTGGAAGCCTTTGACCGCTCGATCGATGTCCACATGGGCCGCATCCGCGCCGCCATCGAAGTGGACGCCAAGAACCCGAAGCGCATCCTGACCGTGCGT
Source organism: Burkholderiaceae bacterium (assembly GCA_017848435.1). Taxonomy (GTDB): domain Bacteria; phylum Pseudomonadota; class Gammaproteobacteria; order Burkholderiales; family Burkholderiaceae_C; genus PCRC01. Next base: position 1,156 of record JAFEHU010000015.1, on the reverse strand, counting down.
GGCGTCGGCTACGTGTTCGCCAAGCAGCAAGACTGAAGGGCTGGCCGCGCATGGCTTTGTCCAACCCTTTCCCACGGCGCCTGTACCTCCGCATCTGGCTGGCGGTGGTGGGCGGTGTGGCGGTCCTGACGCTGGCCGTGGGCTGGGCCTGGCGCATCGCCGCCGAGCAGAACACACAACCTTTTGCGCCACAGTCGCGCGAATTGGTGTTGCGCAACGCCAAGGGCGACACGGTGCTGAGCGGCGCCGCAACCCGCCAACCCAACGCGCCAGGGGAAAGCGCCGAATTCCGCATTGAAACCGATACCGGTGAGACCTTTGTGCTGGAGATGGCGCCGCGCCCCGACCGTCCGGGCCGCGCTGGCCGGGCCGGACGGCCCAAACCGTCCGACATCCCGTTCTGGGCCCGTCCGCCGTATGGTTTTCTTTGGCTGCTGGGCCTGGTGGGTCTGGCGGTGGCGCTGGGCGTCTACCCCATCATCCGGCGCCTGACCTTGCGGCTGGAGGTGCTGCAGCGCAGCGTGAAGAAGTTTGGCGAAGGGGATTTGTCGGCCCGCGTCCCGGCCGACGGTGAAGACGAGGTGGCCGACCTGGCGCGCCAGTTCAACGCCGCCGCCGAGCGGGTGGAAACGCTGGTCAAGTCGCACAAGTCGCTGCTGGCCAATGCCTCGCACGAGCTGCGTTCGCCGCTGGCGCGCATCCGCATGGGCCTGGAGCTGGCGGGTGGCGACCCGGCGTCACCCACACGGGCCGAAATCACCCGCAACATCGCCGAACTGGATTTGCTGGTGGACGAGATTTTGCTGGCGAGCCGGCTGGACGCGCAACAGGCGGACATGGGCACGGTCGAGTCGGTGGACCTGACCGGCCTGGCGGCCGAGGAATGCGCCCGCGTTGGCGCCGAACTGCACGCGGCTTTTGACTCCCCTCCGGTGCTGGTGCGCGGCGTGCCCCGGTTGCTGCGCCGCCTGATCCGCAACCTGCTGGAAAACGCCCGCCGCTACGGCAGCGGCACAATCGAGGTCTACCTCGGCAGCCACGCTGGGAACGCGGTGGTGCGGGTGTGCGACAACGGCCCGGGCGTGCCGGAGGGCGAACGCGAACGCATCTTCGAACCCTTCTACCGCTTGCCTGGCAGCAGCGAACGGGAGGGCGG
>JAFEHU010000047.1 GCA_017848435.1 Burkholderiaceae bacterium | reverse complement strand
GCCCCGATGGCCACTTCAAATTCCCCCACCTGTGGCCAGTGCAAACTCCCCCAGGCAAGACGGCCAGATTATGACGATTCAGGGCTGATGGCGATGCGATTGACGGCCTCCTTGAGACGGTAGCTCCTGCCCTCGAACTCCAGCATTTGGCATCGGTGCATCAGGCGATCCAAGATGGTGGTTGCCATCGTGGCGTCTCCCAGATACTTGCCCCAGTCCTGTACCACCCGGTTGGATGTGATGACAACGCTCAAGCGCAGCTTGTAGCGCTGGTGGACCACCGCCTGCAGCACTTCGGCGGCATGCTCACCGATTCGCCGGGCCAAGAACAAGTCATCCAAGACCAGCAGGTCTGGCTCTATCCACTGTTTGAGCATGGCTGCGCGCTCACCAGGCGCGGCCAGCGTGTAGCGGGCCAGCTCGGTATCGGCCTCCAAGTACGCCACGTCGAAGCCCTGCAAGGTGGCCTGTAAGGCCACCGCCTTGGCCAGATGGCTCTTGCCTGTGCCAGGCTTGCCAATGATCAAGGCGTTCGCCCCCTCGCCCATGAACTTCAGCGTGTGCAACTCAAAGCACGCCGAACGAGGCAGCTTGGGGTTAAAGCGCCAATCAAAGTCCGCCAGCGTGACACGCTCGTCCAGGCCAGAGCGCTTGAAGCGGCGCTCTACCAGGCGAGAGCGCCGCCGATCCAACTCATCTTGCAGCATCGCACCCAGGGTCTCAAGGAACGGCTCCTGCGAAGCCTGTGCCTGCATCACCCGGGTCGACAAGGTGTCGGCAATGCCTGAGAGGCGCAATTCGCGCAGGGCGCGTTCGATCTCCTGCAGGTTCATGCGCGCGCTCCCAGTTCTCCAACGGCCACTGACGTGGCCACCGTCTTTGCCGACGTCATCCCTGCGGCGGCAGCGCGTGCAAACAAGTCGCCGTACTCTGCGCCGTCCCGGATGAGCTCGTGTTGCTGGGTCAGCAGCATGGCACCAGCTGACTCCCCCGCCGCCTGTCTGTGCCCCTCCAAGCTCACCACCGCTTCGGCAAAGATCCGCTCGGTAAGAGCCAGCACCCGCTTGTAGCTGTACGCGCCCGCCTGCAGCGCTTGCGCGCACGCCGCATCGACGCAATGCGCCGGGTACTTGCGCACCAGGCCGACGATGCCTCGGAGCTTTCTTTGCCCCACCCGAGCCTCCATGGCAAACATCAGCTCGCACATCCGACTGGCGTTGGCACCCACCGCCTTGGCCTGTCGCAAGATGCTGCGCGTCTCCCGGCTCGGGTTGAACACCCGCTCCTCGGCCGGCAAGACGACCGTGCCGGGCCGATCGGCCCGGGCGTGGGTGCGCAGCAGCGCGCCGGTGTGGATCTCACGGATTTCGATGCGCTGGGCGTAGATGCGTACCAGCACCTTTGATCCGATGTCCGCCGGGCGGGCGGCGTAGCTGCTGTGGTCGACCCGAACGCAGCTGTCGTCGCAGACGGTGCGCAGGGACTGGCTGAAGTACTGCACCCCCAGGAGCGGCAATGGCTGGAGGTGGGCACGCTCTTCCTCGAACATCGCCTGAACCTGGCGCCGCTCGGTGCCGTGGATCCGTTTGGACGCCCAGTTGCGCTCCCAGTGCGCTAGGAATTCGTTTTGCGCCTCAAGGGAGTCGAAGCGCCTGCCCTTCAAGGCAGTGGCCTGGGTGTGGCCGATGGCGTTCTCCACCGTGCCCTTGCGGTTGGGGTCGCGTACCCGGGCCGGGTCGGCCACCACACGGTAGTGCGCCAGCGCGGCGGCGTAGACCGGGTTGAGGTCGGGCTCGTACAGGTCCGGGGTGATGACGCCTTCTTTGAGGTTGTCGAGCACCACGTACTGGGGGCAGCCACCGAAGTACCGGAACGCGCGCTCGTGGAGTTCGGCCCAGACCTGCTGGCTGGACTTCCATACGACACATCGGTAGCTGGCGCGCGAGTAGCGCAGGGTGGCTACGAACAGGCGGGGTTTGCGGTAGCGCTCACCGCCCATGACGCGGGTTGGTGCGCCTTCCCCGTAGTCGACCTGCATCTCCTCGCCGGGCAAGAAGGACAGGCGGTCGAACTGCTCGGGCGCCTTGGTGCGCAGTTTGGCCACGAAGCGTTTGACGGAGTTGTACCGACCGGCAAAGCCGTGCAGGTCGACCAGGTCTTGGTAGATGGCTGTGGCGTTACGTTTGAGGCGCAACTGGGTTTCGATGAACTCGCGGTGGGGTTCGCACAGGGAGGTGGCCACCGGCTTGCAATCCGCCGCTGGAGCCGGTGGCCACCCTGGGGGAATTTGCCTGCTCGCTGGCCCAGCGGCGTTGGTAACTCCTGATGGTCTTGCGATCGACCCCTGTGATGCGCGCAATCTCGTGTTGGGTGCTGCCGCGCTCGAGCAGCGTGTAGACGGTGGCACGTTGGTTGGGTTTCAAGACATTCACTCCAAGGCCTTCCCTCGGGGAAGACCAGAACGCTGTGTCCTGCCAACAGGTGCCAGCGGCGCCGGCCTTTACCCCCTGTCCCCGATCAACTCAGGTGGGGGAGTTTGAGGTGGCCATAACTGGGGGAATTTGGGTGGCCGCCGGGG
>JAFEHU010000009.1 GCA_017848435.1 Burkholderiaceae bacterium | reverse complement strand
GGCCTCGGCCTGGCCATGTGCCGCCGGGTGGCGATGTACCATCAAGGCCGCATCTGGGCTGAATCCACACTCGGCGAAGGCAGCGTATTCCATGTGGAACTGCCCGCTGAAGCCACCCCCGCCACGGCCGCCGAGCGCGCGGCCGCCGGCCTGACCTGACCCCCGCAGGCGCGCCAGATGACCAAGGAGACAACGTTGAAAAAAATACAGCGGGCCATGCTGGTCGACGACAACGAGGCCGACAACGTGTTCCACGAGATCATGATCACCCGCTCCGGCGCGGTGGACGACGTGGTGGTGGCCGAGTCCGGCTTCGAGGCGCTGGACTACCTGAAAAAACCCGACTCGCCTGACATCGACCTGATCTTCCTCGACATCAACATGCCCGGCATGAACGGCTTCGAGTTCCTGGAGCAGTTCGCCACGCTGAGCCAGCGCCACCCGGCTGCGGTGGTGGTGATGCTCACCTCGTCCCCCTCGGCCGAAGACCACGAACGCGCCCGCCGCTACCCGGCCATCAAGGCCTACATGACCAAGCCACTCAGCGCGGAAGCCACCGCCAAGCTGATCGATCAGTTCTTCTGAACACCCGGCGCTCAGCCGCCCGCGCTTTTTTCCACCCCCGCCAGCACCGCCAGCAGCTCGTGGCCATAGGCCTCGCGCTTCTTCGCGCCAATGCCGCTGATGCCGTCGAGGTCGTCCAGCGCGTTGGGTGCGCGGGCGGCGATGGCGGCCAGCGTCGCGTCGTGGAAGATCACGTAGGCCGGCAGGTTGTGGCTGCGCGCCACCTCGCTGCGCCAGGCGCGCAGGGCGGCCAGGCGCTCTTGCGCGGGGGCGTCCAGCCCGTCGGCCACCGAGGGTTTGACGGGGCCACTGCCTTTGCGCGGTTTCCGGCCCCCGGTCTCGCTGGCCTTGGCCACCCGCAGCGAAATGGCCACATCGCCTTTGAGCACACCGCGTGCGGCGTCGGCCAGCTGCAGCGTGTTGAAGGCCTGCGCGTCCACGCTCACCGCGCCCAGGGCCAGCAACTGGCGCAGCACGGCGCGCAATTGCACCTCGCTGAACACCGCACCCACGCCGAAGGTGCTGAGCGTGTCGTGGCCGAACTGTTCCACCTTCTCGGTTTTCTTGCCGCGAACGATGTCCATGATGTGGCCGGAGCCAAAACCAATGCCGCTGTGTTGCCGCACCCGGTAGATGCAGCTCAGCAGCATGCGGGCGGCCTCGGTGCCGTCCCACACGTCGGGCGGGCTGAGGCAGTTGTCGCAATTGCCGCAGGGGGTGGAGGCTTCGTCAAAGTACGCCAGCAGCCGCACCCGCCGGCAGTTGCTGGCCTCGGCCAGGCCCAGCAGCGCGTCGAGCTTGTCGCGCAGCACGCGTTTGAATTCACCGCCGGCCGGGCTTTCGTCGATCATGCGGGCCTGGTTCACCACGTCTTGCAGGCCGTAGGCCATCCAGGCGTTGGCGGGGCCGCCATCACGGCCGGCGCGGCCGGTTTCCTGGTAGTAGCCTTCGATGTTTTTGGGCATGTCGAGGTGCGCCACAAAACGCACATCGGGTTTGTCGATGCCCATGCCAAAGGCGATGGTGGCCACCATCACGATGCCTTCTTCACGCAGGAAGCGGTCCTGGTGTTGTTGCCGCAGCTTGCCGTCCAGACCCGCGTGGTAGGGCAAGGCGTTGATGCCGGCTTCCACCAGCTGGTGGGCAACCTCTTCCACCCGCTTGCGCGACTGGCAGTAGACGATGCCGCTGTCGTGCCCGGTGGCGTCGGCATGCTCGTTGGCAATGAAGCGCAGCAGCTGCTGCAGCGCGTCTTTTTTCTCGACGATGGTGTAGCGGATGTTGGGCCGGTCAAAGCTGCTGACGAACTGCTCGGCGCTCTCCAGTTGCAGCCGTTCGACGATGTCGGCCCGCGTCAGCGCGTCGGCGGTGGCGGTGAGCGCCATGCGCGGCACGCCGGGGTAGCGTTCGTGCAGCACGGTGAGTGCGCGGTACTCGGGCCGGAAGTCGTGGCCCCACTGGCTCACGCAGTGCGCCTCGTCAATGGCAAACAGGCTGAGCTTGCCGCGCGCGTGCAGCGCGTCGAGCTGGGCCAGGAAGCGTGGCGTGGTGATGCGCTCTGGCGCGGCGTAGAGCAGCGTGAGTTCGTCGCGCAGCAGGCGTTTTTCCACGCCGTTGGCCTCTTCGCCGCTGAGGCTGGAGTTGAGGAAAGCGGCTTCCACGCCCGCCTCGTGCAGCGCACCGACCTGGTCGTGCATCAGCGCGATCAGCGGCGACACCACCACCGCCACGCCGTGGCCCGCGCGTTGCCGCACCAGCGCCGGGATCTGGTAACACAGCGACTTGCCGCCGCCGGTCGGCATCAGCACCAGCGCGTCGCCACCGGCCGACACGTGGCCAACGATGGCCTGTTGCGGCCCACGGAATTCGGCGTAGCCAAACACCTCGCGCAGCGCGGCGTGGCCAGGGGAATCGGTTTCAGGGTTCAAGGGGGGCGGCGTTCAGGCAGTAGTGCTATTAAATAAATAGCGGTATCACAAGGTTTCACTGAGGCTTGCGGGCGATTTGACATAAAAATAGAGGGTCAGAGGCCAAAAACACCCCTCAGACACCCCTGATTGTCCGGGAGATCGCCGTGGCCAGCCCCGGCTTTCTACAATCGGGGCATGAAAGCCCTTGCCTACACCCGCGCCCAGGCGCTGCCCGCCATCCTGTCGCAACGCATCGCCATCCTCGACGGCGCCATGGGCACCATGATCCAGCGTTTCAAGCTGGGCGAGGCGCAGTACCGGGGCGAGCGGTTCAAGGACTTCCACAAGGACGTGAAGGGCAACAACGAGTTGCTGAGCCTGACGCGGCCGGACGTGATCCGCGACATCCACGAAGGCTACCTCGCCGCTGGCGCCGACCTGATCGAGACCAACACCTTTGGCGCGACCACCGTGGCCCAGGCCGACTACGAGATGGCGCACCTGGCGCGCGAGATGAACCTCGCCTCCGCCAAGCTGGCCCGCGCCGCCTGCGACAAATTCAGCACACCTGACAAGCCGCGCTTCGTGGCCGGCGCCCTCGGCCCCACGCCCAAAACCGCCAGCATCAGCCCCGACGTGAACGACCCCGGTGCCCGCAACACCAGCTTCGAAGAGCTGCGCGCCGCCTACTACGAACAGACCGAAGCGCTGGTCGAGGGCGGCAGCGACGTGCTGCTGGTCGAAACGATTTTCGACACGCTCAACGCCAAGGCCGCGCTGTTCGCCATCGACGAATTCTTTGCCAACACGGGCGAGCGGCTGCCACTCATCATCAGCGGCACCGTGACCGACGCCTCGGGCCGCATCCTCAGCGGCCAGACCGTCACTGCGTTCTGGCACAGCGTGCGCCACGCGCAGCCGCTGGCCGTGGGCCTGAACTGCGCGCTGGGTGCGGCGCTGATGCGCCCTTACATCCAGGAGCTGGCCAAGGTCGCGCCCGACACCTTCATCAGCTGCTACCCCAACGCCGGCCTGCCCAACCCGATGAGCGACACCGGCTTTGACGAAACGCCCGACGTGACTTCGCGTTTGCTGAAAGAGTTTGCCGCCGAGGGGCTGGTCAACATCGTGGGCGGCTGCTGCGGCACCACGCCGGAGCACATTGGCGCCATTGCGCACGAGGTGCTGCCCCTGCAGGCGCGTGCGCTGCAGAAGTCGTTTTTCTACAAAGAAGCGGCCTGACCGCCCCCTGTCAACTTGGCAGCAGCCGGTTGATTTCGTGCTGCATGGTCTGGGTGAGCTGGGCGTAGCGCTTGAGCTTGTCGCTGGTGTCGCGCATGCGCTGCGCGATGCGGATGGAGACGGCCAGCATCAGCTTGGCGGTGGTCTGCGGGTCGTCGATCAGCAGCTCTTCCAGTGCGCGGCGTGTCAGGATGGCGCAGGTCAGCGGGCTGCTGGCGGTGCAGGAGGCGGCGCGCGGCTCGCCGTCGAGCAGGCCCATCTCGCCGATCAGACTGCCCTTGCCCAGCACATTCACCACCATCGGTTGGGTGCGGCTGACGACGATGGTGTCCACCGTGACCTCGCCTTCCAACACCAGCACCATGAAGTCGGTGCTTTGCCGGTCGCCCTGGCGGATGAAGGTGTTGCCTTCGGGGATGCGCATCGGCAGCATGTAGCTGACCACCTGGCGCGCCTCGGGCAGCGTGAGCTGCAGCAAGGCGGTGGGGCCACGCAGCAGCTCGGCCGCCAGCTCGGCGCTGTCGGAGCCTTCCAGGGCCTGCAGCCGGCCCCGCTGTGCTTCGGTCAGGCGCGGCTTGCGGCCAAAAAACGGGAGAAACATGGGGCGCAGGTGGAAAGGTGGGGCGGTAACACCGGGCAATCGATTAAAATCGATGCTACCCCAAGGAGCGTTGCAGCGAAACCGAAGTTTCGTCAGGCTTGGGTGCCGTGATTTCCCCAACGACGCTCACCTGTGTTGCATACAAGGTGAGCGCTTGACCACTCCACAAACCCCCCCCATGTTGCTGTCCGGCCTGGAGCCGGTGGCGATCGATTCGTCCAGCCTGTTCATCAACATCGGTGAACGCACCAACGTGACCGGCTCCAAGGCCTTCGCGCGGATGATCCTGAACGGCGATTTCGAGCAGGCGCTCGCGGTGGCGCGCCAGCAGGTGGAAAACGGCGCCCAGGTGATCGACATCAACATGGACGAGGCCATGCTGGACAGCCAGGCCGCCATGGTGCGCTTTCTGAACCTGATCGCCAGCGAGCCCGACATCGCCCGCGTGCCCATCATGATCGACAGTTCCAAGTGGGACGTGATCGAAGCCGGCCTGCGCTGCGTGCAGGGCAAGGGCATCGTCAACTCCATCAGCATGAAAGAGGGCCTGGACGAATTCAAGCGCCAGGCCACGCTGGTGCGGCGCTACGGCGCGGCCGCGGTGGTGATGGCGTTTGACGAACAAGGCCAGGCCGACACCTACCAGCGCAAGACCGAGATCTGCGAACGCGCCTACCGCGTGCTGGTCGACGAAGTGGGCTTTCCGCCGGAAGACATCATTTTTGACCCCAACATCTTTGCGATTGCCACCGGCATCGAGGAACACAACAACTACGCGGTCGATTTCATCGAGGCCACGCGCTGGATCAAGGCCAACCTGCCGGGCGCCAAGGTGTCGGGCGGCGTGTCGAATGTGAGCTTCAGTTTCCGTGGCAACGACCCGGTGCGCGAAGCCATCCACACGGTGTTTTTGTACCACGCGATCCAGGCCGGCATGGACATGGGCATCGTCAATGCCGGCATGGTCGGCGTCTACGACGACCTCGAGCCCGCGCTGCGCGAGCGCGTGGAAGACGTGGTGCTGAACCGGCGGCCCGACGCGGGCGAGCGCCTGGTGGAAATTGCCGACAGCGCCAAGAGCGGCGCCAAGGACGAAAGCAAAAAGAACGAATGGCGCGTGGGCACCACCGTGGGCCAGCGCCTCAGCCATGCGCTGGTGCATGGCATCACCGACCACATCGTGCCGGACACCGAAGAGGCCTACCAGGCCATTCTGGCCAAGGGCGGCCGGCCGCTGCACGTGATTGAAGGCCCGCTGATGGACGGCATGAACGTGGTGGGCGATTTGTTCGGCCAGGGCAAGATGTTTTTGCCGCAGGTGGTGAAAAGCGCCCGCGTGATGAAGCAGGCGGTGGCGCATTTGCTGCCCTACATCGAAGCCGAAAAGCTGCTGATGGAGGCGGCCGGTGGCGACGTCAAGCCCAAGGGCAAGATCATCATCGCCACGGTGAAAGGCGACGTGCACGACATCGGCAAGAACATCGTCACCGTGGTGCTCCAGTGCAACAACTTTGAAGTGGTGAACATGGGCGTGATGGTGCCCTGTCACGAGATCCTGGCGCGCGCCAAGGTCGAGGGGGCGGATATCGTCGGGCTGAGTGGCCTGATCACGCCGAGCCTGGAAGAAATGCAGTACGTCGCTGGCGAAATGCAGAAGGACGACCATTTCCGCATCAAGAAGATTCCGCTGCTGATTGGCGGCGCCACCACCAGCCGGGTGCACACCGCGGTGAAGATCGCGCCGCACTACGAAGGCCCGGTGGTCTACGTGCCCGATGCCTCGCGCAGCGTCAGCGTGGCGCAGAGCCTGCTGAGCGAGCAGGCCACGCAGTACATCGCCGACATCAATGCCGACTACGACAAGGTTCGGACCCAGCACGCCAACAAGAAACAAACGCCGATCTGGCCGCTGGCCAAGGCGCGCGCCAACAAGACGCCAATCGACTGGAGCGGCTATGCGCCGGTGAAGCCGAAGTTCTTCGGCCGCCGCGTGTTCAAGAATTTTGACCTGGCGGAGCTGGCCAAATACATCGACTGGGGCCCCTTCTTCCAGACCTGGGACCTGGCCGGTAAATTCCCGGACATTCTGAAAGACGACATCGTCGGCACCGAGGCGGTGCGGGTGATGAGCGACGGCCAGCGCATGCTCAAGCGCTTGATTGAAGGCCGCTGGCTCACCGCCAACGCCATCGTCGCGCTCTACCCGGCCAACCAGGTGAACGACGACGACATTGCGTTCTACACCGACGACAGCCGCAGCGAGATCGCCCTCACCTGGCACGGCCTGCGCCAGCAGACCGAAAAGCAGGTGATCGACGGCGTGATGCGGCCCAGCCGCAGCCTGGCGGACTTTGTGGCCCCGGTGGGCACGCCCGACTACGCCGGCATGTTCGCGGTCACCACCGGCATCGGTTCTGAGAAGAAGGAAAAGTACTTCCTCGACGACAACGACGACTACTCCGCCATCATGCTCAAGGCGCTGGCCGACCGGCTGGCCGAAGCCTTTGCCGAATGCCTGCACCACCGCGTGCGCACCGACCTCTGGGGCTATGCCGCGGGCGAGGGCCTGAGCAACGAGGACCTGATCGCCGAAAAATACACCGGCATCCGCCCCGCGCCCGGCTACCCCGCCTGCCCCGACCACAGCGTGAAAAAGGCGCTGTTCGACTGCCTGCAGTGCGACGACATCGGCATGGGCCTCACCGAAAGCCTGGCCATGACGCCGGCCGCCAGCGTCAGCGGCTTCTACATCGGCCATCCGCAAAGTGCCTATTTCAACGTGGGCAAGATCGGCGACGACCAGCTGCACGACCTGGCCCAGCGCAAGGGTGCCACGGTGCAGGAGCTGTCGCGCCTGCTGGCGCCGAATTTGTAGCCGTTCCGTGACGTGCAGTCACTGGCTGCACGGTTTACCCACGGTTACAAACATCACCGGCCCGACACCCAGGCGGGTGAACGCGTTTCGCCCGAAAGGCGTTAAATACCCACGCAACCAACCAACGCCAGGAGAAACGCATGGACACCAGCCTCAATAACAACAACGGCAGCAGCCCGTCTTCCCGCCGGCCCCTGTGGATCGCCATTGCCGCGCTCGGCACCGTCGCGGTGGCGCTCGGCGCAACGCTGGCCTACACCCAGCTGCGTGCGCCAGCGGCCGAGCCGGCCGCTTTGGCGGCCGTGGGTGCGGTCCCAGCGGGTCCTGGCACCCCGGGCGCACCTGTTTTGGAACAAAAACAGCCCCCAGCCTCAGTGAAGGCTGATGAGAATGCTCCTAAAAATGTAGTGAAAACCGTGCCCAAGGCGCCACCGGTGTACCGCACGCCGGAACGTGAAACCGCTTACGGCGGCGCGTCCAATTACCCGGTCAACCAGCCCACGCCACGTCCGGTGTGCGCCAACTGCGGCGCGGTGGAGTCGGTCACGCCGGTGCAACGTGCTGGCCAGGGCAGCGGTGTCGGTGTTGTTGCCGGCGGCGTGCTGGGCGCGATCGTGGGCAACCAGGTGGGCGGTGGCAGCGGCCGCACGGCGGCCACGGTGCTGGGTGCGCTGGGCGGTGGTTACGCCGGCAACCAGGTGGAAAAGAACATCAAGAAAGAAACCGTGTACCAGGTGCGTGTGCGCATGGAAGACGGCTCGGTCCGCACGCTGGAGCAGGCCACCGCACCAGCGCTGGGCGCCCGCGTCACAGTGGATGGGACAACGCTGCGTGGTGCAGAGGGCGCAGGCCCTGCGGCCCCCTCTGGGCGGACACAGCCAAACTACGTCTATACCGGCAATGCCTATTGAGCAGGCATCACGGCCGCAGCCGTGATGCCCCCTTGCCGGTCATTGGGATGGCTGGTTTGAAACGGTCTGGTCGAGGTACGTGAGGCGGTGTCTGGCAAACGAGGCGCGCAAGTGGCCCGCGTCTTTGTGAAACTGGACTGGGCACACGTCATGCGTGCACAAATATTCCACGGGACGGACGAGTGTGGCGCCAGTGCTGGCTGCGACCTCTGCCAGAACCTTGCTGGCCACTTCAAGACGCCTGTCCACCTGTGCTCTCGGAACGCCCGGCAGTTGGTCTGATAACTGCGCATCCTCCAGGACAAATTTTCTGGGCGCGGTCCGGGTTTGGGCGGCAAACTCCCTTCCCCCTGGAATACCGGCCAGCAGATAAACCACTTTCCCTTGGTGTACCAGCTGGGCGACCATTTTTTCGAGCCGATCAGTGGCCCGCCGTTGCCCTTCTGCCTGTTCCAGACTGATCCCATCGGCGAAGTAACGCGGCACGATCGGTCCCGACAACCCCAAATCGGCTTTGTCGGCGTTGAAGTAGAGGCTCCAGGCCGCGCCAATCACGACCCTGTCAACGTTTTCTCCGGCGGCAATTCTCAGGAAGTTGTCGACGTTGGTTTGGTGGTTGTCGCTGCGCCGGATGCCGTCAATCGGTATGGCGCCGCCTTGTGTGAGAAAAATGGCGCCTCGTTCTGAACCCCTGTTGTGCGCCAACAATTCTGCAATGCGCGGGCCGTATTGCTCGATGTTGGAGTCACCAAAAAACAAGGTTTGCTTGCCGCTGCCGCCCACCGCATACACCGGAACATCTGCAAGCACCACGGATTTCATTTCCCGACTTGGGTAGTCCCAATCCGCCATTTTTCGGTCATCGTCGTAAGCGTGTGGGAAGCGCTGCGGGAACCCGTCAAACCGAAAACACATTCCGCCAAGGCAGCCAGCCACCACCATGGCTCCCACCAGCGCAGGCACTTTGAGGCGGGTTGTTTTGCCGTAGCGCAACGGAACCTCGACCAGCCTGTACGTCAGCCAGGCCAACAGCAGGCTCAAGCCAATCAACCCCGTGCGTACGGCGGCGTCTGGTGTGCCTGCATGCACGATGTGGCCGAACGACAGCAGGGGCCAATGCCACAGGTACAGCGGAAAGCTGATCAAACCAACGAAGACCAACCACCGCGCCGATAAAACGACGCGGTTGAGCCATGCGTGGGGTCCGGCGGCAATGACCAATGTGGTTCCCAGTGTTGGCAGCAAGGCGCGCCAGCCCGGGTAAGGCACATCGCCTGTGAACACCGCCGCGCCCAGGACAATCAAAACGAAGCCCAGAACCGACATGGCGCCCGAAAGTCGGCGTGGCCGCAGCGCCTCGGTGTGGTTGTGGAGGGGTTTCTCTTTGGCGACGCTGTATGCCAACGCGGCGCCCATGCCCAGTTCCCACAGCCTGGCATGGGGGAAATAGAAGGACGCTGCCAGATCGTTCTGCACCTGCCACAGGCCAGCGGCGAAAGACAAGCCAACAGTGCAGGTCAAAAACAAACCCATGGAGACGCGTGATCTGCTAACTAGCCACAGCGCAATCGGCCAGATCAGGTAGAACTGCTCCTCCACTGCCAACGACCAAAAATGCAAGAGGGGTTTGGTTTGGGCGCTGTTGTCAAAGTAGCCGGCCTCGCCCCAGAAAATCAGGTTCGAGACGAATCCCGCAGCACCCGCCATGTGCTTTCCCAATTGCTTGTACTCGTCCGCGTACAGCGTGAACCAGCCAACCGTGCACACAGCAAGCAGCACGACAACCACGGCGGGGAAAATCCGTATGACGCGGCGAATATAAAAATCGGCAAGCGCCAAGCGGTCTTTTTGGATCGATTCAAAAATGATTCCAGAGATCAAAAAACCGGAAATGACAAAAAAAATGTCAACACCCACAAAGCCACCGCTGAGCCATTCTGGGAACGCGTGGTAACAGACGACGGTCAGCACCGCCATGCCGCGCAACCCGTCAATATCGGCGCGATAACCATGGCGCTGATGCTGGGATGTTTGAAGCCTGGGTTTCGGAAAAAGATGAGACGGCATCACGTGAACAGGCCCTGATTTCACACCTGCGCCTGAAGTGCGCGCCTGTATTGGATGGCCTCGGCCAGGTGGGCGATGCCGAGGTGTTCGGCGCCCGCCAGGTCGGCCACCGTGCGTGCCACTTTCAAGACGCGGTGGGTGCTGCGTGCCGACCAGCCGAGGCGGTTGGCGGCCTGCTGCAGGAACTGGCGGGTAGGGGCGTCCATCGCGGCATGGTCGTCAATTTGCTGGCCCTGCAGCGCCTGGTTGGCGCAGCCCTGGCGCGCATGGGCCCGGCTCCGCGCGGCCATCACCCGTTGCTGCACCGTTGCGCTGGGTTCGCCGCGTGCAGCGTGCAGCAGGTCGTCGGGGCGCACGGCGGGCACCTCCACATGCAGGTCAATCCGGTCCAGCAGCGGGCCGCTGAGCTTGCCTTGGTAACGCAGCACCTGGTCGGGCGTGCAACGGCAGGCCTTGAGCGGGCTGCCCTGGTAACCACAGGGGCATGGGTTCATGGCCGCGACCAGCTGGAAGCGCGCCGGGAATTCGGCGCGGCGGGCAGCGCGGGAAATGGTGATGGTGCCGGTCTCCAGGGGTTCGCGCAACGCCTCCAAAGACGCGCGGGAAAACTCCACAAACTCATCCAAAAACAGCACCCCGTGGTGGGCGAGGGAGATTTCCCCTGGCTTTGGCGGTGAGCCACTGTGACTTCCATTTAAAAATGCAACTATTTGGTTTGACATCTGCTGGAGAATCAGTGAAGCTTGCACAACTTAATAGACGACTGTAATACATTTATAGTCGCGACTAGCTCTAAATTTCACCTTAATGCCGCGACTCGTTTCAACTGGCTCTGTCCGGCCTCTCAAAATGTCCCGTCGGGCACTGAGTGGGCGCGTTGCCATGTCTGGTGGTTCCGTGGCAGAGCACGAGTCTTCGTTGGAGCGCGATTGGTTAATTGCACTTGACTTTGATTGGCGAATCGTTCGTATCCAAGAGCAGCCTTACACGCTCTCTTACGAGCTGAATGGGGAGAAGCGACGTTACACGCCTGATGTGCTGGTGGTTTTCGATGACGGGAAAGCTCAGTGGACGGTTGTCTATGAGGTCAAGGGTCGCGAGGATCTGCGGATGAAATGGGATGAATACCGACCTCGCTTTAGGGCGGCTGTCCACGATTGCCGAGCCAAAGGCTGGCGTTTCAGAATCGTTACCGAACGAGAGATCCGCACTCCTTATCTGACCAACATCAAGTTTCTACGCCGCTATCGCGAACTGAAACCTCAGCCTATGCACAAAGAGGCGCTGTTCTACAGCCTGCGCGCTCTTGGCCCGACTACTCCCCAGGCGCTATTGGCTGCAGTCTGGTGGGACGAGGAGAAACGATTGATCGCGCTCACAGAGCTGTGGCGACTTGTCGCCACGCGAGAAATCGGCGCATCGCTGGCAAGCCCGCTCACGATGTCAACTCAAATCTGGTTGCCCTGAACTATGGCTACCAACATTTCCAAACAGTTCTTCACACTGGACGTGGGCAGTGAAGTAAGCGACGGGAAAAAGGTATACCGCGTTACGCATCTGATCTCTGTGAGTTCGGTTCTTGCGACCGACCTAGCGACTAACGAGTCGTGCAAGCTGGCAATCGAAACTCTGAAATTGATAGATCGCTTAGGCGATGACGTGGGAAGCCTGCCGTCGCAAGCTGATAAGGATATCTCCGGATATACCGACGAAGAGTGGAACGAGGGCCAGAAACGCTTCCAAGCCATCAAGCCGCTGATAAACAGTCCATTGCGAACGCGTGCTGAGGTAGAGCGCCTTGCAGCGTTGAACGGCGTGCATGTGGGCACGCTTTATCGTTGGCTGAACGACTACACAAATGCCGGTCATGTTTCAGTGCTGGTTCCGGCAAAGCGCGGCAGAAAACCCGGCACGCGAATGCTTAACGAGGCCTTGGAAGCGATCTTGCAATCCGTAATTGAAGATGTGTATTTGCATAAACAAAGACGCTCACCACAAGAGGCAATTGAAGAGGTACAAAGGCGCTGCCGACTCGCGAAAATACCGCCGCCGCATCCGAACACAGTACGCAACCGAATTTACCGAATCCCGGACAGCGAACGGTTGCGCCGGCGCGGTCAAAAAGAGCAAGCAAAGAATCTCTACACAGCAATTCGTGGCTCTTTCCCAGGGGCAGACCACCCATTTGACTTTGTTGAGATTGACCACACGCCCGCCGACATCATCACCGTAGATGAAGTGCATCGTAAGCCAGTAGCTCGGCCGTACATCACATTGGCTGCGGACGTGAACACGCGAATGATTGCTGGGCTGTACCTTAGCTACGATCCGCCAAGCGCTGCCTCAGTTGCGCTGTGCCTGGCACAAGCCATGTGTCCAAAGCGGGAGTACCTTGCAGACCTCGGTGTGAGCGGGACGTGGCCAGTTTGGGGAAAGATCGGAACAGTGCACTGCGACAACGCCAAAGAGTTCCGCGGTTCCTCCTTGACGCGAGGTTGTCAAGAGCATGGCATCAACATCGCATGGCGACCAGTGAAAGTCCCAAACTACGGCGGACACGTCGAGCGTCTGATGAATACATTGGCACGCGAGCTACACAAGTTACCCGGTACGACATTCTCAAATCCTAGAGATCGCAAAGGCTATGACTCCATGGCCGAGGCGACGATGACGTTGAAGGAGCTGGAGCGGCACCTGGTCGATTTCTTCGTGAACGTTTATCACCAACGCGTACATAGCGAACTGGGAATGTCACCAATTCGCAAATGGGAGTTAGGGATTGCAGGAGACGGAACACGCCCAGGTCTGGGGATCATGCCCATACCGCATGACCCTGAAAGAATACTGCTCGACTTCATGCCGTTCGTGGAGCGCACGGTTCAGCCGTATGGGATTCAAATTGATGAAATCACCTACTACGACCCGGTGCTTGATCCATACATCAACGCTGTCGATGAAAACAACCGAAAACTTAAGCGGTCTTTTGTAGTTAGGCGAGATCCGCGGGACATCAGCCGCATCTACTTCTTCGATCCGGTCGATAAGCGTTACTGCATGATCCCGTACCGAAATGTCGGCTATCCGTCCATGAGCCTCTACGAACTCAAGGAGATTCGGCGCAAGCTGTTGGACGAAGGCCATAAAGATGTGAATGAGCATGTCATCTTTGAAGCCCTAGATCGGATGCGCGCACGCGTCGCAGAGTCAACACAAAAGTCAAAAAGCGCCAGACGCAATGCAGAGCGCGCTCCGCGACAGACTGCAGCGAAGAGATCAAGTCCAGTACTTGCCACCGCGTTTACCCCTGACTCGAATCAGATAGCTGCTTTGAAAATCGACGGCTCACTTACGTCGGTGCAGCCTGACGATCCGTTTGCAGAGCCTATAAAACCGTTCGATGAGCTGGCAGTGAGGCGTTGAAGCGATGTATGAGCATTTGAGTCGGGATGTGATTGAGATTCTCGAATACACAACCGCTGAGCGCATCCAATTCTGTCAAAGTGACCGGTGGGTTGGCTATACGCGCGCGCAGCAGATCCTCAAGCAGTTAGACGACTTGCTCGCGTATCCAAAAAGTCTGCGAATGCCAAATTTACTGCTGGTTGGCCGCAGCGACAACGGGAAGAGCTCCATCTTGCAGCACTTCGTGGGGCGACATCCCATGTTGATGCGCGAGGACGGCACTCCCGGACCGACAGTGCTGTGGTTTTCAATGCCAGCCACTCCGACAGAAAGTAGCTTTTGGTCCGAGCTGCTGTGGTCTTTGAACATCCAACACAGAGAACGGGATCCCGTTGAGAAAAAGCGGCGCCAGGCTCTTAATGCGATGGAATACGCCAGTGTAAGGATGCTTGCGATCGATGAGTTCAATCACCTGACAAACGCTGGCAAGGACGCTGGTCGACTACTGTCAGCGATCAAAAATCTGAGCTCTGACATGCGGTTGAGTATCCTTGCATCGGGTACGGAGGCGGCATTCAACGCTCTCAATACCGATCCGCAAATGCGATCGCGCTTTGAGCCCGCCAAGCTAGAACGCTGGAAGCTCGATAAAGAATACCTTCGGTTTCTGGCAAGTTACGAGATGCTGCTGCCGCTTGCGGAGCCTTCAGGGTTGGCCAGCCGAGAATTGGCGCCAACCATTTATGGAATGGCCGGTGACACGATCGGTGCGACCGTCAAGGTCCTGAAGAATGCTGCCGTGCATGCGTTGCAGACAGGTCGGGAAAAGATAGACGCGGAAGTGCTGGAAAAAATGAGGCATGTCCGATCTGGGCACTGGGATGAAGCAAGCCAACGCGTATAACTCTGACCCATGGACTTTTCAGATCAAACCTCGACACAACGAACTTCTTAGCGGTTATCTGTGTCGCGTTGCACGGGCTCACGGTGCAACACCGTATGGATTCTGCGAACTGCAGCTTGGGGACAAAGCGTTTTGGGCTCGGGACTTCGATAGAGGCGTCATCAATCATCATGACGCTGTGTTGATTGCAAAGTCGGGTATGTCCCCAGAACGCTTGGTTGATATGACCTTGCGATCCTGGATTGGACGTCTTACACCGACAAAGTATCGATGCGCGGAAAGAACTGCTGTCATCCCTTGGGTGAACGCTGCTGGTGTATTTCATCGGACTAGACGACAGCATGCGCTCCAGTTCTGCCAAGAATGTCTCGCTGAGACCGAAACAACCTTCAAGACTTGGCGGCTGTCGTTCGTGGTCATATGCCCTGTCCACAAAGCCGTATTGTTGGATGCTTGCCCGGAGTGCGATGCGCCATTTGTTCCTCACCGCGCACCGGGCCGTATCAATCGATGTCACGCGTGCCACGCAAATTTGGTTCGCAAAGTGACCTCTAAAGGTCGGTCTACCGAAATGGATGAACTGACGCTTTGCCTTCAAGACGCACTCATTTCAAATTTGACAGTTGGCCAGGAAGAGTCTCAAGCTGCAACTAAACGTGACGAAATGCGAGGACTAAGAGGGGTGATCTCAGCGCTATTCAATCAACAAAGTGTAGGACTGACGGCAGAAGAGCTTGGCATAAGTGCGCGTATTGAATGGTTAGCAGGACCTCGAATGGAACTGGCGCGGCATGCGAGACGGCACCAGCTAATGGCTGCCAGTGCCGTGATCCTGGAGAAGTGGCCAGAGTCTTTCCAGTCAGTGGCTAAAAGACTTCGTTTGAGCCAGCAAGGCTTTGGGCGTCTTGTTGGCGTCAGTTCCAACTGGCTAAACCAAGAAATTCAGAAATTGCCCGAAGGCCGGCTAAAAAATAAACGCCCAAGCGTGCGTCCAAAGCAATCTGGAGTGGATCGGCTCGAAAAAGAGCGTCCCAGAAATTGGCGGGCTAAGCGCGCTGCCATCTTGCTGCGTGCTGCCAGAAAATCCGCATGAGCATCGATCCAAAATTTGGGCGATTTTGTGACGAATGCGGCCGGACAATTACCGTCGCAGTTCGCGTTTATCAAAGAAAAGATTACTGTAGGACATGCTACCAGCGCACGTTCTTGCCTGTGCCATGCTCACAGTGCGGGAATTCAACCAGGCCGCATCGTCATGCAGCTGGGGACCCTGTTTGTGATCCATGCGTGAGATCGAAACGTACATGTTTGCGATGTGGAAAGTTGACGTTGATTGCAGGGAAGTTGGTTGGACGTAGCGCAGTATGTGCTTCTTGTGCTCCCCGCTTCTCTGACAAGCAAACATGCGGCGGCTGCGGCCGTGTGAGCTTGCGACTGACACGGCCGCTCTTCGCAGGGCTGCTTGAACCTGTTTGCGACAGCTGCAGAAACAAACTAAATCACGCAACCTGCTCACGTTGCAAGCGATACCGACCTGTCGCATCCACGAGCGTCGACGGCACCCGCTGTTGCAAAGACTGTGTTCCCGGTCATGAAACGATGCATGAGTGCCCGGGCTGCGGATGTCTCCTGAATGGCGGTGGATCTGGCCACTGTCGCTCGTGTATCAATCGAAGGGTTGTTGAAAAAGATGCTGCCTTGGTTGCTGCAGAGCTTGAAGCGCCATGGTGCCGCGATCTCTGGCATGGATTTGTGCTGGCGTCACTCAGCACAGATGCCAACTCTCCACGATTACGAGCACAAGTTAATCGGTCCTCCGAACTCTTCCGAGCACTCGATCAACGTTTTGTATCAATGGACGAGATCAATTCCAGGTCACTCCTGCAGCGGCTAGACAGTCAGTTTCTCCGTCTCCATCTGAAAGCTTCTAGATATGTAGTGGACAAGCTGAAGCTTCATGATTTCACATTAGAACGAGCCGATCAGGTCGAAGCGCAAAGAAGCAGCAAAATTCTTGCTGAAAGTGCCGATAAACCTCACGGTCAGATGATTCGCGCTTATGCCCAATGGCTGATTGAGATCGGTATCGCAGCACGAACGGCGCGGTTGTATCTGCGAGCTGCGGAATCGTTTTGTCGGGAGGCAATGCTCAATGGGTCTAAACCTTGGCAATCTTCATCCCTTGTGAACCACCTAAAGAAAACGCCAGGCAATGCCGCCAACATCGCACGATTCGTTCGATACTGCCGAGAACAACTCGGCTGGAATGTGGAGATGCCAAATAAGGCAATCTGGTGCCCGAAGACATCGAGGAACTCCCGCGATATTCGAGATCTTCGGGCTGTCCTCAAGACGCTCGAAAATCGGCCTGATGAATCCATGACAACCAAGGAATTGGCACGAGTTTTGTCACTCGCTCTCGGCATTTCGGCTGCGCAACTCATGAGAAGTCGTTTAGAAAACGGGGTCCTTAGGCGCCCAGATGGGTCTATCGAGATTGAGCAGGATGCCGTCATCGAACCGTCCAACCCTTTGTATCGGTTCGCGCAGCAGTGGGCTGTGCGCGCAGAGGCCTATTCGGGGCCTCGATGAGGGCTTGCGTCTCGCATAAGTACGGAAATAGCCATCCTCAATAGAATCCTCCTCATCCTATATCAAAAAATGGCAATATCGTCTCCTAAATTGGCGAAATCACCTCGTCATTAGGAAAACGACCATGCCAAATATCGCAGCGCTGCTAAAAACTGAAATCGCCCGTATTAGCCGTAAGGAAATACGCGCAGACACGGAGCGGCTTCAGGCAATCGTGGCGCAACAGCGAAAAGAGCTGGCCGCACTGAAGCGGCAGTTTGCTACATTGGAGAAGTCAGTGGCACGCGTGCTGCGGACATCGCGTAAGGAGCCCCAGCCAGGTGAGCCATCCACCTCAATGGCTTCAGGCGACACAGGCGTCAAATTCAGCGCTGCCAAGCTTGTCAAGCATCGGCAGTTACTGGGTATAAGCGCCAATGAGTATGGTTCTCTGGTCGGCGCATCGGGGCAGTCAGTCTACAAGTGGGAAGCAGGCAAAGCCTACCCTCGCTCAAAGCAGCTAATGCAACTAAACAAGGTACTCGCTTTCGGAAAGCGCGAGTTCATAGCCCAGCAAGCAGCTTTAAATGCATAAACCAGGTGGAGAGGGCGATGCTTACGCCATTACCTTGACGGTTCCAGCAGCCATCGCCGACCCCTCCTACCGCTTGGCAACACGGCTCCCGCCAGGTGTCGTACTTAGTCCGGGTGAGTCGCTGACGCCACGCGAGACACCAGCTCTCCTGCATCGCATCCCAACGCCCTCGAAATCCTGAGGACAACCCCCAGCGTCGGCTGGCTTAGCCCCCGCTCCAAACGGCCCATGTAGGAGCGTTCCAGCCCTGCCAGGTTCGCCAAATCCTCCTGGGCGATCCCAGCTCGGATCCTCAACGCCCGCACCACCAGACCGAAGTGTTCCGCCACCCCTTTGTCCAAACTGGTGGCCCCCTTCGGTCGGCCAGGTGGTAGCGGCTTGATGAACTTGCTCATCCCACGCAGCGTCAGCGATATGGGATTTCAATACCACGTTATAAATACCTCATAATCAGAAAAATCTTAAGCTGGTCTAAAGAGGTCCGTACGCGTTTCCCAACTAGGAAATGCTGACCTTTCCTTTGGGCTGTTGTTTGTCACCCCGACCATGACTTCTGGAGTCAAATGAGCTTGTTCACCGAGATACCAAATTCACACGAGCCCGGCCAAGAGGACTTGCCCAGGCGCTACTGGCCAGCGCTTGGCATCTGGGATGTCGTCGAAATGGTCCAAGGCGCACCGATTTACCTGGTTGAGTTCATCCGAAGCACAGCCATACCGATACCGCGAATTTGGCTGGTGCAGGAAGACATGGTCCTGTTTGATGTACTTCGGCAAATTGGCACTCGTTGGGTGTACACATTGAAAGTTTTCACCCCGATAAAGTATGTCCAGAACACGGATATGTCCGAGGTGGCCGAGTTGTGGCACGCCAAAAGTGATGTTTACGGTAAAGGGGTTGCGGTGGTTCGGACCAAGTCCAATCACCTTGTGACACCATCCGTTGTAGGACTCGATCCAGAAGAGCTATTGAAATGTGCCAATCTGGTCTGGCATCGCCAGGAACGGATTGATAACAAGCACTGACGACACCGTAGGTCGATACAACTGCGGCGCTAGGAGCTACTGGATAACCTGGATTGGACCCCGATACGGTGTCTTTTTTGCCATGGAAAAACCACTGCTCGCCTGCGCCTCAGAACCGATCAAGATCTGGCTGGATGACGAACGTCCAGAGCCAGCGGGATGGAGCGCTGTGCGCTGGCCAAACGAAGCTATCAACCTATTGGCGACGCGGAGGGTCACCCACATCGGCCTTGACCACGACTTAGGCGACGATTCGCGTGGCACTGGCTATGACGTTATCGCTTGGATCGAGGCTGCTGTTCGGAATCAAAGCATCATTCCCCCAATCATCACCGTCCACAGCGCCAACCCTGCGGCCAGAATACGGATGTTGGCTGGCATTGAGGCCATTCAGAGATTTGTCGACGGCCGGGTGTAGTTTTAGCCGTTAGAGTAACTGCGCTCAGAGGATTGGAATCCCCGGAACACTACCTTGATCATGTACTCACCTTGACTCCCCCGGTTGTGCTGAAGAGTTCCTGCACTTTTGGAGGTTACTGAAAATGATCAACAAATGGTCTGCCTGACAAAGGCCAGCAAAAGCGACTGGGGTTGAAACAACCATCAGGACACAGGACAAACCGTTGCAAAGCGCTCCAAGAGTTTGGGAGATTTGACGGTTCGCTGACTCAGTTCAACGGCTCCGTAAACAGCTCCAAGCTCAGTGTTCATAGCCTGGGCGTCGATAGAGCGAATCCAAACAAGCGGGGTAGATGGATCAGACATCAAATTTTGAGCTTCGACTTGGGCCTCTTCAATGACGCTTTCAAAAGCAACTGTTGAAGGGAATTCGAGACGAGTGACATCACTTTGCCCGTTCAGAGAGGTCACAAGCGCGTGGGCCTCGCGGCTTCCGTCGGGCAGTAATCCGACCACAATGGCCATACCTCTCATACCCAAAGAAAACGGTCGGAGTACGTAACTGAATAAAACATCGCTCATGGATCAAGGCTATTTCATGCGGGTTAAAAATCAATCATTCAAAAGTCGTAGTGCTTCCAGGCTTACAAATCAACGTGTTAGTAGTCTGATCTCAACGCACCACCACCTTCGCCCCCAACCGGTACCCCACACCCCGCACCGCCCGCACGAGGTCTTTGTGTGCTTTGGCATTGAGCTTGAGCCGAAGCCGGCTGATGAGCACCGACAGGTTCTCACGCTTGGAGCCGGTGTCTTCGTCCTGGTAGAGGTGGTGCAACAGGTAGTCGGTGTCCAACTGGCGCTCGGGCGCCATCGCCAGCAACCTCAGCAACTGGGTTTCCTTGGTGCCAAGGAGGATGCTGTCGCCCCCCGGCAGGCGCAAGCACCGGGCAGTCTGGTCGAGCACCAGGGCTGAATCCGCACCCGGCTGCGGCACCAACCGCCGCGCCAGGTTCTGGATGACCGACTCCAGCTCCTCCACATTGGTGGGCTTGGTCAGGTACACATCGGCCCCGCTGGCGTAGCCTTCGGTGCGGTCGACCGGCCGGACGCGGGCGGTCAACATCACGATGCCCATGGCCGGGAATGCCGCCCGCAGCCGCCGGGCAATGCTGGTGCCGTCTTCAAACGGCAGGTTCAAGTCCAGCACCACCACGTCAGCAGGCTGCTCTCGCAGCAGCGCATCCAGCACCTCGCCACAATCGGCCCCGCGCAGCCGCCAGCCTGGCCGGGCCAGGTAAGCCATCAGTTGCTCGCGCAAGTCATCGTGATCTTCCACCACCACAATGTCCAGCCACCGCTGAACGGGTGACCCCGTCAGGCTGGTACTGGACTCAGCGGACAGGTCGGAATCATGTGCTGGCCCCGACGACCCCGGCGATCCCAAGGATCCCATCGACCCGGATTGCCCTGAATCGCCCCGCCGGCCGCCGTCCTCTGCTGCGGCATTCATATGCTGTCTTCCAAGGCGCTTACGCCTTCAGCAGGCACAGCAGGCAGCCACAACTCAAACACCACCGGCAGCGGATCACCCGCCACAAACCGGTGCGCCACCCAGCCACCCAGCAACTGCGCCACCCCGTGCACCCAGTACAGGCCCAGGCCGGTGCCGGTTTGCCGCTGGGCGTGGGGCGCGCGGTAGTACTTCTGGAACAGGCGCTCGGGATCTGGCACGCCGGCTTTGCCCACCGCGTTGGCCACCTTCAACAAAAACCCAGGGCGCCTGGTCTGCTCGTCGCCAGTGCGGCCAGACTTGGCGTTCCCGGCCTCGTCGTTTCCTGTAGGTGCCAATGTGAGCCACACCTCGGAGCCTTCCGGCGAGTACTTCAACGCATTGTTCAGCAGGTTGCGCACCATCAGGCACAACAGCGGCGCATCCACCTCTGCCGGAAGCGGGGCCGACAGCGACAGCCGGATCCGCTGTGCGTCCGGTTCGGTGCTCACCCAGTCACCCAGCAGTTGGGCCACGTCGTGGGGCTGGGTTTGAACCCGCAGGGCGCCTTGCTCCAACCGGTCGGCGTCCACACAGCGTTCCAGCACCGCGTCAATCCCCTGAACGGCGTTCTGGATAAAGCGCAGTTGTTGTTCTGGCATGCTGGCCATACCCGAGGGGGTTGCGTCGGCCGGCAAGGCCTTGGACAGGGTTTTGCTGGCAATAGCGATAGAGGCCAGTGGGTTCTTGATCTCGTGCACCAGCATGCCCAGGAGGTTGGCCGACTCGGCCCGGCGGGCCGCCTCGTACTGGGTCGATTGTTTGGAAGCCTCCAATTGCAATCGCAGGGTGTTTCGCTCTCTGATCTGCAAATGGGTGCGTCGCCACAGCACCGCCTGGACCATCAAGCCGCTGAAGAGGTTGGAGCCAAGCGCGGGGTAGAGGTTGAACTCGGTGGGTTTGGCCAAGCCCAGCAAGGGCAAGATGAAGTACAGCAAGTACACGGTCAGGCTGATGTATACGAACCGCAACAGCACGCGCTGTATTCGGTCTTGGATGGGCACAAACCAGATGATCACCATCCCGACCAGCGTTTGCAGCAGGATCAGGTTGGAGTTGATGGACACGGCCGTGCGCGGATCGCCCAGCCAGATCAACCCGACCATTACGGGGAAAAGCAGCAAGCTGCCCCGGTACACCCAAGTGGTCCAGCCTGGCGCGCCATAGGCGGCGAACAGCCGCCAGAAGAACCACCCGGCGATGGCCAGCTGGCTGACCGACATGACGCTGGTCGACAGATCTGCTGCGGCTGGCCACTCGGCAAACCAGTAGCGGCCCCCAATCCCCATGACCGACAGGGTGAACAGCACGGTGACGACCTGAAACGCCGAGTCCAGCGCCCAGATGCGGTCACGGGTGATGCGCCAGCAAACGAAGGCAAAGCCTGCCAAGACCAGGATCAGGCCCACATAGGCGCTGACGGCGGAGTGAATGGCCGTGTCGAACGCCATCTGGTCGGTCAGGCTCAATGCCTTGACGTGGAGCAGGCTGACGCTGGTGGTCTGCAGGCGCAGGTAGTGGACCGTGGGCCGATCTGGCCGAGAGGGCACGATGAAGGTGGGGTAGACGCTTTTGAGGGGTTTGGCGGACAGTGCGATCTGGTCGCCGGACCGCTGTTCCAGCCATTCGGCCGAGAGGGCATCTGTGGCCCCGGCGGTGTTCAAACTGTCGGCCCCAATACCGGTAAGTAGGCTCGCAACCGTGCCGGTGAGCAAGAAACCGGTGGGTTGGGTGGCCGGTTCGCGGGGACTGTAAAGCCGAAGATCGTCCAGGTAGGCGGGCTGGACCACCACAACCACCGTCCCCTGCAGCGTGGGGGCCACCTCAATGCGCAGCCAGGTGGCCGCCGTGGTGTAGCCCCGAGACACGGGGCCGGTGACGGGGCGGAAGTCGGTTCTTTGGGCGACCTGTTCGACCGTCAGGGTGCCGGTGGGGTCCACCAGTACGCCGCGCTGGGTGACTAGGTCGTCCAGGGCCAAGGCGGAGCCAGAACCGAAGAGGAGTGCGACCGTTGCTGCCCAAAGACGCAAATGCCCGAGGAGCCCCAGAAGTCGGTACCCTATGGGCGACGATTCCAGCTGCAACTCAGCCAACCGGGCAAATGTTGCAGAAGCTAGAGGTTTTTGGCGCGGCATGGCGGGTTGCTTCCGGCTGGGTGTGAGCCCACCACTTTAAAGACATGTTTCAATGACCTGAAGTTATCAGGCCATTGGGCTGGAATATTGCAGTTTGTTGCATTACTCAGGTTTTACAAACGCGTTCTACATTACCTCTCTCAGCTTGGGAGTAGTCCGCTGTAGCGCGTTCCAGCATCTACAACAATAAAAATCAGATCAACATTCTTAGTAAAACCACGCCCTTGTGCGTGCCGTGCTGCTCGCCCTAACCCTGCGCCATCCTTGCAGCCCTGAAAGCTAAGCGACAAATTTGTGTGGCTGATCGGCAATCAATCGGTACATGGGCAATTACTTTCTACACTCGTCAGCGATCGCGTCAAGGGGTAAGCGTCACATGCGGGGCTAGTAAAACCAGATAGAAGCTTTGGCGTTTTTCACACCGAAATTGTCATAAACGGTTCGACTTGGTCGGAAGAAAATCTAACTAAACGACCCTTTGCAGGGTGCCTTGCAATAATCTGCAATATTCGATCGAGGGACAAGGATATAAATCGCGCAGGTTTATTTCTAGAGGTCCCCCATGCCCTTCCAAGTCCCCGGTATCCCAGGCGTCGTCAGCCACCTGTTTCAAGCGTTTCTGGGCGGGGCACCGGCCAACGGCCAGTACCAAAACAACGTCACCACCGCCACCGCTCTGGGGTCTGAGAACTATGCCCGCGCAGTCGGTGCCTTGTTCACCGAGAGCAACGCCGCCCTGGCCGCCAAGGTGCTGACCAACATCGGCATCTCCGCCACCACCACCAACCCAGTGGCCTTCACCGCCTTGCTCGGTGCCCTGACCGAAGCCTACGCCGCCTTCCCCCGAGACCGTGGCTTGGTCACCCTGAACCTCACCGATATTCTGTCTGGCCGAGACAGCCGCCTGGGCGGCGGTCTGGAAGCCGACGGCACCTACGGCCTCGCTGCCATCGAGTTCAACCGCTTGATCGGTTTCAGGGCCAGCCACTCCAACAACCCCGCCAGCACCGAGTTCTCCAACACCCCCCTGGCCCCCGGCGTCATCCGCATCCAGGGCGTGGCCATCGACGGTTTGGTCAGTGGTGCCCAGGTGTTTGTGGACTTGAACGGCAACGGCGTGGCCGATGCCGGTGAGCCCACCACTACCACCGACGCCCAAGGCAACTATTCCATCGTCTCCCCCATCACCAACGCCCGGCTGGTCGCCACCGGCGGCACCAACATCGACACCGGCCTGCCCAACACTCTGGCCCTGGTGGGCCGCACCGTGGCCGGCCCCAACACCGCCAACGAGCTCAACCTTACCCCGCTGACCACCCTGGCCGACACCTTGGCCGGTTTGTTGGCCAATGGCCAGCCTGTGACCCAAACCCATATCGACCAGGCCGACCGCATCCTCAAAGCCCACCTCGGGCTGACCGGGGGCGAGAGCCTGCAGGCCATCAACCCAGTCACTGACACTGGCCCTGCAGCGCTGGAGATTTACCAGCGTGGTGTGGCCCTGGCCAACCTCGTGACCGGTGCTCAAGCCGCAGCAATGGTGGACAACAACCCGGCCACCGTGCCGGGCACCATCCAGAACCCCTTGCTCGATGCGATTGCGCGAGAGCTGCTGCGCGTCTCACAGGGTCAACTGGAAGGGCAACCGACGGTCCAAGTGGACCTGGGCAGCAGTGCGCGAATCACCACTTTCTTGACCCAGGCGCTGGGCAGTGGCACGGCGCCCACGGCGCAACTGATCGCTGGTCTAGCCAGTGCCAACCAGCAGGTCGACAATGCCGCCAGTGTGGCGGGGGTGTCGCAAGTGCAGCAAAACATCGTGCAACAGGCACCGATATTGGCCGCGCCACCTGTGCCTCCACCGGCGCCTCCAGCACCGGCACCAGAGCCATCACCACCACCTCCTCCACCGCCACCCGCACCAGCAGCACCTGCGGTCACAGTGGCCGCTGCCTTGGGTGCAGCCAACGCCAACCAGATCACCTTTACGGCCACCGACAGCGACAGCAGCAACCTGCAGGTGCGGGTGGGCAACACCGTGGTGAACCTGGGCACGGTAAACAACGGCGCCGTCACCACACTCACCTTGGCCGAACAAGCACAGGGGTTGAGTGGTGAGCTCAACGTGTTCGACGGCACCCAGTCGACCTCGCTGGGACGTTTCCTGAATCTGGGCGGCGGAACCGGCGATACCTTGACGGCGCCTGCTGGAAACACCTCAGCGATCCTTTATGGCTTCGGCGGAAACGACATCCTGACCGGCGGCACTGCCGGGGACACCTTGGTGGGCGGCGCCGGCGCTGACACCATGGACGGCGGCCAAGGCAGCGACACCTTCGCCTACGCCAGCCTGAATGAGTTCATCACCAACAACGCGGTGGTTGACAGCGTCATTGGCGGCGGCGGCACCGACACGGTGCGCATCGACGCACCCATCAGCCTGATCACTGCCGACAGTCTGTCCCGCGTGACTGGCGTCGAAGTGCTCCAACAAAACAACACTGGTGCGGCCAACATTGCCATCAACAGCAACGCCAACCTCAGCAACATCCGCACCATCGACATCTCTGCCAGCACCGCCAACAGCACTGTCAACTTGAGCGGCATCACCCAGGGCGTCAGCATCGTGGGAGGCAGCGGCGCTGACCAACTCACCGGCGGCAACGGGGCAGATAACCTCAACGGCGGCGCTGGGGCAGATAACCTCAACGGCGGCGCAGGCGTCGACAGCTACAGCCTGGGCGCGGCAGACAACGCCATCGACACCGTGGCCGAAAGCGGCAGCACACTGACGGTCAACGCTGGAGCCATCACTGGCTTCGACGTGGTCAACCAGTTCACCAAAGGCCAGGACATCCTGAGCTTCACCCCGGCCATGGGGGCCACCACCACCTTCATCACCGGCACCTTTACCAACGGCGTGTTCACACCCGGCACCGGGCCCAACGACAACGACGTGCTGGTCTACGGCCAGACCGCTGGCAACACCAACCCCGTCAGCGGCAACCTCGGTGTGGTGCTGGTCGGCGTGGGTGCAGGTGGCATGCTGACCAACGTGGACATCAACGGTGCGGCGGTAGGCAACGGGCTCAACACCGCGCCCACCATCGTGGCAGCCCCGGCCTTGGTCAACGGCGTCATCACCGCGCAAGCCAGCGACAGCGACACCGGTGACATTCTGAGTCTGCGCGTGGGCAACACCGTTTTGTTCACAGACAACGCGGCCAGCAACGGCGCCACCCGCACCCTGAGCTACACCCCAATGGCCCAAGCCACAGCCCTCACCGGGCTGGTGAGCGTGTCCGACGGTAAGACCAGCACACCGTCCACCCTGACCCTGGCCTTGGGCTCCAATGGCGTGGACAGCCTGGGAGATGCCAACCTCACCACCGCCCAGGTCCTGCAGGGCTTCGGTGGGGTCGACGTGCTGACTGGCGGCACAGCCGCCGACACCTTCGCCTACGCCAGCCTGAATGAGTTCATCACCAACAACGCGGTGGTTGACAGCGTCATTGGCGGCGGCGGCACCGACACGGTGCGCATCGACGCGCCCATCAGCCTGATCACTGCCGACAGCCTGTCCCGCGTGACTGGCGTCGAAGTGCTCCAACAAAACAACACTGGCACGGCCAACATTGCCATCAACAGCAACGCCAACCTCAGCGACATTCGCACCATCGACATCTCTGCCAGCACTGGCAACAGCACCGTCAACCTGGCCGGCGTTACCGCAGCGGTCAGCGTCAAGGGCGGCAGCGGAATGGACCAACTCACCGGCGGTACGGGTGTGGACACCCTGGACGGTGGTGCAGGCAACGACACCTTCATCTACGCCACCTTGGCCGAGTTCATCACCAACAACGCGGTGGTTGACAGCGTCATTGGCGGTGAAGGCACAGACACCGTCCGTGTAGATGCTGCCATCACCCTGGCCACTACCGACAGCCTGGCGCGCCTGAACACGGTCGAAGTGCTGAGACAGAACAACGCCGGTGCAGCCAGCATCGTCATCGACACCGACGCCAAGCTCAGCAGCATCCGCAGCATCGATGTATCGACCAGCACGGTGGCTTCTACCGTCAATCTGAGCGGTGTGACGCAGTCGGTGAGCATTTTGGGCGGCAGTGGAGCCGACATCCTCACCGGCGGCACCGGCGCAGACAGATTCACCGGCGGTGTAGGAACAGACACCCTCAACCTCGGTCTGCTCGGTGGCAACCCCGATGGCGCTGCCGACTTGGTGGTCTACACCGGCGCAACCGACACAGCGGCTGCCACCACCGCTTTCGTCAGCGGCGGCAGTACCGCAGGCATGGATGTGATCAACCAGGCCAACAATGGCGACCGCATCCAGCTTTTCAGCGGTAATACTGCAGCAACGATTGGCACCAGCTTCCTCACCACAGTCGCCGCCAACCAGATTGCGGTGGTACGCGGCAGCTACAGCATGGGCAACAGCACCTTCACGGCTGGTTCTGGTGCGGACGATAACGACTACATGCTGCAGTGGACCGATGGCACCAACATCTACAGCAGCGTTATCCAAAACTTCGGCGCCAATGGCTTGGCGGTCACCGTAGACCAAACGAACCCGGCTGCCCCGGTACTCAGCCTGCTGGGCCCCATCGTGGGTTCCGACGGCAACGACGCCGCATTGAACGGCACCAATGACAGCGACCGCATCCTGGGACTGGGCGGAAACGACAACATCAGCGGCCTGGGCGGCAACGACATCATCACCGCCGGCGATGGTATTGACGCCACCGATGGCGGCACTGGGAACGACACCTTCACCTATGCAAGTCTGGCCGAGTTCATCGCCAACAACGCGGTGGTTGACAACGTCATCGGTGGTGAGGGTACTGACACGGCCCGCGTGGACGCGGCCATCACCCTGGCTGCTGGAACCAGCCTGGCCCGCCTGAATACGGTAGAAGTTCTCCAGCAGAACAACGCAGGTGCCGCCAACATTGCCATCAACAGCAACACCAACCTCGGCGACATCCGAACCATCGACATCTCTGCCAGCACTGGCAACAGCACCGTCAACCTCGCCGGCGTTACCGCAGCGGTGAGCGTCAAGGGCGGCAGCGGAATGGACCAACTCATCGGCGGCACGGGTGTAGACACCCTCGACGGCGGTGCGGGCAACGACACCTTCATTTACGCCACCTTGGCCGAGTTCATCGCCAACAACGCGGTGGTTGACAGCATCATTGGCGGTGAAGGCACAGACACTGTGCGGGTGGACGCGGCCATCACCCTGGCTGCAGGAACCAGCCTAGAGCGCCTGAACACGGTAGAGGTACTTCAGCAGAACAACGCAGGTGCTGCCAACATCGTTATCAACAGCAACACCAACCTGAGCAGCATCCGCAGCATCGACATCTCGGCCAGCACGGCCGACAGCACGGTGAACCTCACCGGTGTGACCCAAGCTGTGTCCATTGTGGGTGGTAGTGGCAATGACGCAATCACCAGCGGCACCGGAGCCGACGCTTTGACCGGCGGCGCGGGCATCGACACCTACAGCCTGGGCCAAGACATGGCTGCAGACACGGTCAGCGAGAACGGCAGTAGCCTGACCGTCAACGCTGGCGCAGTCTCTGGCATGGATGTGGTCAACCAGTTCACGCCCGGCACTGACACCCTGAATTTCACAGCAGCCATGGGCGCCACCCGGACTGCGATCACCGGCACCTTCGCCAACGGCGTTTTCACGCCTGGTGCTGGGCCGAACGACAACGATGTGCTGGTCTACGGCCAGACCGCTGGCAACACCAACCCCGTGAGCGGCAACCTTGGCGTGGTGCTGGTGGGTGTGGGCGCAGGTGGCATGCTGGCCAATGTGGACCTGAACGGTGCTGCAGTAGGCAATGGGCTCAACTCCGCCCCCGTCGTCACCGCCTTCGCCGCCATCGAAACCGCCGTCGTCGTGCGGGCCAGCGACGCCGATGCGGGCGACACGTTGACCATCACTTCCGGCAGAACGACCGGCGGCACATTCACCGGAGGACCTGTACCGGAGCAACCAGCGACCGACCGCGCATTCGTCATCACGCCAGCCGCGCAAACCGGTGCATCCACCACCACGATTCAGGTGAGCGACGGCACCGCCACCAGTGCCGCCTTTGGCACGGTGGTGGAAGGCACCGTGAATGGCGACACCGCGCTGGGCAACAGCACCGCCACCACGCCGCAGGCCATCTACGGCTTTGACGGCAACGACAGCCTCACCGGCGGCAGCGGCAACGACACCCTGTTTGGCGGCACCGGTAACGACAGTCTGGCCGGTAACGCTGGCGCCGACAGCCTTGACGGTGGCACCGGCAACGACACCTTCACCGGCGGCGCTGGCAACGACACACTGCGCGGTATCGGCGGCACCGACGTGGTCAGCGCCTACGACCTCGCCACCGACGGCAGCGACGAAATCAACCTCGGTTCTGAATCCGTCACCTCCGCCACGCTGAACGATGTGGTCAACGTCAGCAGCACCGGCGCAGCCCAAATCCGCGTCACCTTCACCAGCGCCAACGTGGGCAGCGGCAGCGGCACCGGCACGGCGATGGACGCCACGCAAACCGACCAGAGCCTGCGCAACACCATCACCCTGCAGGCCGAAACCACTGGCATGGACAGCGTCACCGGCAGCATTGGCTACGCCGACGACGAAGACATCACCTTCATCGCCGGCAGCGGCGCTACCTTTGACGTGCGCGACGCCGTGAGTGGCGCAGAGCGTGGCAACGCCTTCAACCTGGTGGCGCTCGGCAGCACAGGCGGCGACACGTTCAACTACACCGACGCCGCCTTCGCCACCCGAAACCTCTACGTTAACGCCGGCCAAAGCAACGACACCGTCACCGGCAACGCCGGCAACGACTTCCTCGTCGGCGGCAGCGGCGGCGACCAGCTCATTGGCGGCGCTGGCAACGACAGCTACATCGGCGGCACCGGCGATGACACCATCGTCGGCGGCAACCCCAGTGTGGACATAGGCACCGACGTGGTCGTGGCCTACAACCTTAGCCTCGACGGCGCAGACCGCATTGATCTCGGCGCTGAATTCGGCGTGACCGCCAGCAGCATTGACGTGCTCAACGTCAGCAGCGTGCCCACCGGCGGCACCGCTGCCGCCGAGATTCGCCTCACCCTCAACACCGCCGCCGTCGGCGACGGGTTCGGTGCGCTCACACCGGCCGATGGCGGCTTTACCTTCAACGCCGGCAACGCCCTCAGCCTGCAAGCCGAAGACGCCACTGGCGCGCTTACCGGCAGCATTGGCCGGGCCGACGACGAAGGCGTGATGGTGGTGGCGGGCACCGGCACCCTGCTGGATGTACGCGACATTGCCAACCCCACCACCAGCCTCGGCAGCTTTCACCGAGTAGTGCTCGGCACCACAGGCATTGACACGCTGGACTACTCTGCCACCGCCTTCGCGGGCCAACACCTCTACATCAACGGCGGGCGTTTCAACGGCGGCAACGTGCTCACCGGCAATACCGGCAACGACTATTTGGTCAGCAACGACGAGGCCGACACCCTCAACGGCGGTGCCGGTTCCGACACCCTGGTGGGCGGTAACAGCGCCGACACCTTCACTTTGGGCCTGGCCGACAACGCGATTGATACCGTGGTAGACAACGGCAACGCTGTGTTCATTTCACAAGGCACCGTGAGAAACGCCGACCTGGTGCAGCAATTCACCGTTGGCCAAGACGTGCTCAACTTCAACGGCGGCGTGGGCCGCCAGCTCGCCGGCACCTACGACATGGTTAACAGCGGCTTCACCGTCGGCACCACCGCGAACGACGATGACATCATCGTCTTCAACGACACCAACAACAACGGTATGGTTGACAACAGCGAAGCCGCCATCGTGCTCACCGGCGTTAACGCCAACGGCGGCAATGTGGACTTGAACGGCGGCGGCGTGGGCAATGGCCTGGGCTATGTGGCGCCACCCAACATCGCCGCTGTCGTCAGCAATGTGGTGCTCGGCTCGCCCAGCATCACCTACACGGCCATCGATGCCGAGATGGACCCACTGACGCTGCGCATCACACCCAACGGCACCACCACCCACACCCCACAAACCGCCATGGCCGGGGGCAGCAACAGCTTCACCTACACCCCGGCCGAGCAAGCCACCGCACTGGCAGGTGTGCTCAACGTCTCAGACGGCACGAACGCCACGCCGTTTGCCAACATCTACCTTGGCAACGGTGACCCCAATTCGATCAGCGGCACCTCGTCGGCATTCAACTCGGCCCTGCCATTGGCAATGTATGGCTTTGGTGGCTCCGACAACCTCGTTGGCGGCGCTCTCAACGATTTTCTGAGTGGTGGCGCTGGCACCGACAACCTCACCGGCGGCGGCGGAGTTGACACCTTGGATGGTGGTGACGACAACGACGTGTTTCTGTTCCCCGTCTTCACCGATCTGTTTGCCACCGCCTCCAGTGGCCTGACAGATTCCATCATTGGTGGTGGGGGTCCATCAGACCGTATCCGAATCACCAGCACCAGCGCTTTCACCATCACTGCCAACAACGATTGGTCCCGCCTGAGCACAGTAGAAAGTCTGGATATCGCTGCCACCACCGCAGACACCAGCATCACCCTCGGCACCAGCGCCTTCACGGTGGGCATTCGCACCATCAACCTGACGCTCGACAACAATGCCGCAGGCATCAACACAGTCGATGCGTCTGCAGCCATTGCTGGCCAGTCATTGGCGCTCCAGGGCTCAGCCGGCGCCGACAGCTTCACCGGTGGTGCCGGCAACGATGTTCTGACGGGCAATTCTGGTGCCGATACCATGGCAGGCGGCCTGGGCATTGACACGTACAGCCTGGGCAACAACGACGGCGCCATTGACACCGTGACAGAAAACGGCAGTGCCTTGACCGTCGCTGGCCCCGCCGTTGACATGGCCTTTTTCAGCTTCGACACGATCAGAGAATTCATACCTGGCAACGACGTGCTCAACTTCAACAGCGGCATGGGCCGACAGTTGAGCGGAACGGTGAACGTTAATGGTGTTTTCGCCGCAGGCACAACCGAAACACACGACGACGTCATTGTTTTCATCGACACGAACAGCAATGGTGCGCTGAACGCAGGCGAAGTCGCGGTGGTGCTGATTGGCGTCAATGCCAACGGCATGGCGGTGGATTTGAACGGCGCTGGGGACAACGGCTTGGGCTATGTGGCACCACCCGCCCCCGCCCTCACCGCCACCACCGACAAACTCGCCATGACCGACGGCGTGACCGCCCGCTTTAGCCTGGCCACCTTGCTGGCCAACGACGTGGGCAGCAACATTAGCATCACCGCGGTGAGCGGTGCCAGCGGCGCCATCAGCTCCGCCGTATACAACGCGGCAGACAACACCGTCACTGTGGTTTCGGCCACCAACGCGTCCACCACCTCCGCCGCCATTGTGACTGGCTCGTTCACCTACACCCTGTCAAGCGGTGGCACCACCACCACCGGCACCGTGAATGTGGACGTGTTCAACAGCACCAACAATGCTGACACCATCAATGTGGCTACCGGCGGATACCAAGCCGCGCATCTGGAGGGTGGCTTGGGCAATGATGTGCTGACTGGCACGAGCGGCAACGACACGCTCATCGGCGGTGGCGGGCAAGACACGCTGACGGGTGGGACGGGCAACGATCTGTTCCGTTATTTGGCGCAGACGGACAGCCCCGTTGACTTGAACGACGCCAGAACGGGTACAGACCGTATTACCGATTTCCTCGCTGCAAACGACAGTATTTCGTTTGGATCGTTGGCCGGTAGCTCTGCCAATTACCGCGAGTCGTCTGTGACGGGTTCTGATGGCAATGGCGGGGCTAATCTAGCCGCATCCGGCTTCATTTCTGCGGCGGATCAGGCCCACGGAGAAGGTGCGAACAACGGCGTACGGTATTTCTTTGGTGGTGACTCGACTTCTGCTGACGGGTTCTTGTCCTTCGATGCCGCAAGCCCCGGTAGACCAAACGGCGACAATTTGATTGATGGAAACACGGTTGTCGTCCTTTTAGGAATCAACAATCTGTCTGCCTTTGACTTCACCAACATCGTGGCTAGCATCTAGCGGGAGTCTGCTAGTGGAAAGATATGACAAAAAAATAAAGCTGAAGTTAGTGGCTTAACTATAAACAAACGAAGTGTTTGAGGCGAGACA
The DNA here is from genome assembly GCA_017848435.1 of Burkholderiaceae bacterium. Taxonomy (GTDB): domain Bacteria; phylum Pseudomonadota; class Gammaproteobacteria; order Burkholderiales; family Burkholderiaceae_C; genus PCRC01. Next base: position 5,681 of record JAFEHU010000009.1, on the reverse strand, counting down.
AGCCCTGATTTTTTTGACCAATCGAAGTTGCCTAAGGAACGAAAAACCTAGATTGGCAGCAGTAAGTATTATCAAATGAGTGCATCATGAAAAAAATAGTTCAATGCCTAGAAAATGGAGTAATTCCAGTATCAAGTATTAAGAGGGGTGATGTACTTATTTCGCATTCTGGAATTTATGAACTGCGCTTTGAAAAAAGTGGCGACATAAACATCTGCAGTCAAAAACATAAGAGATTACTGCATAGCTTCAGGAGAATAAGTTTTGAAGGCATGCCCGAAGAGATCATGTTTAATGAGCAACATGGTCGAATCCTACTTCGACTTCTTATCAGTGACAAAAAAGAAAATCTTTACGATACAGTGTCACTGGTAAGTGCCTCGGCGGATTTGATTGAAACAACGCCGAATAATAAATTAGCCGCATCATTCAATGACAACGGCTTTCTTGAATTCGTCTATTCAAATAGCCCAAAAGTAAATCTGGACAGGTGGTTTAAATCACTACGATTCAACAAACCTTTTATATGTATTGATGAGGTAATAAAATTCGAGTATGCCGAAATACTTACCTCTAAATCTGGAAAATATATTCTAGCACCACAAGACTACAGGGCTGGAATAAATCTTACTTCATTGCTAAAGAGAAAATCCTTGTGGAGGTTTGAGGCGCAATTATCACGAATTAGTGAGTTGCGCTTAACCAAGCGAGGTTTGGTACTGTTTACAAATGAAAAAGAAGTATTGATAACGGCCATCGATAACGCCGAATTCATAGAGCTAGCTGACAACGGTAGACTTATCGCGAGAGGTCCAGCTTGGGAGCAAATTCAAATAATAACGCCGGATAGGAGCGGCCTCATCAGAAAAGTTTCTGAATTTCAATCTGATGATGAGTACCAAAAAAGTATCCTAAAATATGATGATAGGCTGGTGTCGCCTAACGGTCTTTACGAATTCTTTCTGGCTTCAAACGGATGTTTTGAAATTCGTAGCACCACAGATAATAGATTAATTTCTAATACAAAGAGATTGGTAAGCACATCTCCTGATGGATCAGTTCTGCAGTTAATCAAAGCAGGAAGGCTGTGGATCTATAATTCTAGTGGCTCAGAAATCATTGGAAGACTATTCGATAAAGATGTCTTCGAAAATGGCACTCAAAGTCATCAACTAAGTCTAACCAATTCCGGAAAACTAAATCTTACCAGACTCATAGATGGCAAAAGCCATTTGCTGCCCTTCCACTTTACGAGTGATAAATTAAGCTGTGGTGAGTTTCTCGAAAAAGGCAGGGCTATTTTTTCGAATAATTCCAGATTTAAGTTTGAGCTTCAGTTAAATGGAAATATCGCTATTACAGACCTTGTTTTGGGTCGTTTTATTTATCAAACTAAAACAACTTCAAGTGAGGATGGGAAACTAATATTCCAGGATGATGGTAATCTTGTTTATTATAACGGCAAGAATGACGTGATATGGAGTTCTGGCACATACGGTAAGGGGCTAAAGCAAGTAGTTTTAAGCGATGATGGAGTGCTTAATTTCCTTGATGAGAACGGAAGTCAGCAGCCACAATACCAAATCCCAGCGAATCATTTTGCTGAAGGTGAGACGGTTCATGTTGGTAAATCCATTGTTTCCACTGATGGCTCGAGATACCATTTAATCATCGATGATAACGACTCGCTGTCAATTCTCGATAGCCATAAGAATGAGTTAATTTACACATCTTATGGCATCATTAAATATGATGTTTGTATTGTTCATCGCGACAGTAAGCTTCAATTCTATGATAAGGGAACTCAGAGGAATTATCGCAAAATAACGCTTGATTCAAATGGGGTATGTAAAATCTATTTTGATGATGATTTGAAATCGTTTGTCAAGCTTACGTCAAGCCGTTGGTATGGAGATTTCGACGCTGGTCCTGGCATATTGCTTAAATCAAGAAATAGTCAATATCAACTTCGGATTAACAGGGCTAATTTTGAAGTTATTCGTAGATTCGATGATCACAAAATATTTTCTTCAAATCTTGAGTTTCCCACCTCTGCGCCGGGAGTTCTATCAGTCGAAAACAAAGAACCAATTTTTACTGTCGACAGGGTCCCGAGATGGCGAACATGTACCCGTGATTTCTCCTACATGGAGCTTACGGATCATGGAGTACTGCAGATTATTCACAATGACAATATGGTCTGGCGGCCAAGAAAAATTGTTTGCCTAGCTTGGGGCTCACTTGTTTGGGATCCACGTAACCTCAGGATGCTGGGAGGGTGGCATATGGACGGTCCTGAGGTTTCGGTTGAGTACTCACGAAAGTCAAATGATGGGAGGCTTACACTAGTGCTCACCAATAGCTCGGAAACCTCGCCGTCTTTATACACTTATCTAGATGTTGATAATCTTGACAAAGCGGTAGAAAACCTTGGGGATAGAGAAGGCATTCCTATCAAACTACGAAAAGAATATATTGGTCGTTGGTGCCAGGGAGATGAGGATCCAATTCTTATTCCAGGATTGAAGCAATGGGCAACTCGCATGCAGGTAGAGCATGTTGTTTGGACAAATCTTCCTCCAAAGCTTAAATATACGAATCTAGATGGTGGAAAGATTGAAACTCCAAATCCCTCAAGCGATGAGTTGATTGCTTATGTTATTGATTTGAAGAAGCGTTATACGCCCTTTCCAAAAGGCACTGACGTGTTCTCGTCGGCACTGTTTCTTGCTGAGCGATATGTTCGACTGACTCCTCAACAGATTCGAACACCTCTTCGAAAATTTTTTGAGCAGCCCGGTATTGGGTGGACGTATGATGAAAGCTTATTGCAACTACCCGAAGAGGGCAGTATCTAATTGTTTTGTGTGTGAATAAATTAGCGATACGGCTTGGCCAGCCCTTGTAGTCTGTAGAAGCGCGAACGATGGGTACAGCGCGGCATTTGTCTACGGCACTAGCTTGGGAAGCGCGTGTCCTGTGGTTTATCGGCGCACGACGTTCGGGTCGAAGCAACGAGAGCGGCAATGCTTATGACTCTAGGCCTGCACCAGCAAATGTGTCAGCCGGGACTTTGGACATCCGAGCGATGGCCTCAAGCGCGGGGGTTCAATAGTCAGTGTCGGCTTGCGGTACCCGCTGGTGAAACTTGGATCCGGCAAATAGTGGTGGCTGAGCGCTTGTCAGGGACTCGTAAGGCGTCATGTTTGACGACTGTCATGCTATTTAGGAAGGGTCCACGGCTCTCCCAGGCCGGAGCTTGAAGCCGTTCGGCGCCGCCGAAGTTCTCTGGGGTGTTGCGGGTTATCAGCGTATTGCTCCAAACTCCAAACTCCAAAAAGCGAAAGCTGGTAAAGCCGGGGGGGTGAACTCCCAAGCGTGCAGATGTGTGTACGGACTACCGCTGTCAGCTAGAGCGGACTGCAAACTTGATACCAGCATACATTGCTCCGAAATTGAACTGCCCTCCTAACCATTCCATCGAGCTGCGTGACCCGGCAAAGCGGGTCACGCAGCTCATGTCAGACGATAGACATCATCCGAGAGGACTCTAGTGCTAGCAGAGTGGACAATCGACCAGACCAGCCTCGCGCAATGGAAGCGCTTGGTTGACGACCATAGTAAGAGGAAGCTCCCGCAGCGCCGGCATGAGGTCAACGTTCGACGTATCGGCATCGATCTTTCGAAAAAGAACTTATGGCGCGCCCTCGTCGGATGTCAGGTGACTACGCAGCAGCGTTCCGGACCCAAATCTGTAGTAAGTAAGTTCCTCAACTCAAAAAGTCCAGCTCTGAGCACAACAGCGTGCCGCAGTGCTACAAACCTGCATGGAATGCTAGAGCATGAGGTAAGCGGCGCGGGGCTTCGACGCGCACCCACGATCGCAGGGAACTTGGCGTCTATTTGGGCTCGACTTGATGCTGGGGAATGGAAGGGGCTCATCGAACAATTGGAGACATTACGAACCTACCCGACGATTTTGAAAGAGAGGTCTGTAGTCGACTACTTACTAGGCGGCAAGTATCCAGGCCTCGGGCAGAAGCAGGCGCGCAACTTCATTCAATGGGTGGGCGTCTCTCGCTACGAGATACCCTTGGATAGCCGGGTCCTGAAGAAGATGAAAGAGTTCGGGGCCAGCTTTGTGCCATCAGGCTCCGCGCTAACCGATAAGACTGTGTACCTGTTCGTGCAGGATTGTCTCCAGCAGGTGTCCCGCTCTCTCGAAATTTACCCTTGTATGCTGGACGCATGCATATTCTCAAGCTTCGACATAGACGACGATGCGGAGATCGGTGATGATGTCTAACAACGCTTTCGACAAGAATACGCAGCGGCATTGCGCTGCGTGCCGATCAACTTCAACGTTGAGGGTCTAGTATCTAGTCATTCGACTGACCGAAGTGGGGTCAGTAGCTGCCAGTGACATGAACGACCGCCTAGGACCGCATTCAGCCTATAGGCGCCGTAAGCAGGTGGCCGACAAGCACCGTCGATACGCGGATGTCACTACTTCTCTGAATGATGCAATCTTGCGCTATGCCGCGATAGCCCTGCCAGTTAATTTGCAATGTTTTGCTGTAGCCACTCCAACTTCCATCGAAACCGTCACGAGGGACTGAAGTTGGAACGCGCAGCACCCGATCAAGCCAAGCAATTTAAGGGACTTTATCGCCGTTTTTCGTTTCGCAATTTTTGTGCTAAACCGGCCGCTTACCTAACAAGTGAACTGCGCTCCAAAGGATACTTTTGTTCCCAAATTCGGTTTTATTCGTTTCGCGGTTTTTCTAGCATCACCGTCTCCGACGCCCTCAAATCCCCCTTGCAAATCACCCCTTGCCAAGCTCCCCAGATCCGTTGCAAGATGACCTGACTGAACAGCACGATATGACCTTGCTAGCCCACCCCCAACCGACCTCCTTGGCCTCATCCGCCCTGGCCTTCGGTCCTGCCCCACTGGCCTCTGTCTTTGCTGACACCGCCCGTGGGATGGTGCGCGCCCCTGCTCGGTCTGTGCTCTTCAATTCAAACGCCACCACCAACTCGGTGGTTGCCGGTAATCTGTTGCCGGTCAATCCGACCCGTACGTCGCTGGCCCGCATTACCTGTATTTCCATCGCTTCCAACGCGATTTATGCCACCAACGGCAACACCTCCTTCACCACCCTGATAGAGGTTGAACGCCGGGGCGCAGAACGCACAGCCCAAGTGCCAGCAGTGACGGGGTTCACCAGAGACCTCACCACCCATTGCACCGAAGCCCGGACACCGCGCACTGCTCGCCCCGCCTTCACCCGCCGTCCGCTTTCCACCATGACCAGCACCACGAACACACCACGTCGTCGGGCGTCTGGGGACCTCAGGTCACTGCACTGACCTGACTCCTCTGGCTCCTGACACAGGAGCCAGAGATGAGCAACTTCGACGCACTTCGACTCGCTGCCCAGCGTGTCAGCGACCATTACGACAAACACCCCGACGTTCCCATCGAGTGGGAACTGCCCGAGGGCACCCTTTGGGCCGCTCAGGTCCAGAAGCAAGCGCAGGACAGCGCGAGTGAGGCGGTCGATGGCATCACCGCAAGCGATGCCCTTACGCCTACACCCGCACCTACGCCGGCACCCACACCGCCGCCCGCGCCAAGTCCGCCCGACCCCGCGTCCCTGAGCGACGAGGAACTCGGC
>JAFEHU010000080.1 GCA_017848435.1 Burkholderiaceae bacterium | reverse complement strand
AAGGTGTAGAGCGTCATGCCCTTGGCGTCGACCAGCGCGCCGTTGGCGAGCTTGGCCGGCGCGTCGGCAGCCATAGCGCCGGTGAGTGGTGCCGCGAAGGAAGCCGCTGTGATCAGCAGCGCGGCCAGAGTCGAAAGGTGCTTCATGGGGTTGTCCTTTAGGGTCTGGTGGAGAGTAGCCACGCTGCGTGCCGTTCAGTAAGCCGCAGCCACCGCCAGCTTGGGGTCGATCTGCCAGGTTTCACTGACGATCTTGCCTTCACGGAACGTCAGCACGTAGCGCACCTTGATGGGCATCTTGCCTTCGAAGACGACGTTGGCCGAGACGGTGGCGCCCTTGGGGTTGGCCGATTCTTCAATCTGGCCGACTGTGAGCTTCAGTGGGCCGACGGCCTTGCCGAACTTCTCCCAGGTGCCGCGAATGGCATCGGTGGTGGCATAGGTGCCGTCGAGTGGGCCGCCTACCCAGTTCAGCTGGGCCTGGTCGGCATAGGCACGCATGACGATCTGGGTGTCGCCCGAGGCGATGGCCTGGAAGTGCGTGCGGGCGTCGTCGCTGGGGGCGGCGAAGGCGCTGCCGGAGGCGAGCGTCAGGGCGGTGGCGGCGAAAGCGAAAGTCTTGAACATTGTGGGCTCCGATGAAGGGTTGGTGTGAAGTGAAGGGGGGTGAGTGCTGGACGAAGGGTCCGATAGGTCCCGACAAAAGAGCAGACGGCGTCGGCATGCGGTCTATTCCAGAGCGTGCAAAGAAATTTAGGGTCAGGGCCCTGGGCCGTGAATTCGAGGCTTCAGCCCAGCAGGGCCGGCACCCAGCGGTTGATGAGCGCGCCTCCGACGATGAGCCAGCCGAACAAGATCAACGCCAGCAGCAGCGGCTTGGCCCCGGCCTTGCGAATGGCGCCGATGTGCGTGGCCAGGCCGAGCGCAGCCATCGCCATCGCCAGCAGCGCGGTGTCAATCTCGATCGTCACTGCCACCACCGACGCCGGCAGCCATTGCAGCGAATTGAGCAACACAACCGCGACGAAGCCGAAGGCGAACCAGGGCACAGCGAGTTGACCCTTGGCGTGAGCATGCTCTGCCTCCACCAGGGCTTGCAGGGTGCTGTCGCGCGCCAGCCAAGCCGACAGCATCACCAGGAACGGCGCCAGCATCATTACTCGAACCATCTTCGCGATGACGGCCGAGTTGGCTGCGTCCGGGCCCACCGAACGTGCTGCGGCCACCACCTGGGCCACCTCGTGGATGGTCGATCCGACGTAGATGCCGAACCCGTTGGCGCCGCCGGGGATCAGCGCCCAGTGCCGGTTCAGCTCGAACAGCGCCGGGTACAGGAAGATCGCCAGCGTGCCGAACACCACCACCGTGGCCACCGCCACCGTGACCTGCTCGGCGCGCGCCTTGACCACCGGCTCGGCGGCCATCACCGCAGCAGCGCCGCAGATGGCACTGCCAGCGCCGATCAGCATCGCCGTCTTGCGCTCCAGGCCCAGCCAGCGCGTGCCGATGAGGCAGGCCAGTGCGAAGGTCGAGCCCAATATCATTGTGTCGATGGCGACACCAGCTATGCCAACATGGTCAATGTCCTGCACGGTGAGCCGCAGGCCGTACAGCACCACGCCCAGGCGAAGCAGGTTCTGCTTGGAGAAGTTGACGCCGGCGCCGCTGGCTACCGCCCAGCGCGGGGCCCACGGGTAAACCGTGTTGCCCACGATCATGCCCAGCACGATGGCCAGCGTCAGCGCACTGAAGCCATGGTCCTGCAGCCAGGCGATGCGGCCCAGCGCGATACCGGTGGCAGCCAAGGCGCCGCTCAGGGCCAGGCCGGGGAGCATGCGTGCGAAAGCCGATGCAGAGGCCGATGTGCGTGGCTCAGGAAGTACGTTGATGGTCATGCTGCTTGCCTCCGGTTGAAGTTCATGAGGACGAAGCTTCCGGCTTCATAGATGACCCGTCAAACGGGTTGTATCGCTAAGATGTACCCATCTGATCGCTTTGCAAACAAATCCGCCATGAATACCCTTCGCCTCACGCTGCGACAGCTGCAGATCTTCGTGGCGGTTGCGCGCAGCGGCACTACCACGGCAGCCAGCGCCGAGATCGCGCTGTCGCAGTCGGCCACCAGCTCGGCCGTGAATGAACTTGAGCGGCTGCTGTCGCTGCGCCTGTTCGACCGCGCGGGCAAGCGCCTGCTGCTCAACGACAACGGCCGTGCGTTACTGCCGCGGGCCCTGGCGCTGCTGGACGGTGCCGCCGGCATCGAGTTGATGTCCCGCGATGGCAGCGCCCAGGCGCAGTCGCTGCGCATCGGCGCCAGCACCACCATCGGCAACTATGTGCTGCCCAGGCTGCTGGCCCGTTTTGTCGCAGCGCAACCGGGCCATGCCAGTGCCTGGCGCTCAAAGGTCGTGATCGGAAACACGGCGGCCATCTGTGACGCGGTCGCTGCGTTTGAACTGGACGTGGGCCTGATCGAAGGGCCTTGCCACCAAGCGGCGCTGGCCGTCACGCCATGGCACCAGGACGAGATGGTGGTCGTTACATCGCCCGACAGCGCGTGGGCACGAATGAGCCTGGCCGGCGAGCGGGTGCCAATGCGGACAC
>JAFEHU010000062.1 GCA_017848435.1 Burkholderiaceae bacterium | reverse complement strand
CCTGTAACCCCTGACGCCCAGAGCGCCGGGGCCGCGGCTTTGCCGCTCACCGCCGTGCAGGCCACCGGCTGGCTGCACACCGCCAAGTTCCTGACCTCGGCGCCTGAACTGAAGCACCTGCCGCCGGTGGAGGTGCCCGAAATTGCCTTTGTGGGCCGCTCGAACGCCGGCAAATCCACCTGCATCAACGTGCTGACGCAGCAAAAGCGGCTGGCCTACGCCTCCAAAACACCCGGCCGCACCCAGCACATCAACCTGTTCACCCTCGGCAAACAGGGCGTGACCGACGCGGTGCTGGCCGATTTGCCCGGTTACGGCTACGCGGCGGTGCCCAAAACCGCCAAGTACCGCTGGCAGCAGGTCATGGCCAACTACCTGGTGACGCGCGAGAACCTGCGCGGCATCGTGCTGCTGTGCGACCCGCGCCTGGGCCTGACCGAACTCGACGAGGTCTTGCTCGACGTGGTGCGCCCCCGCGTGGCCGAAGGCATGAAGCTCCTGGTGCTGCTGACCAAATCCGACAAGCTCAACCGTGCCGAGGCCAACAAGGCGCTGTCGATCACGCGACTGCAGGCCGGCGGCGGCGAGGTCAAACTCTTCTCGGCCTTGAAAAAACAGGGCGTGGACGAGGTCAGCATGCTGCTGTGGCAGTGGGCGCACGACGCGACGCTGCGCCCCACCACCGCCCTGCCCCTGCCAGACGACCACGACACCGCCGACCCGACATGATCCGCACCCACCAGCAGCCCCTGCCGCATGGCATCACGCTCAGTTGCCGCACGGCGGGCGAACGCGGGCACCCGCTGCTGGTGTTTTTGCATGGCTTCCCGGAAGGCGCGTTTGTGTGGGATGGCCTGCTGGCCCACTTTGCCCGGCTCGGCTACCGCTGCGTGGCCCCCAACCTGCGCGGCTTCGAGGCCTCCAGTGCGCCGACCGACCCCAAGGCTTACCGCGCCAAACACCTGGTGCAGGACATTGCCGCGCTGGTGGAGGCCGAAGGCGGCCACCTCGCGGCGCTGGTGGCGCACGACTGGGGCGGTGCCGTGGCCTGGGGCCTGGCCAACCAGCGGCCGGCGCTGATGGACAAGCTGGTCATCGTCAATTCGCCCCACGCCGGCACCTTTTTGCGCGAGCTGCAGCACAGCCCCGAACAGCAGGCCGCCAGCGCCTACATGAACTTCCTGATCCGGCCGGACGCCGAGGCGCTGCTGGCCGAAGACGACTACCGCCGCCTGTGGGCCTTTTTCACCAACATGTTCGCCGACCGTGGCGATTTCGCCTGGCTCACCGACGCGGTGAAAGCGCAGTACCGCGCGGTCTGGCAACACGGCCTGACCGGCGGCTGCAACTACTACCGCGCCTCGCCGCTGCGCCCACCCCGACCGGAAGACCCGGCCGCTGCGGCGGTGACCTTGCCGCGCGAGATGCTCACCGTGACCGTGCCCACGCTGGTGGTTTGGGGCCTGGACGACATCGCCCTGCCGCCGTCGCTCATTGATGGGCTGGACGGCTACGTGCAAGACCTCACCGTGGTGCGCGTGCCCGGCGCCACACACTGGATCGTGCACGAGCAGCCAGACCGGGTGGCACAGGAAATCAGCGGCTTTTTGCTACAAAATAAATAGCTAAATCACAAGCCTGTACTAAGGCTTGGTGCCAAAAAGGCTTGAAATCTGACCCCCAACACCCTCCAAACGCCTGCAGCGGCGTGTGGGGGCCGTTTCAGGGCTCAGTACACCGACGGCTCGCCCGGTGGCCGCGTCTTGAAGCGTTTGTGCACCCAGAAGTACTGGGCCGGCATCTTCACAATCTCGGCCTGCAGGCGCTGGTTCATCAGGGCCGTGTCGGCCACCGCGTCGGCGGTCGGGAAATCGGCCCAGGGTTCGTGGAAACGCACCCGGTAGCCACGCCCGCCGGGCAACAGCTCGGCCACCACCAGCTGCACCTGCATGTCGAGCAGCCGCGCCATGCGCGACGGCGCCAGCAAGGTGGCGGTGGGCACGCCAAAAAACGGCACGAACGCCGCGTCCTTGGGGCCGAAGTCCATGTCCGGCAGGTTGAAGAACCCCATGCCGGCGCGGATGGCGCGCAGCAGCGGCTTGGCGGTTTCGTGGCGGGAAAAAATGCTGGCGTTGCCAAACCGCAGCCGCGCCCGCTTCAGCGCCGCGTCCACCACCGGGTTGCTTTGCGCCTGGTAGATCGAGCAGCCGCGCCGTGCGATGTAGAGCTGAATGGCCGCACCCGCCACGTCCAGCCCCAGAAAGTGCGGCGCCAGCCACATCACCGCGCCGGGGTGGGTGTCGGCAAAATGCACCGGCCCTTCCACCTGGATCAGCCGCTTGAGCCGGGCCGGTGACGCGTACCAGAGCACGCTGCGCTCCAGAAAGCTCCGCCCCAGCCACTGGAAGTGTGCGAACGCGATGGCGCGGCGCTCGGTGACGCTGCGCTCGGGGAAACACAGTTCGAGGTTGCGCAGCGCAATGCGCCGCCGGTCGCGGGCAAACGGCCACAACAGGATGCCCAGCCCACGCCCCAGCAGCGCCAGCAGCGGCAGTGGCAACCAGTGCAGCAGCCACAACAGGGCCAACACCAGCCGCATCATGCGGGCGCTCCGGTGCCGTCGGCCTTGGTGTCCACACGCGGCTGCTTGTAGCGCGCATAGCCCCACAGGTACTGCTGCGGGCATTCGCGGATCAGCCGTTCCACCTCGGCGTTCAGCTGGCCCACGGCTTCGGCCAGGTCGGCCGAGAGCGGCACCTGCAGTTCTCGGCAGTGCAGCCGGTAGCCCTGGCCCCAGGCCAGGCGTTCGCTCCACACCATCAGCGTGGTGGCGCCGGTCTGCTGGGCCAGCCGGGCGGCCAGCGTCATGGTGTAGGCCGCGCGCCCGAAAAACGGCGACCACAGGCCCAGGCCTTCGGGCGGCACCTGGTCGGGCAGCAGGCCCACGGCCTGGCCACGCCGCAGCGCCTTGATCATGTCGCGCACGCCCGAGAGGTTGGTGGGCACGGCTTTCAGCCCGGGCCGGCTGCGGGCCGAGTCTTCCAGGTCGGCCAGCACGGCCTTGCGTGCCGGGCGGTAAAGCACGGTGAGCGGGCCGTGGTCGGCGCTGTAGCGCTGGGCCAGCGCCTGGGCCAGCACCTCAAAACAGCCAAGGTGCGGCGTCAGCAGCAACACCCCCTTGCCGCTGGCGTAGGCGGCGTCCAGCGGCGGCAGGTTGTCCCAGCTGCAGGGGGGGGGCGTTTGGCCGAACCAGATGCGCGGCAGTTCGGCCGTCATGCAGCCGGTCTGGCCCACGGCGCCGCGCACCTCGGCAAAGCGGTAACCGGCCTGCGCGGCGTTGGCCAGAAAGGCGCCGCGGTAACGCGGCGAGGCCAGAAAGGTCAGCCAGCCCAGCGCCCAGCCCACGGCGTGGAGCAGCCACAAGGGCCAGCGGGACAGGGTTTTGAAGAGGCTCAGCATGCAATTCGGTAAAATAGAGGCGTCGCTGAGTTAAATGAGCAACTTGCAGGGCGACCAGAGGCGGTGTTTCACCGCCTCGTTAAACAAATCTGCTAAAGCGTTCGCCAGAGCCAACAGGCCGTCGGCAACGCCGTACCAACCTGTGGAGTTTATTCAAATGGCGAACGACTTTCTTTTCACGTCCGAATCGGTCTCCGAAGGCCACCCCGACAAGGTGTCCGACCAGGTGTCCGACGCGATCCTGGACGCGATCTTCAAACAAGACCCGCTGTCCCGTGTTGCGGCTGAGACGCTGTGCAACACCGGCCTCGTGGTGCTGGCCGGTGAAATCACCACCAACGCGCATGTGGACTACATCCAGGTCGCGCGCGACACCATCAAACGCATCGGCTACGACAACACCGAATACGGCATCGACTACAAGGGCTGCGCGGTCATGGTCTGCTACGACAAGCAGTCCAACGACATCGCCCAGGGCGTGGACCAAGCCAGCGACGACGTGCTCAACACCGGCGCCGGCGACCAGGGCCTGATGTTTGGCTACGCCTGCAGCGAAACGCCTGAGCTGATGCCCGCGCCCATTTACTACGCCCACCGCCTGGTGGAGCGCCAGGCCCAGCTGCGCAAAGACGGCCGCCTGCCCTTCCTGCGCCCCGACGCCAAGAGCCAGGTGACGATGCGCTACGTGGACGGCAAGCCGCACAGCATCGACACCGTGGTGCTGTCCACCCAGCACAGCCCTGACCAGAGCGAGACCGCCAAGAAAATGAAGGCCTCGTTCACCGAAGCCATCATCGAAGAGATCATCAAGCCGGTGCTGCCCAAGGAGTGGCTGCTGGACACCAAGTATTTGATCAACCCGACCGGCCGCTTCGTTGTCGGCGGCCCGCAGGGCGACTGCGGCCTGACCGGCCGCAAGATCATTGTGGACACCTACGGTGGCGCCTGCCCACACGGCGGCGGCGCCTTCAGCGGCAAAGACCCCACCAAGGTGGACCGCTCCGCCGCCTACGCCGCCCGCTACGTGGCCAAGAACGTGGTGGCCGCCGGCTTGGCCACGCAGTGCCAGATCCAGGTGGCCTACGCGATTGGCGTGGCCCGGCCAATGAACATCACCGTCAACACCCAGGGCACCGGCGTGATCGCCGACGACAAGATCGCCGCGCTGGTGGCCGCCCATTTCGACCTGCGGCCCAAAGGCATCATCCAGATGCTGGACCTGCTGCGCCCGATCTACGAAAAAACCGCCGCCTACGGCCACTTTGGCCGCGACGAGCCGGAGTTCACCTGGGAGCGCACGGACAAGGCAGCGGCCCTCCGGGCAGCGGCAGGCCTGTAAGCGTCTCGCCAACCCACCCCAAGCCGCCTTTGGGCGGCTTTTTTCTGGCTGAAAACAACGGACTGCCTTGAAAACACCCGCACCAGGCCTTACCATTAGCACTCACCCAGACTGAGTGCTAACATCGCTCCGCCTGAACAGCAGACGCCCACAGCGCTGCTGGCCGACTTTCCAACCCCAGTGTTTCAAAACAAGGAGATTCCATGAAACTTCGTCCATTGCACGACCGCGTCATTGTCAAACGCATCGAAAGCGAAACCAAAACCGCTTCGGGCATCGTGATTCCTGACAACGCCGCTGAAAAGCCGGACCAAGGCGAAGTGCTGGCCGTGGGCCCTGGCCGCAAGACCGACAAGGGTGAAGTGATCGCCCTGAACGTGAAGGTCGGCGACCGCGTGTTGTTCGGCAAGTACAGCGGCCAGACCGTCAAGGTCAACGGCGACGAACTGCTGGTCATGAAGGAAGACGACCTGTTTGCGGTCGTTGAAAAGTAATCGGCGCCCCCGCCACCCCCATTAACTGACTGAATTCGGAGATATCAACATGGCAGCAAAAGACGTCATTTTCGGCGGCGAAGCCCGCGCACGCATGGTTGAAGGCGTGAACATCCTGGCCAACGCGGTCAAGGTCACGCTCGGCCCCAAGGGCCGCAACGTGGTGCTGGAACGCTCGTTCGGCGCCCCCACCGTGACCAAGGACGGTGTGTCCGTGGCCAAGGAAATCGAACTGAAAGACAAGCTCCAGAACATGGGCGCGCAGATGGTCAAGGAAGTTGCTTCCAAGACCTCCGACATCGCCGGTGACGGCACCACCACCGCCACCGTGCTGGCCCAGTCGATCATCCGCGAAGGCATGAAGTACGTGGCCGCCGGCATGAACCCGATGGACCTGAAGCGCGGCATCGACAAGGCCGTGACGGCCCTGGTCGCCGAGCTGAAGAAGGCCTCCAAGGCCACCACCACCTCCAAGGAAATCGCGCAAGTCGGCTCCATTTCGGCCAACAGCGACGAAACCATCGGCAAGATCATCGCTGACGCGATGGACAAGGTCGGCAAAGAGGGCGTGATCACCGTGGAAGACGGCAAGTCGCTCGAAAGCGAACTCGACGTCGTCGAAGGCATGCAGTTCGACCGCGGCTACCTGTCGCCCTACTTCATCAACAACCCCGAAAAGCAGTCCGCGATTCTGGACAACCCCTTCGTGCTGCTGTTCGACAAGAAGATCAGCAACATCCGTGACCTGCTGCCCACGCTGGAGCAGGTTGCCAAGGCCGGCCGTCCGCTGCTGATCATTGCCGAAGAAGTCGAGGGCGAAGCCCTGGCGACCTTGGTGGTGAACACCATCCGTGGCATCCTGAAGGTCGTGGCTGTCAAGGCCCCTGGCTTCGGCGACCGCCGCAAGGCCATGCTGGAAGACATCGCCATCCTGACGGGCGGCAAGGTCATCGCCGAAGAAGTCGGCCTGACGCTGGAAAAGGTCACGCTGGCTGACCTGGGCCAGGCCAAGCGCATCGAAGTGGGCAAGGAAAACACCATCATCATCGACGGTTCCGGCGCTGCGGCCGACATCGAAGCCCGCGTCAAGCAGGTGCGCGTGCAGATCGAAGAAGCCACCTCCGACTACGACCGTGAAAAGCTGCAGGAGCGTGTTGCGAAACTCGCCGGCGGCGTGGCCGTGATCAAGGTCGGTGCTGCGACCGAAGTCGAGATGAAGGAAAAGAAAGCCCGCGTGGAAGACGCCCTGCACGCCACCCGCGCTGCGGTGGAAGAAGGCATTGTGGCCGGCGGTGGCGTGGCTTTGCTGCGTGCCAAGCAGGCTGCGGGTGCCATCAAGGGCGACAACGCCGACCAGGAAGCCGGCATCAAGCTGGTGCTGAAAGCGATTGAAGCGCCGCTGCGCGAGATCGTGTACAACGCCGGTGGCGAAGCCTCGGTGGTCGTGAACGCCGTGCTGCAAGGCAAGGGCAACTACGGCTTCAACGCCGCCAACGACACCTACGGCGACATGATCGAAATGGGCATTCTGGACCCGACCAAGGTGACCCGCACCGCGCTGCAGAACGCCGCGTCGGTCGCGTCGCTGATGCTGACGACCGAAGCCATGATTGCCGAAGCACCGAAGGACGACGCGCCTGCCGGTGGTGGCATGCCTGGCGGCATGGGTGGTATGGGCGGCATGGGCGACATGGGCATGTAATTGCGCCTTGACTGACGACCCAGGGCGTCGTTGCGGCGGCTGGCCGTACCCACACGTACTGTCTGCGCCGCCGCGCCTAACCCTGAGTCGCCATGCTGCGTCGGGCCACATGGTTGGCCCACCTGCAAAAAACCCCGCAGCGCGCGAGCCCTGCGGGGTTTTTATTTGCTACTTAATTCATAGCTAAGTCTATAGACTTCACTAAGGCTTCAGCTGGTTTTTGCTTTCAAATGGCGCAGCAGTCCGGCGGTGGAGCCGTCCAGGCCTCTCACATCGCCGTTGTGGAGCCGGGGCGCGATATCGTTGGCCAGCTGCTTGCCCAGTTCCACGCCGAATTGGTCGAAGCTGTTGATGCCCCACAAGCTACCGGCGACGAACACGCGGTGTTCGTACAGCGCGAGCAAGGCACCCAGGCTGGCGGGTGTGAGGGCGTCCAGCAGCAAAAAGGTGCTGGGGCGGTTGCCCGAGAAGTGGCGGTGCCCGTCCTCACTGGCATGGCCCATCATGAGCGCCTGGGCCTGCGCCAGCGCGTTGGCCAGCAACTGGCGGTGGTGTTCCGGTAACGCGTGACTGGCTTCACGAACCGCGATGAACTCCACCGGCACCACGTCGCTGCCTTGGTGAAGCATTTGGAAATAGGCGTGCTGGCCATTGGTGCCCGCCTGGCCCCACACCACCGGCGAGGTGGCGTATGCGAGCGGCGTGCCGTCGAGCGCGACGCCTTTGCCGTTGCTCTCCATTTCCAGTTGCTGCAGATAAGCCGGCAGGCGGCGCAGACTGCTGCTGTAGGGCGCCATGCTGCGGCTGCCACACTGGTGGAAGTTGCGGTACCAGACGTCGAGCAGGGCCAGGCGCACCGGCAGGTTCTGCGCCAGTGGCGCCTCGCGGAAATGCCGGTCCATCGCGTGGGCACCGGCCAGCATGTCGCGGAACGCCGAGGCCCCAATGGCGACGGCCAGCGACAGACCGATGGCCGACCACAGGGAATAACGCCCCCCCACCCAATCGGCAAAGTCAAACGTGGTGTGGATGCCAAAGGCCTGCGCCAGCGCGGGCTGGCTGGTCAGGCCAACGAAGTGCCGGGCCACGTTGCGACCGCCACCGGCCTCGAACCAGGCCTTGGCCACCCGGGCATTGCCCATGGTCTCCAGCGTGGTGAAGGACTTGGACGCGACCAGAAACAGCGTGTGGGCCGGCTGCACCTTGCGCAGCACCGCCAGCAGTTCCTCGGCGTCGAGGTTGGAGACGAAATGGAAGCGTTTGCCGGGCAGTGCAAACGCCTCCAGCGCCCGCACCGCCATGTGCGGCCCGAGGTCGGAGCCGCCAATGCCGATGTTGACCACGTCGGTGATGGCGTCGTCGGCGCGCACCTGCTCGGCAAAGGCCAGGAAGGCGTCCAGCGTGGCGTGCACGGCCTGCAGCTCGGCCTGTTGCGCCGCAGGCACCACCGCGTCTGCTGGTGCGCGCAGCAGGAAATGCATGGCCGCGCGCTGCTCGGTGGTGTTGACCGACGCGCCCGCGAACATCGCATCGCGGTGGCCTGCCACGTCGCATTGCTGCGCCAGAGCAAGCAGCAAGGCCTCCCCAGCCGGGTCGATCAGGTTCTTGGACAGGTCGGCAAACACGTGCGGTGCCGCCTGGCTGAAACGCGTGAAGCGCTGGGCGTCGGCGCCGAACGCGTCGCGCAGGTTGACGCGGGCGCTGTTGAAGTGCGCCTGCAGGCCACGCCAGGCCGGCGTCTGGTCGCAGCGCAAGCGGACGGGCAGCACCATGCTCAGGCGGCCAGCATCAGCTGCTCGAGCTTGACCGCGTCGGCCACAAAGGCGCGGATGCCTTCGGCCAGCTTTTCGGTGGCCATCGCGTCCTCGTTCAGCGCGAAGCGGAAACCCGCCTCGTCAAAGTTCACGGCGGGCAGGTCCATCGCGCGGGCCGCGTCGGCGCGGAGTGCGGGCTGCAGCGGTGCGTCGGTGGCGGCCAGCTGGGCCAGCAGCTCGGGCGCAATGGTCAGCAAATCGCAACCGGCCAGCGCGGTGATCTGGCCGACGTTGCGGAAGCTCGCGCCCATGACCTCGGTGGCGATGCCGAACTTCTTGTAGTGGTTGTAGATCTGCCGCACCGACTGGACGCCGGGGTCGTTGGCGCCGGCGCGTTCGGCCTCGTTCCAGGCCGGGCCAGCGGCTTTTTTGTACCAGTCGTAAATGCGGCCCACAAACGGCGAGATCAGCTGGACCCGCGCCTGGCCGCAGGCCACCGCCTGGCAAAACGAGAACAGCAGCGTCAGGTTGGTGTGGATGCCGCGCTGCTCCAGCTGCGCGGCCGCCTGGATGCCCTCCCAGGTGGACGCGATCTTGATCAGCACCCGGTCGATGTGGATGCCTTCGGCCTGGTACAGCGCAATGATGCGTTCGGCGCGGGTGACGGTGGCGCTGGTGTCGAAGCTCAACCGGGCGTCCACCTCGGTGGACACACGGCCCGGAATGGCGGCAAGGATCTCGCAGCCGAAACGCACCAGCAGGCGGTCCATCACCTCGTCCAGCGGGCGATCGCTGAAGCGGGCCACGGTGTCGGTCAGCAGCGGTGCGTAATCGGGCTTTTGCACCGCTTTCAAAATGAGCGACGGGTTGGTGGTGGCGTCTTGCGGTTGGAATTGCGCGAGCTGTTTGAAGTCGCCGGTATCGGCCACCACGGTGGTGAATTGCTTGAGCGCGCTGAGCTGGTTCATGGGGAAGTCTTCAGGAAGCGATTGTCTCGGGTTGCCCGCATTATCCGGGTGTTTGTGCGGTATTTTGTGGTGCGGCCTGGCGGGCTGAAACCGGGTTACATTGCGGCTTTCCCTCCCAAGGCACCGCCCCACCATGCTCGACCGCATCAAAGCCTCGCTCACCTCGCTTGCACCGGCGGAGCAGCGCGTGGGCGAGGTGGTGCTGGCTGACCCGCGTGCCTTTGCCCGGCTGCCCATCAGCGAGCTGGCCGCGCGCGCCAGCGTCAGCAAGCCCACGGTGGTGCGTTTCTGCCGCAGCATGGGTTATGACGGCCTGTCGGACTTCAAGCTCAAGCTGGCCGGCAGCGTGAGCGAGGGCGTGCCCTTCATCCACCGCAGCGTGGACGCCGACGACAAGACTGGCGACGTGCTGGTGAAGGTGATCGACAACACCGTGGCGGCCTTTTTGAAGTACCGCAACGACGCGAGTGCGGCCGCCATTGAGCGGGCGGTGGACGCGCTGGCCGCCGCCGAGCGCAACGGCAAACGCATTGAGTTTTTTGGCGTGGGCAACTCGGGCATCGTGGCGCAGGACGCCCAGCACAAGTTCTTCCGCCTCGGCGTTCACGCCATTGCCTACAGCGACGGCCACATGCAGGTGATGAGCGCCTCGCTGCTGGGCGCGGGCGACTGCGTGGTGGTGATCTCCAACTCCGGCCGCACCCGCGACCTGGTGGACGCCTGCGAGATCGCCCGCCGCAACGGCGCCACCACGCTGGTGATCACCGCCAGCGGCTCCCCCCTGGCCAACACCGGCCATGTGCACCTGGCCGCTGACCACCCCGAGGGCTACGACCGCTACAGCCCCATGGTGTCGCGGCTGCTGCATTTGATGATCATCGACATTCTGGCCACCAACCTCGCGTTGCGGATTGGTGGGAAAAAGCTGCAGCCGCTGTTGAAGGACATGAAGAACAACTTGCGGAGCAAGCGGTACACGTAGGTCTGTGCTCTGTAACTCCCCCTCTCACGGCGGACGGCGGGGGCGTACGTTCTCCGGCCTGCTCTCGGGAGAAGGTTTGTGGTCAGCAAGCGGGCTGGCGTGAAGGCTTCTTGTAGCGCGCCAATGAATGGGCCACCGCGAATGGGGCCTGCGCCCGCACACCCCCACCCTCCACTGTTGAAGCATTGTTGGCGTGCCGTGAATGCACCGTGCGCCAACACCTCGCTGGAGGCCGGTGGTCTGGGTACCCGGGCGCAGGCCCCATTCGCGGCGGCCACACAAGCTCGCGCGCCAGCACAGCCTTCGCGCCCACCCTTGTGCGCCCAAGCCCAGCCGCCCGCGAGCAGGCCGGAGAACGGGTACCCAGACCGCCGGCCTGGCCTGACCTGCCCCCCAAACAGCCCAAAAAACCAAACCATACCCTCCAAAAGGCATTTTTAAAGCCTTTCAGGCCTCAAGCCTGAGTGAAACCTAACGGTACAGCTATGAAATAAATAGCATCAACCCAACCGACCTTCCACCACCCCATGGCAGGCAATCTGAATGCCCTGCCAGCTTTGCAACACCGGCCGTTCGCTGCGGCAGCGCGCATCGGCGTGCGGGCAACGCGGGTGGAAACGGCAGCCGGTGGGTGGGTCGATGGGGTTGGGCACCTCGCCATGCACTGGCTGGCGCACACGACCCACGTCAGGCCGGAGCCGGGGGATCGCGTCCAGCAGCATGCGGGTGTAGGGGTGGCGGGGCTGGCGGAACAGCGTGGCCTTGTCGGCCAGTTCAACAATCTGGCCCAGGTACATCACGCCCACCTGGTCGCTCACGTGCTGCACCACCGCGAGGTTGTGCGAAATGAACAGGTAAGTGAGCCCGCGCTCGCGCTGCAGGTCTTTCATCAGGTTCAGCACCTGCGCCTGCACGCTCACGTCCAGCGCGGACGTGGGCTCGTCGCACACCAGAAACTCGGGCGTTGTGGCAAGTGCACGGGCAATGGAAATGCGCTGGCGCTGGCCGCCAGAAAACTGGTGCGGGTACTTGGGCGCGTCTTGCGCGGCCAGACCAACAGACGCGAGAAGCTCCCCCACGCGGGCCTGCAGCTCGGCTGCGCTGCCGGCCAAGCCGTGTGTGCGCAAAGGCTCGGCGACGATGCGGCCGACCGTCCAGCGCGGGTTCAGGCTGGCGTAGGGGTCCTGAAAAATCATCTGCATGCGGCGGCGCAGTGCCAAGCCTTGGGCGGACTTGAGCGTGGCGGGCACGTCCTGGCCGTCGAAGGTGATGTGGCCGGCATCGGGCGTGTGCAGGCCCAGCAGCAGCCGGGCCACCGTGCTTTTGCCACAACCCGATTCGCCCACCAGCGCCAGTGTCTGCCCGCGCGGGATGCTGAAGCCCACACCGTCTACCGCCTGCAGCAGCCGGCGCGGCTGGCGGGCCAGCACGCGTTGCAGCCAGGGGGCGGATACGTCAAAGGCTTTGGACAACCCCGTCACTTTCAGCAGTGGCGTCATGGCGCTCTTTCGGAGACTGCATGCAGCCAGCAGGCAGCCTGTGTGGCACCGGCTGGCAACAGCTCAGGCCGCGCCTCCTGGCACCGCGCAAACGCCTGCGGGCAACGCGGGTGGAAGCTGCAGCCGGCGGGCACCGCGTCCAGCCGCGGCATGGCGCCGTCGATCTGCCGCAGCCGGGGGACGCTCACCGCCATGTCGGGAATGGCCGCCATCAGGCCGGTGGTGTAGGGGTGGCTGGGCCGGTGCAGGATGGCCTGCACCGGGCCGATTTCGGCGATGCGGCCGGCGTACATCACCGCCACGCGGTCGCAGCTCTCGGCGATCACGCCCATGTCGTGGGTGATCAGCAGCACCGCCGTGCCGCGTTCGCGGCACAGGCTTTTCAAGAGCGCAATGACCTGCGCCTGCACCGACACATCGAGCGCGGTGGTGGGCTCGTCGGCCACCAGCAGCTGCGGCTCGGCGGCCAGCGCCAGCGCGATCACCACCCGCTGCCGCATGCCACCCGAGAACTGGTGGGGGTAGTGGTGCAGCCGCTCGGCGGCGGCGGCGATGCCGGTGTCGGACAGCAACCCCACCGCACGGCGCTGCGCCTCGGCGGGCATGACCGGCAGGTGCGCCAGGATGGTCTCGGTCAGCTGCCGGCCCACGGTGTACAACGGGTTGAGTGCGGTCAGCGGGTCCTGGAAAATCGCGCCAATCTGCCGCCCGCGAATGCGCCGCAGGGCGGCTTCGGGCAGGCCGTTGATGCGCTGACCGTTCAGCCGGACCTCGCCGCTGCGGATGCGCCCCGGTGGCGGCAACAGCCCGATGATGGCCGCGCCGGTGAGCGACTTGCCCGCGCCTGACTCGCCCACCATGCCCAGAATTTCACCGGGCGCAATGCCGAACGACACATCGTCCAGCGCGGTGAGCGTGCCGTGGCGGGTGGGGAACTCGACCGTGAGGTGGTCCACCGCGAGCAAAGAACCGGTCATCGGAGTTTGGGGTTCAAGGCATCGCGCAACCAGTCCCCCAGCAAGTTCACACTCAGTGCGATCAGCACCAGCATCGCGCCGGGGAACACGGTGATCCACCACTCGCCGGAAAACAAAAAATCATTGCCCACGCGGATCAGCGTGCCGAGCGAGGGCGAGATGGGCGGCACGCCCACGCCAAGAAAAGACAGCGTGGCCTCGGTGATGATCGCGGTCGCCACCTGCAGGGTGGCCAGCACCAGCACCGGCCCCAGCACGTTGGGCAGCACATGCTGCACCATGATGCGCCAGGGCGTCACACCCACCACCCGCGCGGCCAACACGTACTCCTTGTTTTTTTCCACCAGCGTGGCGCCGCGCACGGTGCGCGCGTACGGCACCCAGCCGGTCAGCGTGATGGCAACGATCAGCACGCCAAAGGCCACCAGCGCCGCCGCGTCGGGGAACAGCGCGCGGCCCACGCCGGCCATCAGCAGCGCCACCAAAATGGCGGGGAACGACAGCATCACGTCGCACAGCCGCATCAGCAGCGCGTCCACCCAGCCCCCACGAAACCCTGCCACCAGCCCGAGCGCCACCCCCAGCAGCACCGACAGCGCCACCGACACGCCCCCCACCACCAGCGAGATGCGCGCGCCATACATCAGCGCCGACAGGATGTCGCGGCCCTGGTTGTCGGTGCCGAGCAGGAAGCGGCGGCTGCCGCCGTCGCTCCAGGCGGGTGGCAGGCTGGCATTGGCCAGTTCCAGCGTGCGCAGGTCGAGCGGGTTGTGCGGGGCGATCCAGCCGGCGAACACGGCACAGACCACGCAAGCCAATGCCAGCGCGGCGGCCAGCACCGCCACGGGGGAGGTGCGAAAGCTGTGGCCCACGTCACTGGCCCACCAGCGTGCCAGCATCACGCGGCGCCGCCAGCCGTCGTCACTTGGCCTGGACGCTGATCCACTTGTAGGGCATGAAGTTGTCGGCCAGCTGGGTGACGGCGACCTTCTTGCTCACGCCCCAGGCCAGCGCCTGCTGGTGCAGCGGGATGTGGCCCACGTCGGCCGCGTGCAGTTCAAACGCCTGTTTGACCATGGCGGTGCGTTTGGCTTTGTCGTTCTCGGACTGGATCTTCAGCGTCAGCGCGTCCACCTCCGTGTTGCAGTAGGCGCCCAGGTTGTACTGGCCTGCCCCCTGGTCGTTCGGGCAGCGCATCAGCGCGTTCAGCGCGTTGTGGCTGTCGTAGGTGCCAGGCGTCCAGCCCAGCATGTAGAAGCTGGTGTCGCGCTTCAGGATTTTCGGAAAGTAGGTGCCCTTGGTTTCGGTCTGCAGGTTCACCTTCACATTGATGCGCGCCAGGTTGGCCGCCACCGCCTGGCAGATGGCGCCGTCGCTCACGTAGCGGTCGTTCGGGCAGTTCATCGTCACCTCAAAACCGGTTGGGTAACCGGCCTCGGCCATCAGCTTCTTGGCGGCGTCCGGGTTGTAGGGCAGGCGCTTGTTCAGCTCGGGCAAAAAGCCGTTGATGCCGGGGCCGACCATCAGCGCGGTGGGGTTGGCCGCGCCACGCATCACGGTTTTCTGGATGCCGTCGATGTCGATCGCCTGGTAGACCGCCTGGCGCACCCGCTTGTCCTTGAACGGGTTTTTGCCTTTGATGTTCGAGTACAGCAGCTCGTCGCGCTTCTGGTCCATGCCCAGAAAAATGGTGCGCAGCTCGGGGCCGGTCACGGCACGGGCGTTGGCGCTGCCATTGACGCGGGCAATGTCCTGCACCGGTACCGGCTCCATCACGTCCACCTCGCCCGAGAGCAGCGCGGCCACGCGGGTGGCGTCGTTGCCGATCGGGGTGAACACCACCTCGGCCACGTTGCCTTCGATCTTGCCCCAGTAGCTGCCGTTGCGCGAGAAGGTGGTGCGCACGTTGGGCTGGCGCTCGCGCAGGCGGAACGGCCCGGTGCCGTTGGCGCGGAACGAAGCGGCGTTCTCGATGCCCTTGCGCCGGTCCACCGGCTTCAGCGCCTGGTTGGTCTCGCACCACTTCTGGCTCATGATGTAGACCTGCGACACCACGTCGGGCACGATGGGAAACGGCAGCTTGGTCTCGATCTCCACCACCGAGTCGCCGACCTTGCGCACCTCCTTGAACTCGTTGGTGTAGCTCTTCATGTCCGAACCCTCACCAGCGGCGCGCTGGAAGCTGAACACCACGTCGTCGGCGGTGAACGGCGTGCCGTCATGGAACAGCACGCCCTTGCGCAGGTCAAACCGCCACACCGTGGGCGAGGTTTGTTTCCACGAGGTGGCCAGACCGGGCGCCAGCGTCAGGTCCTTGTTGCGCGCCACCAGCGGTTCATAGACGTTGCCGGTGGTGCTGAGCTGCAGCGACTCGTTCAGCGAATGCGGGTCCATGGAGAGTGCGTCGCCCTGGTTGGCAATGCGCACGGTTTGCGCCATGGCCAGGGTAGACGCTCCTAAAAACAGAGCAAAAAAAGCAGATTTCACTGAGGCTTGACGCCGATTTGGCTTGAAATTCATCGCAATTCCTTGTTCAAGGCCGCAGCGGCATCGATTGTTCCACCAGCCCGGCGTGCAGCGCAGCACCCAGGGTCAGGATCTCGTCGTTGAAGTCGTAGCGGTTGTTGTGCAAAAAGCAGCTGCCCACGCCGTTCTCCTCGCCCTGGCCAATGCGCAGGTAGGCCCCCGGTTTGGCCTGCAGCATGAAGGAGAAGTCCTCCGCCCCCATGCTGGGCACCATATCACGCACCACCCGGTCGGTGCCCACCAGGGACTCTGCGACGCCGGCGGCAAAACCGGCTTCTGCCACGCTGTTGATGGTCGCCGGGTACAGCCGCTCGTAGTGCACCGTGGCGGTGGCACCAAAGCCCAGCGCCACCGCGCTGCACAGCTCGCTCAGGCGCCGCTCCACCAGCGCCTGCACCTCGGCGCTGAAGCTGCGCACCGTGCCCACCAGCGTGGCCTTGCCCGGCATCACGCTCATTGCGCCGAGGTCGCCCGCCTGCATCGCACACAGGCTGATGACGGCGCTGTCGATCGCCTTGACGTTGCGCGAGACAATGCTCTGGATGGCGGTGATGAGGTGCGCCGACACCACCACCGGGTCCACCGTCATGTAGGCGTGCGCCCCGTGCCCGCCACGGCCGGTGACTTCGATCGTCACGCGGTCGGCGGCCGCCATCATCGGCCCCGGGTTCACCCCCACCCAGCCCGGCTTCATCGCCGGCCAGTTGTGCATGCCGTAGACCGCGTCCACCGGGAAACGCTCGAACAGCCCGTCTTCGATCATCGCCTTGGCGCCCCCGTGGCCTTCTTCGCCGGGCTGGAAGATCAGCACCGCCGTGCCGTCAAAGTGGCGCGTGGCCGCCAGGTAGCGCGCCGCACCCACCAGCATGGTGCTGTGGCCGTCGTGGCCGCAGCCGTGCATCAGGCCTGGCTTGGTGGACTTCCAGGCGAAGTCGTTGAGCTCGCTCATCGGCAGCGCGTCCATGTCGGCGCGCAGGCCCACCATGTGCTGCCGGGTGTCTTGCCGGCCCCGGATCACCGCCACCAACCCGGTCTTGGCGATGCCGGTGTGCACCTCGTCCACCCCGCTCAGCTCCAGCGCCGCGCGGATGCGGCCCGCGGTGTACTTCTCCTCGAACCCCAGCTCCGGGTGCGCGTGCAGGTCGCGCCGGAAGGCGGCCAGTTCGGGGTGGAACTCGGCAATCTGCGCAAAGGCGCGGCCACTGGCTTTCAAACGCATCAACTCGCTCCCAGGGCACCCACGCGCAAACGCGGGTCCACCACAAAGTACAACAGGTCCACCACCAGGTTGATGGTCACGAAGATCAGCGCCACCAGGCACAGGTAGGCGGCCATCACCGGCACGTCGGCAAAGGTCACCGCCTGCACAAACAAGAGGCCCATGCCAGGCCACTGGAACACCGTTTCGGTGATGATGGCAAACGCGATCAGCGAGCCAATCTGCAGCCCGGTGATGGTGATCACCGGCACCAGGGTGTTTTTCAGCGCGTGGCCGAAGTGGATGCTGCGCTGGCTCAGGCCGCGCGCGCGGGCGAAACGGATGTAGTCGCTTTTGAGCACCTCCAGCATCTCGGCGCGCACCAACCGCATCACCAGGGTCAGTTGGAAGATGGCCAGCGTCACCGCCGGCAACGCGATGTGGTGCCAGCCGTCCCGTGTCAGCAAACCGGTCTGCCACCAGCCAAGGGCCACCGTTTCACCCCGCCCAAAACTCGGGAACCAGCCCAGCGTGACCGAAAACACCAGGATCAGCACAATGCCGATCAAGAAGGTGGGCAGCGACACACCCAGCAACGACACCGCCATCAGCACCTGGCTGAACCAGCGGCCACGTTTGAGCGCCGCGACCACCCCCATCGGAATGCCCAGCGCGAGCGCCAGCGCGGCGGCCACCAGCGTCAGCTCCAGCGTGGCCGGAAAACGCTCCGCCAGCAGCCGCGACACCTTGGCGCCCTGCCGCAAACTCAGGCCAAACTCGCCCTGCACCGCGTTGGCTGCGAAATGGAAGAACTGGATGAAAAACGGCCGGTCCAGACCGAGCTCGGCGCGCAGCGCCAGCCGCTGGGCCGCTGTGGCGTCTTGTCCCAGCAAAAACACCACCGGGTCGCCCACATGCTGGAACAGCACAAAGGCCACCAGGGCCACCACCACCATCACGGCCAGTGCCTGGGCCAGGCGGCGAAGAATGAAGAACAGCATGGGCTGGGTTGGGGGTGTCTGCACCCTGCGCGAGGGCATGCGCAATGGCTGGACCATCATAGGCCATCACACCGGCAGCGACAATCTGCCCCGCGCGCTGGCGGGGCCATGCGGGGTCAGCGCTGGTTCAGCTTCACCGGCCCATACCAGGCCACCGTCTGCGACTGGGTGTTGTCGGCATCGGTCATCAAAGCCACGCTGAGCAAGGCGCCTGGCGCTTCACCAAAGGCGCGCTCGTAGTCGGCACGCACGTCGCGGGTGTAGTCCAGCCACTGGTTCAGCTGGCCGTCGCCCGACTCCACCACGATCTTGCGGATGCGGTCGGTGCGGGGGTTCAAGATCACGCTCTCAGTGGGCTGCGTGTTGCTCCAGACGTACATCAGCGTGGCATAAGGCAGCTCTTCACCCGTCAGCGCGCGCGCCAGGTCCGACAGCGCCTGGCTTTTGCTGGAGAGCTTGCTGCGGTCGCCATCAAACGCCAGAACAATGCGCACCGGCGAGTCGTCGGTCTCCCGCACCGCCATGTCGGCATTGGCAATCAGCCCTGGCACCTTCCAGGAAAAGTGCAGCAGCCCCATGTCGTTCGGCGCCACCCGCAGTTGCTGGCGCCACAGGCTGGCAGAGCCGTCGGCCCGGGCATGAACCACCTCGCGCGCGTCCATGCGCTGCACCTTGTAATGGGTACTGCGTTTGCCCGGCAAGGTGAAATGCTGCCAGGCAGGCGGTGTGTCCAGTGTGGCCACCACGCCGGTGGCGGCGGGCGGCACCGCAGAACAGGCCGCCAAACCTGCGGCCAGCAGCGCACCAGCGATCAACCCCATGTGTTTCATGGAACAGGACTGTAAAGGATGGACATGACTCGGAAACCCTCAGAAACATGAAAAAAGCCGCCAGACTTGCGTTTGGCGGCTTTGTTTGTGGTTGTCACGCTGTGGCAACAACCTGGCTGGCAGAAGCCAGCGCCCGATCAGAAGGCGTGACGCAGGCCAATGTCGTAACCGCGCGACTTGCCGTTGGCCACCACGGCACCTGCACCAGCGGCAACGCCACCGTTGGGGCCGGCAAAGCCGGAAGCAAACTGAGCGCTGGCGTAAGCGCCGTTGGCGATCGAGACAGAGCCAACACCGGTGCGGCCACCGTTGTCGTTGTCGATCAGGCCGAAGCTGGTGTAGAAGGCGGTACGCTTGGAGAAGCGGTACTCGTAGCCCAGACCAAACTTCTTGCTTTCCCAATCGTTCTGGCCGCTGTTCTCGGACTGTGCGTAGCTGGCTTTCAGCAGGTGCGCGCCCAGGGGCACGGTCACACCGATCATGGCAGACTTGCCAGTCAGGCTACCCACGCGGTTGGCGTAGTTGTCCACTTCAACGCGCGCCAGTTGGCCCCACAGCTTGGCGACGCCGAAGTCATAGGTACCTGCCAGGTTCAGCGTTTCGCGGTCGTTGACCGAACCACCGGCTGCAGCACCGGTGAATACCGCATTAGGGGCAGCGGCACCAGGAGCAATGACCGAAGCCTTCACTTTGGAATAGCCCAGAGCAACGTTCACAGGGCCTGCGGCATAGCCGATGCGTGCACCGTAGGACTCACCGTCGTTTTTGCCCAAAGCACCCAGACCGCCAACCGCATTCGATGCCTGCTCGCCAGGTGCGTAAGCCAACTGGCCGTAGAGGCCGCCCAGACCCGAAGGCAGGAAGTAGTTGATGCCGTTGGAGAAACGCACATGCGCGCCCGTGGTCACAAAGCCATCGAACATCTGTACCGATGGCAGGCTGGCGGCCGCGCCGACAGCGCCGAACGGGTCAAACACCACGTAGTTGTAGTAACCAGGGTGGATGTCGCGACCCAGGCGAATCTCGCCCAAATTGCTTTCCAGGGCCACATAGGCCAAACGCGCGAACACCAACGCGCCGTTGGGCGTACCGCCGCCTTGCACGTTGCCGGTGTTGGTGGTGATCTGGCCAGCGCCGTCGTCGGCGTTGTAACCCATTTCAAGGTTGAACTTGCCTTTCAGGCCGCCACCCAGGTCTTCCACGCCGCGGAAACCCAGACGGTTGGTGATGGTGTTGGAAGAAGACAGGCCTGACTGGCGCACCTTGCCGGTGGGCGCGTCGTTGGAATAGTTGGAATAGCCCGTGTCCACAATACCGTACACCGTGACGGATGACTGTGCAAAAGCGGCACCAGCGATGCTGGCCACTGCCAAGGCGACGAGAGATTTCTTCATTGAGGTTTCTCCATGGTTAATTTTGCGTGCCATGTGCAGCAAGCTGACAACAGGTTTTGACATCGCTGTCATGCTCACCACCGAATGGTGCAACCTCCTTGAGGGGGTGCATTGATTCCACCAAAAAGGGCTCACCCTCACAGCGTGGCAAACCCTAGAACCACCAGATAATTTTGATTTTCGTTGCGCCTCAACAACGCAATGTGCACAAGAAATACCGGCCAATGCGTGCCGCCATAAAAAAAGCCACCGGGCTGACGCCCAGTGGCTTTTGATTCAAATCAAATGCTGGCGCAAGGCCAGCACCCAATCAGAACGAGTGGCGAACGCCCACTTCGTAACCGTTCGACGAACGGTCAGCTGCGTTCAGGCCAGCGGGGATTGCCAGGCTGTTCAGGCCAGCGGTCGAACCCGTGGTCAGCGAAGCGCCGTCAGAGTTCTTGATGCGTGCGTACGTGGCGTAAGCCTTGGTGCGCTTGGACAGGTTGTAGTCGTAACCAATGGCGAACTTCTTGGACTTGGGGTCCAGAGCTGCAGTGGACTCGTCCTTGACTTGGCTGTAGGTGGCCTTCAGCAGACCAGAGCCGAGGGGAGCCGTGGCACCAACCAGGAAGCCCTTGACTTCGCGGTCAGCAACGCTTTCAACTTTTTGCAGCGAGTACTGGGCCAAGACCTTGGCAACGCCGAGGTTGTAAGAAGCGCCGAAAGTGATGTGCTTGGCATCGTTGCTCAGGCCACCGGCACTGCGCTCAACCTTGTTGTAAGCGGCAGCCAGATCGACAGGACCTGCTGCGTAGCCCAGACGAACGCCGATGTCGCGGCCGTCTTTCTTGGCAACGCCGGTGTTCGAAGCTTGCTCGCTAGGTGCGAACGACAGTTGACCGTACAGGCCGCCCAGGGTGCTTGGCAGGATGTAGCTGATCTGGTTCGAAGCGCGCAGGCGGGTGTCGCCCACAGCGTTGATCTGGTAGTACACGCCGGTACCGACGCCGTTGTTGCCGAACGGATCAAACGCGGTTTCGTTCAGGTATGCAGGCGTGTAATCACGGCCCAGACGCACTTCACCAACGTTGGTGATCAGGCTGACGGTCGAACGACGGTTGAACGTCAGTGCGCCGGTTGGGGTCGCTGCACCAGCGATGTTGGTGGTGTTGGTGGTGCCACCAGCGCCGCTGTCGTTGTTCAGACCGGCTTCGAGCCAGAAACCAGCCTTCAGGCCACCGCCCAGGTCTTCCGTACCACGGAAGCCGATGCGGCTGCCTGCACCGCCACCACCGGTGGACAGGCCTTGCACGTGGCCGTTGGAGCCGGTCACGCGGGCGAAACCGGCATCAACGATACCGAACAACTCAACCGAGGATTGTGCCGATGCGAAACCGGCGGTGGCCAGTGCGGCCAATGCGATCAGGGATTTTTTCATTGAGAGTTTCTCCAAGAATGTAAACAAATACCGGACAGAAATTCTTCTTGTCATGGACCACCCGCCGTGGTGCCTGATCTCTTAAGCTATCCGGGATAACCCCCGTTAGGAAGCTGTGAGTATTTCAACAGAAATTCCGGGTTATCCATGGTTCAGTTGGCGAAATCGGCGCCAGTTGTCGCGTACAACCAACGGTTTCTGAAGTTGCCACGGCCATGAGAACCCCTGTGGCCACGCAAAAAGCCGCCAAGGCTTGGCGCCTGGCGGTCTTGTGGAAAGGCAAACCGGCTGAATGCCAGCTTGCCAGCGGGACCTTAGAACGCGTGGGTCACGCCGATGTCCAGGCCGTTGGTACGGCCGTTGGCGGCTGCGGCGCCTGGGCTGCCGCCCACCTGGTACAGGGTGCTGCCGTTCTTGTTGTCGGACACGGCGTAGGTCGTGTACAGCTGGGTGCGCTTGGACAGGTTGTAGATGTAACCGATGGCGAAGATGTTGCCGTCGTTGTTGCCGCCTTGCTTCTGGTCAGCGCGGGTATAGGCAGCGCGGATCAGGCCAGGGCCCACAGGCGCGGTCAACGAAGCAATGATCACGTCGGTCTTGTTGACGCCCTTGATCTTGTTGCTGTGGAAAGCCAGCGCTGGCTTGACGATGCCGAAGTCGTACGAAGCACCGACGGTGAACTCCTGGTAGTCGCCGGTGTTGTAGTCGATCTGTGTGCCGCCCACCTTGGCATTGAAAGCGCCCAGGGTGTAGTTCAGACGGGCGGTGATCAGGCGGCCATTGTCTTTGGTCACGCCAGCGTTCGAGGCGTTTTCGTTCAGGGCATAGCCGAAGTCGGCGGTAAAACCAGCAATGTTGGGCGAGAAGTAGCCGATCAGGTTCGATGCACGCACCGAGCTGATGGAGGTGCTGACAGCGGCCACGTTCGCGTACACGACCTGGCGCTGGCTGCCGACACCATTGGCCTCGAACGGATCAAACGATTCCTGGGTCAGCAGGCCCACCACCGAGTCGCGGCCAATGCGGATTTCACCGAAACCACCCGACAGGCCCACGGTGGCACGGCGGTTGAACGTCAGGCCTTGGCCAGCGCCACCGACTGCAGCGGGGGTGGCCTGGTTGTTGGTGGCAATGCGGGTGCTGCCGCCGGCGCCGTCGTCGCTGCTGATGCCGGCTTCCAGCCAGAAGTTGGCCTTCAGGCCGTTGCCGAGGTCTTCCACGCCACGGAAACCGAGGCGGCTGGTCTTGCTGGCGCCAGCGGCCAGGCGGTTGGTCGTCACGTCGCTGCCCACAGCGTCGCGCGACACGCGCTGGAAGGCGGTGTCCACCACACCGAACACGGTGACGCTGGACTGTGCCGATGCGAAACCGGCGGTGGCCAATGCGGCCAAGGCGATCAGGGATTTTTTCATTTGGTTTGCTCCGAGAGTAAAAACAGTCTTTGGACGCGGCGCTGGTCTCCCGGCACCGTGGTCATACATAAAACCCCGGTCAGGAGGTGAATGAATTGCACCAAAAAGCCATGACAAGTCACTACATGCGCGCCAGGGCGGCCACAATGTGTCGTGAGACGCCAACGCTTTGAGACAACGCCTCACCCAGATGAAAAAGTCACGGCTCAACCGTTGTTTCAATGCACCGATTCACTGGCTTGTCATACTCCCGATGAACGCTTTCCAGGACCTGTGATGGACACCTACCTGAACGCCGCCGACGTGGCCTTGCGCACCCTGTTTGCCACACCGCGGGCACGCCGCGCCTGCCCCACCGTGGCAGAGCCCACGGCCGAGACCAGCCAGCCACTCAGCCCGGCGGACAAAGCCCTGTCGGGCGCGCTGATGCGGGTCAACCACGTGGGCGAGGTCTGTGCCCAGGCGCTCTACAGCGCCCAGGCCCTGGCCACCCGTGACGCCAGCCTGCGGGCGCAGTACACCGAAGCCGCGCTGGAAGAAACCGACCACCTCGCCTGGACGCGCCAGCGGCTGGACGAACTGGGCGCCCGACCCAGCCTGCTCAACCCGCTTTGGTACGCCGGTGCGTTTGGCCTTGGCCTGCTGGCCGGGCGGCTGGGTGACCGCATCAGCCTGGGCTTTCTGGTGGAAACCGAACAGCAGGTGGAAGCGCACCTGGACAACCACATGACGCGCCTGCCGGTGGACGACCACGCGTCACGCGCCATCGTGGCGCAGATGAAAGACGACGAAGCGCGCCACGCACAGGAAGCCCAGCACGCCGGGGCCGCCACGCTGCCGGCCCCGGTTCAGGGCCTGATGCGCGCCGCCGCCAAACTCATGACCACGGTGGCGCACCGGATCTGACGGCGCACAATAACCACGCAATTCCGCCACCTTGGCCACCCCGCACTGGAGCCCACCATGTCGTCCGACGCACCGTTGATCACAACTTCTCCAGCGCCATCGGGTGGCGTTTTGTTGGCCGAAGCCCACCGGCCAGCACGGGGTGTCGTGGCGGTGGACCCCAGCGAGTTGGGCACCCTCACCGACGCCACGGCCGGCACCACCGTGGTCCGCGACGGCGCGCGCCTTCCGGTGGAAGGGCCGGGCATCCTGCGGGTGGGCGACCGGTTGACAGTCCCCCCGAACGGCAGCGCCAACGTGGTGTTCCCCGGGCCGGACGGTGCAGCCCCCCTGGCGGGCGTGTTCACCGGCGGCACGGAAGCCGTGCTCGGCGCCACGGCGTTGTCCCCCGGTGTGCAACAGGTGGACGTGACGCTGGTGTCGGGCGACCTGCTCTTCGCCACGGCCCCACCCGAGGGCAACACCACCGTGGCGGTGCGCAAACAGGGCGCCAGCCCCGTGGGTGACGACAGCCTCGTTGTCGGTGGTGGCGTGCTGGGCCTGTTGCTGCTGGGAGGCGTGCTGGCCAACGGCAACAGCGACGATGCCCCGTCCAGCGCCCCCACCGCGCCCGGTACCGGGGGCACAGGCAGCACCGGCGTGGTGACGCCAACCGGCCCCACGGGCAACGCCTCAGGCCCCACCGGTGGCACCGGGGCCACCGGCACAACAGACAGTGGGACGGGCCCCACGGGTGCCAGCAGCCCAGCCGATGCGTCCGCAGGCGCCACTGGCCCCACGAACACCACCGACCCGACCGCAGGCCCGGCGGGCCCAGATGCGGGTGACGGCGGCAACGCTGGCAGCGCCCCGTCAGGCCTCGGTGGCCTGCTGTCGGGTTTGCCCGCGCTCGGCGGCTTGCTGGGTGGGGATGCGGCTGCGGGCGGTGGCACGGGCAGCAACGGCAGTGCCAGCGGCGAGCTGGGCGACAACGGGCAACCCCTCGACAGCGGTCAGCCGGCCGCCCCGGTACCCGGGCTGGGCGGCGGTGGTTTGGGTGGCCTGACAGGCCTGCTGAGCGCAACGCCACTGCCCATCGGCGCCAGCCCGGCCGGCGCAACGGCCACCGACAACCCCCTGGCAGGCTTGTTGGGCGGGCTGGGGGGCTGACCGCAGCCACCATCAGCTATATTTTTTATAGCTAACCCGCCATATTTCACAAAGGCTTGAGGCCGATTTAACCCTCAACCACCTCAAAACCGGTGGTGATGACCGCCGTTTTGCCCAGCATGATGCTGGCAGAGCAGTATTTGTCGTGGCTCATGGCGATCGCCCGCTCTACCGCACTGGCCGGAATGCCTTTGCCTGTCACGGTGAACTGCATGTGGATTTTGGTGAACACCTTGGGGTCGGTGTCGGCCCGCTCGCTGGTGAGCTTCACGCTGCAGCCGCGCACGTCGTGGCGGCCGCGCTTCAGAATCAGCACCACGTCGTAGGCGGTGCAGCCGCCGGTGCCGGCGAGCACGGTTTCCATCGGGCGCGGGGCCAGGTTCTGGCCACCGTTTTCGGGCTTGGCGGCATCGGGGGCACCGTCCATCAGCAGCGTGTGGCCGCTGCCGGTTTCGGCCAGAAAACCCATACCCGAGCGTGCGCCGGTGGCGCCGGTCCAGCTGACTGTGCATTCCATGGGAGATATTCCTTAACAAAAGTGGTGGTTTAGGCCGGGCGAGCGCCCGTTTTAGTGAACTATTCCCGTAATTTTCAGCAAATGGGGGCGTACACCTAAAAACAATGTTGCATTGCAGCAGAGGCTGGCTATACTTTGTTCGTGGCGTGATTGTTACGCACCGATTGTCTCCTCCACCTCCTCTTGGTGGATTCAGCCCCAAGTCGCAAGACTTGGGGCTTTTTTCTTGGGGCTGGGCCTACCAGCTTGGGGTCAGGGCCCTCCACTATCATCGGTGGCAGAGGGACTTATGACCAAACCAACACGTGCCGCGGCGCTGAGCCCGGCCGACTATTTGAAAAAAATCCTGACCGCCCGTGTCTACGACGTGGCGGTCGAGTCGGCGCTGGAGCCCGCCAACAACCTGAGCCGCCGGCTGAACAACACGGTGCTGCTCAAGCGCGAAGACCAGCAGCCGGTGTTCAGCTTCAAGCTGCGTGGCGCGTACAACAAGATGGCGCAGCTGACGCCCGCGCAGCTGAAAAAAGGCGTGATCTGCGCCTCGGCCGGCAACCACGCGCAGGGCGTGGCCCTGGGCGCGAGCAAGCTGGGCACCCGGGCCATCATCGTGATGCCGACCACCACACCCCGGCTCAAGGTCGACGCGGTGCAGGCACTTGGTGGCGAGGTGGTGCTGTCTGGCGAGAGCTATTCCGACGCCTACACCCACGCGGCGGCGCTGGAGAAAAAACATGGCCTGACGTTTGTGCACCCCTTTGACGACCCGGACGTGATCGCCGGCCAGGGCACGATTGCCATGGAGATGCTGCGCCAGCACCAGGGCCGGCTCGACGCGGTGTTCGTGGCGATTGGCGGCGGCGGGCTGATCAGCGGCGTGGCCAACTACATCAAGGCGGTGCGGCCCGAGATCAAGGTGATTGGCGTGCAGATGAACGACTCGTCGGCCATGATCCAGTCGGTCTCGGCCAAAAAACGCGTCACGCTCAGCGACGTGGGCCTGTTCTCCGACGGCACGGCGGTGAAGCTGGTGGGCGAAGAAACCTTCCGCATCAGCCGCACGCTGGTGGACGCGTTCATGACGGTGGACACCGACGCCGTCTGCGCCGCGATCAAGGACGTGTTTGTGGACACCCGCAGCATCGTCGAGCCCGCAGGGGCCCTGGCGGTGGCGGCCATCAAGCAGTACGTGGCCCAGCACAAGACCAAGGGCGAGACCTACGCCGCCATTTTGTGCGGCGCCAACATGAATTTCGACCGGCTGCGCTTTGTGGCCGAGCGCGCCGAGGTGGGCGAGGAACGCGAGGCGCTGTTCGCGGTGACCATTCCCGAAGAGCGGGGCAGTTTCCGCCGCTTTTGCGAACTCATCGGCAACCTGCCGGGCGCGCCGCGCTCGGTCACCGAGTTCAACTACCGCATCAGCGACGCCGCCAAGGCGCATGTGTTCGTGGGCCTCACCACCCATGGCAAGGGCGAAAGCGGCAAGATCGCCAAGCTGCTGAGCAAAAACGGCTTCAAGGCACTGGACCTGACGCACGACGAACTGGCCAAGGAACACGTGCGCCACATGGTCGGCGGCCACACCTCGCTGGCCAAGGACGAGCGGGTGCTGCGGTTCGAATTCCCCGAGCGGCCCGGCGCGCTGCTGAAGTTTTTGAGCCTGATGCAACCGGGCTGGAACATCAGCCTGTTCCATTACCGCAACCAGGGCGCCGACTACGGCCGCATCCTGGTGGGCCTGCAGGTGCCTGCGGCCGACGACAAGGCCTTTGTGTTGTTCCTCGACACCTTGGGTTACCCCTATGTCGAGGAAACCCGCAACCCGGTCTACCAACTGTTTCTGCGCGCGTGAACACACCCGCCCCGCCCCCCGCATCGGCGTGCGAGCGCTGTGGCGCGCTTTTTCACTGCGGCATGACCGACGCCGTGCCCTGCTGGTGCACCACCCTGCCCCAGCTGCCGCGCGCACAGCTCACACAAGCCATGGCGCAGGCCGATGGCACCGTCTGGCAGGGCTGCCTGTGCCCGGCCTGTTTGCAGCACATCGTGGCAGGAGCAAACCGTGTCTGACCTGCCACCCCACACCGGTTCTGCCGGCTTCGTGCGCCACTACCTGCTGGCGCTGCAGTTCTTCACCCGCATTCCCATCACCGGTCGGCTGGCCGAGTGGGTGGGTTACAGCCCGGCCATGCTGCGGGCCAGCGCGGCGCACTTCCCCGGTGTGGGCTGGCTGGTCGGGGCGGTGGCGGCGGTGGTGTACGGCGTGTTCATCGTGCTGCTGCCGGGCTCGGTGTTCGCCCCGCTGCTGGCGGCCGCGCTGAGCACGGTGGCCACGGTGCTGCTGACCGGTGCCTTCCATGAAGACGGGTTGGCCGACATCGCCGATGGCCTGGGTGGCAGCCACGACCGCGACCGCGCACTGGAGATCATGAAAGACTCGCGCGTCGGCGCCTTTGGCGCGCTGGCGCTGGTGCTGGCCATCGGCACCAAGTGCGCGGTGCTGGCACTGCTGGGCGACAGCACCCTCACCGGCGAAGACGCCACCCGCGCCTGCGTGCTGATCTGGCTGGCGCACGTGCTGTCGCGTGGCGCGCCGCTGCTGCTGATCGCGGTGCTGCCGCACGTGGGCGACGCGGCCGGCAGCAAATCCAAACCGCTGGCCGAAACCGTCAGCACCCACAGCCTGTGGGTGGGTGCGGCCTGGTGCCTGGGGGCGATGGCGCTGGCCGCCGTAGAACTGGACGCCGCCACCTTGATCACCACGCTGCTGGCGGTGGTGGCCGCGCTGGTCTGGATGGGCCGGCTGCTCGCCCGCCGCCTGCAAGGTTTCACCGGCGACGGCCTGGGCGCAACACAACAGGTGTGCGAAATCGCGTTCTACATCGGCGCAGCGCTGGCCAGCTGACACACGTCACCGCACCCCATGCAACTCTGGCTGGTCCGGCACGCGCAGCCGCTGGTGCAACCCGGCGTCTGCTACGGCGCGCTGGACGTGCCGGCGAATCCACAGGCCACCCAGGCGTGTGCCGAACGGCTGGCGCACGCCTTGCCAAGCGCTGCCGTGGTGCACTGCTCACCGCTACAAAGATGTGAGCAGCTCTGCGAGGCTCTACTAAGGCTCAGGCCCGATTTGGCTTCAAAAACAGACCCCCGGCTCGCAGAAATGGCGTTTGGCGCCTGGGAAGGGCGCACCTGGGACGCGGTTGGCCAGCCCGCCATCGACGCCTGGGTCGCCAACTTCGGCCACCACCGGCCCGGCGGCGGCGAATCGGCCCACACGGTGTTGCACCGGGTGGGCGCAGCGCTGCAGGAAGCGCAGGCGCAAACCCAACATGGGGTCTGGCTGACCCACGCCGGCGTCATCCGCGCGGCCAATCTCTGGCGGGCGGGCGGGCGCAACGTGCCCAACGCCGCCGACTGGCCCGCCCACGCCCCCGCCTTCGGTCAGTGGCAGGTTCTGGACCTGTGACCGCGCCAGCCACTACCATCCCGCCATGACCGATTTGTACATGGGCCTGATGTCAGGCACCTCGCTCGACGGGGTGGACGGCGTGCTCGCCGATTTTTCTGGCCTGCCCTCGGGTGGTCGCCCCCGCATCCTGGGCCACGCCAGCGCGGCGTTTGACGCGCCGCTGCAAACCGAACTGCTGGCGCTCAACACCGCGGGCCACAACGAACTGCACCGCGCCGCGCTGGCCGCCAACGCGCTGGTGCGCGTCTATGCCGACGTGGTGGCCCAACTGCTGGCGCGCAGCGGCCTGGCCGCCAGTGCAGTGCAGGCCATCGGCGCCCATGGCCAGACGGTGCGGCACCGCCCGGGTGAATTCGACGGCAACGGCTACACCTGGCAAATCAACCAACCGGCGCTGCTGGTCGAGCGCACCGGCATCCGCGTGGTGGCCGATTTCCGCAGCCGCGACCTCGCCGCCGGTGGCCAAGGCGCCCCGCTGGCCCCCGGCTTTCACCAGGCCTTGTTCGGCCAACCCGGTGTGCCCCTGGCGGCGCTGAACCTTGGCGGCATCGCCAACCTGAGCCTGCTGCAGGCCGATGGCGGCGTGCTGGGTTTTGACTGCGGCCCCGCCAACGCCCTGATGGACCACTGGTGCCAGCAGCACACCGGCCAGCCGTTTGACGCGGGCGGTGCCTGGGCCGCCAGCGGCCAGGTGCACGCGCCCTTGCTGGCCGCACTGCTGGACGAGGCCTACTTCAGCAAACCACCGCCCAAAAGCACCGGGCGCGACCTGTTCAACCCGGACTGGCTGGCAAAAAAGCGGACCGCGTTTGCCGCGCTGCCGCCCGCCGACGTGCAGGCCACCCTGGCCGAGCTGACCGTTGCCAGCACCGTGGCCGACCTGCACCGTTTCGGCACTGACGCGACGGAACTCGTGGTGTGTGGTGGCGGCGCGCTCAACACGCACCTGATGCGGCGCCTGCAGGCCCAGCTCCCGGCACTGGCCGTCTGCACCTCGGCCGACAAGGGGGTTCCACCCCAACAGGTCGAGGCGACCGGTTTTGCCTGGCTGGCGCGGCAAACGCTGCTCGGCCTGCCCGGCAACCTGCCAAAAGCAACGGGCGCCCAAGGCGCCCGTGTGCTGGGGGCTGTTTACCCCGTGTGACTGCGCGAAGACTCAGGTCGAGAAGCTGGAACCGCAACCGCAGGTGGAGGTGGCGTTCGGGTTCTTGATCACGAACTGCGCGCCCTGCAGGTCTTCCTTGTAGTCGATTTCTGCGCCCACCAGGTACTGGTAGCTCATCGCGTCGATCAGCAGCGAGACACCGTTTTTGGTCATCGTGGTGTCGTCTTCGTTGGTGATTTCGTCAAAGGTGAAACCGTACTGGAAGCCGGAACAGCCGCCGCCCTGCACAAACACCCGCAGCTTCAGCTCGGGGTTGCCTTCTTCGGCAATCAGGTCGGCCACTTTGGCAGCGGCACTGTCGGTGAACACGATGGGGACCGGCATGTCGGTCTGGATGTCTTGGGCAAGGGCACTCATGGGTTTCTCCGAGGGGAATAGTCGGATATTACCCCGATTTGAGCAACTGCGACAGCAGCGGGGCTATGCCGCGTTGCTCGAGGCCAGCGTCAGGGCCGGCTTTTCCTCGGGTGTCTGCATCGGCTGCAGGCGGCCCGTGATCAGCGCACCCTGGTGCATTTCCAGTGCGCGGTAGTGCACATCGCCGTCAATCCGCGCGGTGGGCTGCAGCTCCAGCAGCTCAGAGGCGTTGACCTGGCCGGTGATCTGGCCGTTGATGATGACGTGGTCGGCGTGGATCTCGCCCGTCACCACCGCCGTCTCGGAAATCACCAGAATGCTCGGCCGGCCTTCAATCGCCAGCACGTTGCCATGCACCTTGCCGTCGATGCGCAGGCCCTCGCCAAAGCTGATGTGGCCCTGGATGGTGCTGTCGACGGCGATCAGGCTCTTGATCGGGGGTTGCTTCTTGCGGTTGAACATGGCTGTCTCCTAAATGGTCCTAGAGCGTGACGCTGTGCAGCGCACGCGTGGACGTGCCTTCCAGCACCTTGACCGACACGGTTTTTACCACGGCTTGTGCTGGCAGGTCCACCAGCCCCTCCATGCGCTGGTACTGGCGGAACTGCAGTTTTTGCGCACCGCCGGGCAGCGGCATGCTCCAGGGTTTGTTGTTCAGCGTGCCCGACAGCGTGATCTCCAGCATGCCGTCGAACTGAGGCGCCTTGCGCGCCGCCTGAATCACCAGCACCTGCCACTTGAGCTGTGTGCCCCCCAGCACCTCGGCCTGCAGGCTGCGCACGTTCAGGCTCTGGCCGGCGGCCAGCGGCACCAGCTGCTCAAAAAACCCGAGGTCGTCGCGCAGGGTGCGGTTGTCGGCTTCCAGCTGGCGGATCTGCTGCACCAGTTTTTCCTGCGCCACCTTTTCTGCCATCAGCAGGCTGCTGGCGGTGTTGCCGGCCTGCTGGGTGATCAGGACACGCTCCGCCCGGAGCTTTTGCACCTCGGTGCGCAAGCCTTCCAGCTCCAGCTGCCGATCATGGTCCAGGCCGGCAATGTGTTTGCCGAATTCGAACGCCCACAGGCCGATGGCCGCGCAAAAGCCCAGCAACAGCGCCAGCAGCACCCAGCGCAGCGGCCAGGGCAAAGCGCTGCGCACGGCCATGCGCGGAGCGCTGATGGTCAGGCGGCGGCGGAGCAGGCGAAAGCGCATGGGTCGGTATCGGTGTCAGCGGTAGGGTCTGCAGTGTAGGCCAAGCCAGTGGTGGCCTTGTAAAGCCCCCAAAAGCACAAAGCCGCGACAAGTTGCCTTGTGGCGGCTTTGGTGGGTTGGCACACGGGGTGCCAATGTGCAGCTTAACGCTTCGAGAACTGCTTGCGGCGGCGGGCGCCGTGCAAACCGACCTTTTTACGCTCGACTTCACGGGCGTCGCGGGTGACAAAACCAGCCTGGCTCAGCATGGGCTTGAGCGTGGCGTCGTAGTCAATCAGCGCGCGGGTGATGCCGTGGCGGGTTGCACCGGCCTGGCCGGACTCGCCACCGCCGTGCACGTTGACCATGATGTCAAACGTTTCAGCGTGGTTCGTCAGGTACAGCGGTTGCTTGCAGATCATGATCGAGGTCTGGCGGCCAAAGAACGCTTGAATGTCCTTGCCGTTCACGACGATCTGGCCGGAGCCTTTTTTCAGAAACACACGGGCGACGCTCGATTTGCGACGGCCGGTGCCATTGTTCCAATCACCAATCATCTCAAGGCTCCTTAGATTGCCAGCACTTTAGGCTGTTGGGCGGTGTGGGGGTGCTCGGCACCGCCATACACCTTGAGCTTCTTGATCATGGCGTAGCCGAGCGGGCCCTTGGGCAGCATGCCCTTGACAGCCTTCTCGAGTGCGCGGCCGGGGAACTTGGCCTGCATGTCGCGGAAGTTGGTGGACGAAATACCGCCGGGATAGCCCGAGTGGCGGTAGTAAATCTTGTCGGTCGACTTGGCGCCGGTGACGCGCAGCTGGGCTGCGTTGATGATGACAATGAAGTCACCGGTATCGACGTGAGGCGTGTAAATGGCCTTGTGTTTGCCGCGCAAACGGAGAGCAACTTCGCTGGCTACTCGTCCGAGGACCTTGTCGGTCGCGTCAATCACAAACCACTCGTGCACCACGTCAGCGGGTTTGGCGCTGAAGGTTTTGGTCATGAGTTTCTCTATCAAGAGTTGGTTTGGCGGGCTCTTTTCTACGGTCGGTTTTCCTCTGACGGGAATCTCTTAGGTAGGTTTGTTGCCCAGACACGGGGCCTTGGGCAACCTTCGCCGCGGAGCCACAAAAGCGCTGCGAAGCCTTGGATTATACGAAGAATCAGGCGCGCAACGCAACCCGCCCGGCGCAACGGTTACCATCCCGGTCTATGTTCAGTTACCGCCACGCCTTCCACGCCGGCAACCACGCCGACGTGCTCAAGCACACCGTGCTGCTGGCCATGCTCAAACACCTCACCGAAAAAGAGGCCCCGCTGACGGTCGTGGACACCCATGCCGGCGCCGGCCTGTACCGGCTGGACGGCGACTACGCCAGCACCAGCGGCGAGGCCAGCGAGGGCGTGTTGCGCCTGTTTTTACAGCCAAATATCACCCAGGCCCTAGTGAAAGCTAGCGGTGTAGCTACCGAAACGATAGCACCTGCATTGCAGGACTACCTCGATCTGGTGCGCTCCTTCAACACCAGTGGCCAGGTCAAGGTCTACCCTGGCTCGCCGTTTGTGGTGCACCAGCTGCTGCGGGCGCAGGACAAACTCAAGCTGTTCGAGCTGCACCCGGCCGACAGCCGCGCCCTGGCGGGCAACATCGCCCAGCTGGAAGCCGGGCGGCAGATTGCGGTACTGGCGGAAGACGGTTTTGAGGGCCTGAAAAAATTCATCCCACCGCCGGCACGCCGTGCGCTGGTGCTGTGCGACCCGAGCTACGAGATGAAAACCGACTACGCCCGGGTGCTGACCCTGGCGGCGGACGCGCTGAAGCGCTTTGCCACCGGCACCTACGCTGTCTGGTACCCGGTGATTCCCCGACCGGAAGCGCACGACCTGCCGCGGCGCCTGAAAACCATTGCCACCAAGGCCGGCAAGGGCTGGCTGCATGCCACGTTGGCGATCAAATCCGGCAAACCGCCGCTGGCGACCGACAAGGTCAACTCCGGTGAAAAGGCCCAGCGCCCCGGCCTGACGGCCAGCGGCATGTTCATTGTCAACCCGCCGTTCAGCCTGAAACCAGCACTCGCCGCCGCATTGCCGCAGCTGGTGGCGCTGCTGGGGCAGGACAGCAGCGCGCGTTTCAGCCTCGAATCGGCCGGCTAGGACACCCCGCGCCGCGCCAGCTTCATGGCGTCGTCGGCATAACTGTTGAGTTTGCGGGCGGCCTGGGCGCGCTGCGCGGGTGTGGTGCTGTTGTGCACGGCGGCCAAACCGGCACAGCCTTCTGACACCAGGGCCTCGGCATAGCGGCGCTGCACCGCATCGGGTGCACGCAGGCGGCGGGCGAGCAACGCACGCATGCTGTCGCGGGTGGCGGTGAGGCCGGGCTTAGTCTGCGCAATTTGCTGCAGCACTTGCACCGCGTCCTGCTGGTGGCGCACCCGAATGGCGTAGGTGGTCTGGGGGTCAAAGGTGGCGCGCAGCACCTGCTGGCGCAACAGGTCGCGCTGCGGTGCGGCCAGGCGGCCGTAAACGGATTCGGCGCGGTCCAGCAACTCGGTGTAGCGCCGTTCTTTCATGTCGGTCGCGCTGCCGCCCAGCCATTTGGCGCGGTAATCGGCATTGGTTTTGGCGTACTTGCGTTCCAGTTGCTGCACCTGTGCGGGGGTCAGGCTGGCGGCCAGCGCCACCACGGCCGGCTCCGCCTTCACGCTCAGCCGTTCGCCCGAAGCCAGCACGTCCGCGTAAACGCTGCACACCGCCTCAGCCGTCAGTGGCTCGGGAAGGCGCTGGGCCGTGCTGCGGAGCAGCGTGGCAAGGCGGGGCAATTCGGTCTGGCGGTGCCACTGCTGGATGTCGGCCAGCTCACTGCGCACCTGCCCCGACTGGGCGGTGTCCAGGTCCACATAGCCGTCGAGCCACCAGTGCACCAGCTCGGGCGCGTTGTTGTAGACAAGGGTGGGCGCGCCGCACGCCGACAGCAGGGCCAGCCCCAGCAAACCGATAATGGCGAAGGTTAACGAAACAACACGGGGAAACAGGCGCATGGACAACACCATAGACCACATCGGCTTCCATGCGCTGGACGTGGTGATCATGGCGGCGGGCAAGGGCACGCGCATGAAGAGCCAGCGACCCAAGGTGCTGCACCGCCTGGCAGGCCGGCCGATGCTGGGCCATGTGGTGGCCACGGCCGCCGCGCTGGCAGCCCGGCGGGTGGTGGTGATCACGGGCCACGGCGCTACGGAAGTGGAAGCAGCACTGGCAGGTTCTGCCTGGGCTCAGGGCACGTTCGAGTTGAAATTTGTGCGCCAGGAGCCGCAATTGGGCACCGGGCACGCGGTGCAGCAGGCAGTGCCCGCCCTGCCCGACGACGGCGCGGTGCTGGTCCTCTCTGGCGACGTGCCGCTGATCCAG
Source organism: Burkholderiaceae bacterium (assembly GCA_017848435.1). Lineage (GTDB taxonomy): Bacteria > Pseudomonadota > Gammaproteobacteria > Burkholderiales > Burkholderiaceae_C > PCRC01. The sequence goes on along the minus strand of JAFEHU010000062.1, from coordinate 4,865 downwards.
GCCGACACGCTGCGTGCGCTGCTGGCCTTGAGCGCCGGCCAGCAGGTGGCGCTGCTCACTGTGGAGCTGCCCGACCCGACCGGCTACGGCCGCATCGTGCGCGACCAAGTCCATGGTGAGGCGCATGGCGGCGCCCGGGTGGCCGCCATTGTTGAGCACAAAGACGCGAGCGACGCGCAGCGCGCCATCCGCGAAATCTACAGCGGCATCATGGCACTGCCCGCGCGGCTGCTGAAAGGCTGGCTGGCACGGCTGACCAACGACAACGCGCAGCAGGAGTACTACCTGACCGACATCGTGCGTTTTGCGGTGGCCGACGGTGTGCCGGTGCGGGCCCACGCCATCTCGGACGCGCTGCAGGTGACCGGCATCAACAGCCCAGCGCAACTGGCCGAGCTGGAACGCGCCTGGCAGCGGCGGCTGGCCGATGGGCTGCTGGCCCAGGGCGTGCGGCTGGCCGACCCGGCGCGGCTGGACGTGCGGGCCGACCCGCGGCTGGACCGGCCCGGAGAGCTGCTGTGCGGGCAGGACGTGGAAATCGACGTCAACTGCGTCTTTGAAGGCCGGGTGGAACTGGCCGACAACGTGCGCATTGGCGCCAACTGCGTGGTGGCCAACGCCTGCATCGCCGCCGGTGCGGTGATCCACCCCTTCACCCACATCGACGGCGAGAAATTGGGTGTCACTGTGGGTGCCGGCGCGCTGGTGGGCCCGTTCGCCCGGCTGCGGCCCGGCGCGCAGCTGGGGGCCGAGGTGCACATTGGCAACTTTGTCGAGGTGAAAAATGCCACGCTGGCAGCCGGCGCCAAGGCCAACCACCTCGCCTACCTGGGCGACGCCACCGTGGGCGAGCGCGTGAATTTTGGCGCTGGCAGCATCACCGCCAACTACGACGGCGCCAACAAGCACCGCACCGTGATCGAGGCCGACGTGCACGTGGGCAGCAACTGCGTGCTGGTGGCCCCAGTGACGCTTGGCGCAGGTGGCACGGTGGGCGGCGGCTCCACCATCACCAAAAGCACGCCGCCGGGCGCACTGAGCGTGGCGCGCGGCAAGCAGCTCAGCATCGCCAACTGGCAGCGGCCGGTGAAGCACAAGCCATAGCCGGTCTCTGTCGCCTACCATCCAACCCTCAACTTTCGGAGCTAGCCATGTGCGGCATCGTCGGCGCGGTATCCACGCGCAACATCGTTCCCATCCTGGTGCAGGGCCTGCAACGGCTGGAATACCGCGGCTACGACTCCTGTGGCGTGGCCATCCAGCGGCCAGGTGCCAGCCCCGGCGCACCCAGCACGTTGCAGCGCGCCCGCAGCACGTCGCGGGTGGCCGAGTTGCTGGAACAGGTCAGCGCCGAGCACATTGAAGGCACCACAGGCATTGCCCACACCCGTTGGGCCACCCACGGTGCGCCAGCGGTGCACAACGCCCACCCGCATTTCAGCCACGGCCCGGGCGCGCAAGCAGCCACGCAACCAGGCCGCGTGGCCCTGGTCCACAACGGCATCATTGAAAACCACGACGAGCTGCGCCGTGAACTGCAAGCCAAGGGCTACGTGTTCGTCAGCCAGACCGACACCGAGGTCATTTCCCACCTGATCGACAGCCTCTACCAGGGGGACCTGCTGGCCGCTGTGCAAGCCACCGTCCAACAGCTGCATGGCGCCTACGCCATTGCGGTGTTCTGCCAGAACGAACCGCAGCGGGTGGTGGGCGCGCGCGCTGGCTCACCGCTGATTGTTGGCGTCGGTGAAGACGGGCAGGAACACTTCCTCGCCAGCGACGCGATGGCGCTGGCTGGCGTGACCAACCAAATCGTCTACCTCGACGAAGGCGACGTGGTGGACCTGCAGCTCGGCCAGCTCGCGGTGTTCACCCGCCAGGCGCAGCCAGTGCAGCGCGACGTGAAAACGGTGCACGCCCACAGCGGTGCGGCCGAACTCGGGCCTTACCGCCACTACATGCAGAAGGAAATCTTCGAGCAGCCCCGCGCCATTGCCGACACGCTCGAAGGCGTGGCCGGCATCACGCCCGCGCTGTTCGGCGCCGAGGCGGAGGCCGTGTTCGGCCAGATCGACAAGGTGCTGGTCCTCGCGTGCGGCACCAGCAGCTACGCCGGCCTGACCGCCAAGTACTGGCTGGAGAGCATTGCCAAGCTGCCCTGCCAGGTGGAGGTGGCCAGCGAGTACCGCTACCGCGAGAGCGTGCCCGACCCGAAGACGCTGGTCGTCACCATCAGCCAGAGCGGTGAAACTGCCGACACACTGGCCGCGCTCAAACATGCCCGCAGCCTTGGCATGGAACACACGCTGACCATCTGCAACGTCGCCACCAGCGCGATGGTGCGCGAATGCAAGCTGGCCTTCATCACCCATGCCGGTGTGGAAATCGGCGTGGCCTCCACCAAAGCTTTCACCACCCAGCTGGTGGCCTTGTTCCTGCTGACGCTGGTGCTGGCCAAACTGCGCGGCAAGCTGCCCGAGCGTGGTGAGCAGGCTGCGCTGCGCAACCTGCGGCACCTGCCTGTGGCGGTGCAGTCGGTGTTGGCGCTGGAGCCACAGATCATGGCCTGGTCAGAGGCCTTTGCGAGCAAACAGAACGCGCTGTTCCTGGGCCGCGGCCGCCACTACCCGATTGCGCTGGAAGGCGCCCTCAAGCTCAAGGAAATCACCTACATCCACGCCGAGGCCTACCCGGCCGGTGAGCTGAAACACGGCCCACTCGCGCTGGTCGATGCATCGATGCCCGTGGTCACCATCGCCCCAGCCGATGATTTGCTCGAAAAACTCAAAAGCAACATGCAGGAAGTCCGCGCGCGTGGCGGCCAGCTGTATGTGTTTGCCGACGGCGACACCCGCATCGAGAACGACGAAGGCATTCACGTGATTCGCCTGCCGGAGCACTACGGCGCGCTGTCGCCGCTGCTGCACGTGGTGGCACTGCAACTGCTGGCGTACCACACCGCCTGTGCGCGCGGCACCGATGTCGACAAGCCACGCAACCTGGCCAAATCGGTCACGGTGGAATAAACGTCGTAGACAAGTAAGTTCGATGGTCGAACGATGAAACGCGTGCCATCGTGCCGCAATGCCAATCTGAAAATCGTGGCCAACCAGCCGAGCAACTGCCATCGACCCCCAAGCCATGCGGTGTCGAGGGTGTCCGATTCGCCCACTGAATTGAGAACTTTTGGACATTGAGCAATCGTTCTTCACTCACTAAACTGGCGCGCTTTCGGAGAAAAAATGTCGCGCGAATACGTCAGGTCATTGAAACGCAGCCTGCGCTCAAGCACGCGGTTCAGCGGCTGTGAAGCCAGCCGCAACCTGACGCAAGAGAGCGCACTCTCTTTGCTGAAGCGAAGCATTGACATGAAACACAAGCGGTTGGCCCTGATGCGTCTCGATGCGGCCATTCGTTTCGACGCCGCCGTCCCGGCGGAGTTCTGGCGCTACTGTTCTCAAGTCGCTGGCGAGTCGACCAATGTCGACGTGCGAGCCCTCTTTTTGCGCATCGCGCAGGAAGCTGCGCGAAAGAGCCGCCAATGACAAGCGGCTTGCATCACTGACATGGCTTCCGTCGCATGACCGATGCCGGTGACCCGAGACGTGATGACGGCAGCGAACAGGCTTTCCAGGCGGGGGCTTTTGCTGCGTGCGCGCCGTGGCTGGACACGTTGCCAGAATGCGCGCGACGCCGACTCGTGCTGTCCAGCCGCGAGCGGTGCTTTGAACCAGGTGAGTTGGTGGGAAAGCAGGGCGCGCCAGCCGTGGAATGGGTGGGTGTGATTCAAGGCCTACTCAAAGCACAGATACGCCAAGGCCCGGGCAAAAAGGTGTTGCTGGCATGTGTTCCCGAAGGAAGTTGGGTTGGTGAAGGTTCCATCGTCAGACAGACCAGCCGACCTTATGACCTCGTTGCTGCGACAGCCAGTCGGGTCCGGCTTGTCCCAGCCGGGGTGGTGCAGCAGCTGCTGGACGACAGTCTTGAATTCAACCGCCTGATCATGCTGCGGATCGCCGAGCGGCTTTCGCAGCATCTGAGGATGTTGGAGATCGACCGAATGGCCGATCCTGTGGTCCGAGTGGCCCGAGGCATCGCCAATCTGTACAACCCGGTGCTCCATCCACTTTTGGGACCGGAGCTTCCTTTGTCACAAAAAGACATTGGGGAACTGACAGGGATGTCCCGTCAAAGCGTCGGTGAAGCGCTGAAAAAACTGCAGTCCAGAGGGTTGCTCAGCATCAAATACGGCGGCCTGGTCATTCAAGATGTGGCAGGTCTGGCATCCGCTGACAAAGACGATTTTCGGGAACGACGGAACCATCTTGTGATGGACAGCAGTGCGTCGGCTGGGCGATCTGGTTTCCATTTTCCGCTGCCGTACCCAACCGCCGTCACAAAATACTGCCCCCAAACCTGACGGGATGTTCGCCATTGCACGTCGCATTCGCCAGTGGCGGCTCTGTGCGCGGGTGTGCGGTCTGAACATTTGCTATTCAATTCATAGCTGAGTAACAAGCCTGCACTAAGGCCAGCGGCCAATTTCTCATTCAATCCGGCCAAATACATCCCCCAAAGAGCCCGGAAGGCACTTTGGGGGGCCCGCCAGCGCGCGTCAGGCCAGGGTGTCGGCCCAGATGTTCTGCGCCCAGTTCAGTGCGTACACACCTTCCAGCTCGGTGGGGCCGGGTGAAACGCCACCGGAGCCGGCCACGGTCTTGAAGGTTTTTTCCGCCGCCACGTACTCGTGCACCGAGGCGACGTGAATCACCTGTTTGTCGTCGACGAAGCTGTAGCAGGTGTTGTTGAGCACGGGCTTGGCGATCAGCGCCAGCCCCAGCAACTCAGACACCACGGCGGCAGCG
>JAFEHU010000041.1 GCA_017848435.1 Burkholderiaceae bacterium | reverse complement strand
GGGCGAGATCATGCTGCTGGCACTGCCGATTGATGTCAGCAAGATCAACCCGATGCTGGTGCGTGAATACGCCGACTTCGTGATCCGCCCGCGCTTGCTGAGCCTGCCTGGCGTGGCGCAGGTGGCGCCCATTGGCGGCGAGGTGCGCCAGTACCAGGTGCAGCCCGACAGCGCGCGCATGGCGGCGTTGGGTGTGACAGTGGAAGAAATTGCAGAAGTGTTGAAGGGCTTCTCGGCCAACACCAGTGGTGGTTTCCTGGAACTGAACTCCCGCGAGTACCTAATCCGCAACATTGGCCGAACCACCCGCCTGGAAGACCTGGCCAAGCTGCCAGTGGCCTTCAGGAACCAGCAGGCCATTCAACTCAGCCAGGTGGCAGAGGTGAAGTTTGCGCCTGCCATCAAGCGTGGGGATGCCGGCCTCAATGGCCAACCGGCCGTGATCCTCGGCATCCAGAAGCAGCCCGACGCCGACACGGTGAAGCTGACGCAGCAGATAGAAGTTGCTCTGGAAGAACTCAAAAAGGGCTTGCCACCCGGTATGGGTGAGCCGCGCATCACGATGCGGCAGGCCAGTTTCATCGAATCGTCGGTGGACACGCTGAAAGGAAAATTGCTCGCTGCCGGCATGGTGGTGGCGGTGGTGCTGTATTTCTTTCTGCTCAATCTGCGCACCACCTTGATTGCCCTGACCGCCATTCCCCTGTCGGTGATGCTGACGGTGGTGGTGTTCCAGTATTTCGGGTTCTCGATCAACACGATGACGCTGGGCGGCCTGACCATCGCGATTGGTTGCTTGGTCGATGACGCGGTGGTGGGGGTGGAGAACGTGCTGCGGCGCCTGAAGGAAGACCGTGTGGCACATCCCAACGCCCGGCTGGGGCCTTTGGAACTGATCGCCAAGTCCACGCTGGAAGTGCGTTCGGCCATTGTCTACGCCACCATCATCATTGTGTTGGTGCTGTTGCCACTGTTCTTTTTGCCTGGCATCGAAGGCCGGCTAATGCAGCCGCTGGCGGTGGCCTACATCGTCTCGCTACTGGCCTCTATGCTGGTGTCGGTCACGGTCACGCCCGTGATGGCCTACTACCTGCTGCCCAAAATCAAAGGGCTTGAGCACGGCGACACCAAGGTGCAAGCCTGGGTCAAGAGCCGGTATGCGGGCAGCTTGCAAAAGGTACTGAATGCCCCCAAAGGCTGGGTTTTGGCCGGCGGCGTGGCTGTCGTGTTGGCTGGTGCGGTCGTCCCACTGTTCCCGACCACGTTCCTTCCACCTTTCAACGAAGGTGTGGCGCTGGTTGGCCTGCGGTTGAACCCTGGCACCACGCTGGCCGAGACATCGCGCATTGGTGCCGTGGCTGAGAAAGCGCTGGTCGGTGTACCCGAGGTGGCCTACGTGGGGCGCCGTTCGGGACGGGCGGAGCTGGACGAGCATGCCGAGGGCGTGCATGTGTCTGAGCTTGACCTGCGCCTGAAGCCAAGTGACCGCAGCGTGGCGGAGATTTACGCCGATATTCGCAGCAGGATTTCCAGCCTGCCAGCGGCCATCAGCATTGGCCAGCCCATCAGCCACCGCATCGACCACCTTCTCTCGGGTGTTCGGGCGCAGATTGCCATCAAGATCTACGGTGACGATCTGGACACACTGCGCGGCCAAGCGGAAGCGCTGCGGCGAAAGCTGGCCGGCATCGGTGGCCTGGTAGACCTCGAAGTGGAAAAACAGGTGCTGACGCCGCAGATCAAGGTGACGGTGGACTACGACAAGGCCCGTGGCTACGGCATCGCGCCGCCCAAGCTGCTGCAGGAGTTGCAGATGCTGATCGACGGCGAAAAGATCACGCAGATTGTTGAGGGCAGCCGCCGTTTTGATTTGGTGTTGCGCCTGCCGGAGACGCAGCGTGGCATTGAGGGTCTGCGCAACCTCTTGATTGACACACCAGCAGGGCGCATTCCCTTGTCGCAAATGGCCAGCGTGGACGAGGGCGATGGCCCGAACCAGGTCAGCCGGGACGATGGGCGGCGGCGCATTGTTTTGTCTGCCAATGCTTCCGGCCGCGCACTCAGCGACGTGGTGGCCGACATCCGCAAGGTAACCGGGGACACCGCATTGCCGGCCGGCTACTTCATTACGCTGGGCGGGCAGTTCCAGGCACAGGAAGATGCCTCGCGGCTGATCGGTTTGCTGTCGCTGGCGTCTGCCGCATTGATCTTCTTCATCCTGTACTCGCGCTACCGGTCAGCCGTGCTGGCGGCCATCATCATGGCCAACATTCCTCTGGCCTTGGTGGGGGCGGTGATTGGCTTGTGGATTTCTGGCCAGCCGCTCAGTGTGGCCGCGCTGGTGGGCTTCATCACGCTGGCTGGCATTGCCATTCGCAACGGCATTCTGAAGGTCTCGCACTACGTCAACCTGTGTGCATTTGAGGGTGAGAAGTTCGACACCGCCATGTTGGTGCGAGGCTCTTTGGAACGGTTAACACCTGTGTTGATGACTGCACTGGTAGCCGCATTTGCACTCTCGCCTTTGCTGTTTGAAGCAGAGATGCCCGGCACCGAAATTCTTCATCCAGTGGCTGTGGTGATCTTTGGCGGCCTGATTACCTCCACGCTGCTTGACTCCTTCCTCACACCCGCCATGGTGTGGCTGTTTGGCCGCAAGCCGATTGAGGCACTGGCGGCAGATTCTGGCAACGAAGCCTTTTAATTTTTAACCACCCTGTCGAAAGGAAATTTCATGAAACTCCAAGCATTGACCCTCGC